>JALHPN010000149.1 GCA_022842465.1 Polyangiaceae bacterium | reverse complement strand
CCCGCCCCTTCGTCGCCGTCCGCCCCGAAGCCCTCCAACAGGTGTGTGTGCGTCGCGAACGTCGCGGTAGGCGCCGCCCACGCGATCCTCCGCCAGGTGTGCCCGATCCCCGCACCGCCGCTGTGCGCCTGCGAGGCGATCGGCGACATCGGCACGCGCGTCTGCGCGACGCCGTTCACTCCGGAAGGCAAGTGCGGGCCGCGCGACGACCCTCGCGACGGCTACAGCCGCGCCACCAGCAAGGAGGGCGCCCCTTGCGAAGGGTACAAGGACATGGGGACGGGCAAGCCCGGCGTCCCCGTGAAGGGCAAGCTCGGCTGCTCGTTCTGCTACGGCGACGCGCGCTTCGGCGCGGGCCCGCACGGCGCGGCGTGCCGCGGGGTCCACCAAGGCGGGACGTCGTACGCCGGCACGTGGAGCTGCGACGGGAACTAGCGCGTCGTCCTTGCAGTTTCTCGAGTCCTCTCCTAAAGACGCGCGGCTAGGCTTTCCCCTCGCTGGAGATGAACTGACATGGCCGTCGAACGCACGTTCTGCATCATCAAGCCCGACGCGGTCGAGAAGAAGAAGGCGGGCGCCGTCCTCGCGCTGCTCGAGGAGAAGGGCTTCTCGATCCTCGCGTGCAAGCGCATGACCCTGTCGAAGGACGTCGCGGAGGGCTTCTACGCCGTCCACAAGGCGCGCCCGTTCTTCGGCGAGCTCGTCCAGTTCATGACGCGTGGCCCCGTCTTCGTCGTCGCGCTCGAGCGCGAGAACGCCGTCGCCGAGTACCGCAAGGTCATGGGCGCGACGGATCCCGCGAAGGCGGACGAGGGCACGATCCGCAAGCTCTACGGCGGCAACGTCGGCGAGAACGCGGTCCACGGCTCCGACTCGCTCGAAAACGCGAAGATCGAGATCTCCTACTTCTTCCCCGGGAACGAAGTCGCTCCGGTCGCCGGCTGACGTGGAAGAGGTGAGCGAGGATCGTCCTCTCGTCGAGCAGGCGTTCGCGGATCGCGCGCGCCTGTCCGACCCCGCTACGGTCGCTGCGGTCGAGCGCACGCTCGCGCGGCTCGATCGTGGCGAGCTGCGCGTCGCGTCGCCTCCGGGAGCCGAGGGCGAGGAGTGGACGACGCACGCGTGGGTGAAGCAGGCGATCCTCCTCTACTTCGGGCTCCGCGGGATGACGACGATGGAGGTCGGCCCGTTCGAGTTCCACGACAAGATCCCGCTGAAGAAGAACCTCGCGGCGCAGAACGTCCGCGTCGTCCCGCCGGGCGTCGTCCGCTACGGCGCGTTCTGCGAGCCGGGCGTGATCGTCATGCCGGGCTACGTGAACATCGGCGCGCGCGTCGGCGCAGGAACGATGGTGGACACGTGGGCCACGGTCGGCTCTTGCGCTCAGATCGGCAAGGACTGCCACCTCGCCGGCGGCGTCGGCATCGGCGGCGTGCTCGAGCCGCCGGGGGCGCGCCCCGTCATCGTCGAGGACGGCGTCTTCGTCGGATCGCGCGTCGTCATCGTCGAGGGGATGCACGTCGGGCGCGAGGCCGTCATCGGCGCCGGCGTCGTCCTCACGTCGTCGACGGCGATCCTGGACGTCTCCGGGCCCGAGGTCGTCGAGCACCGTGGCCGCGTCCCCGCACGCAGCGTCGTCATTCCCGGCATCCGCACGAAGCAGTTCCCGGCGGGGGAGTTCGGGATCCCGTGCGCGCTCATCATCGGCAAGCGGAGCGCGGCCACGGACCGCAAGGTGAGCCTGAACGACGCGCTCAGGGACTTCGCCGTCCCGGTCTGAGGTCCGAGCTGACGACGATGAGCCCGACGATCGAGACGCTCGCGACGAAGAACCCGATCGCCGTCGCGCTGGAGGAGACGCTCCTCTGGCTCTGCGAGATCCCGTCTCCCATCGGCGAGGAGAGGGCGATCTGCGATGCGGTCGTCGAGAGGCTCTCGCGATGCGAGCTCGCCGGTCCGATCCGCCGGTACGGGGAGTCGATCGTCGTCCCCGTGGTCCGCAGGCGGGAAGCGGGGCGCCCCCACGTCGCGCTCGTCGGGCACTTCGACACGGTGCGCACGGAGAACGGGCCCGCGCGGCAGGAGGGGACACGGATCTTCGGCGCGGGCGCATCCGACATGAAGGCCGGCCTCGCGATCATGATCGTCCTCGCCGAGAGCGTCGCGGCGTCGGCGGCGTGCGACCTCACGCTGGTGTTCTACGCGCGGGAAGAGGGGCCCTACGCCGAGAACGAGCTCGGCCCCGTCCTCGATCAGGATCCCGACCTCGGCTCGCTCGACCTCGCCGTCTGCCTCGAACCCTCGGACAACCGTCTCCAGCTCGGCTGCTGCGGCTCGATCCAGGCGAGGGTGACGTTCGGCGGGAAGACCGCCCACAGCGCGCGACCCTGGGAGGGCGAGAACGCGATCGCGAAGTCCGCGGCGTTCCTCGGCCGGCTCGCGGCGCTCACGCCGGAGACGCACGTGATCGACGGCCACGCGTTCCGTGAGGTCACCACCGTGACCCTCGCGAGCGGCGGGCGCAGCCGGAACGTCGTCCCCGACAGCTTCGTGCTGAACCTGAACCACCGCTTCGCGCCCGACACGTCGCTCGAGAAGGCGCAGGAGCATCTGAAGGACCTCGTGGCAGGCGAGGCCGAGCTCACGTTCGACGACCTCTCGCCCGCGGCGCTTCCGGTGGCGAAGAGTCCGCTCGTCGAGGCGCTCGTGGCGTCCGGCGTCGTCGCGGTCGAGCCGAAGCAGGCGTGGACGGACGTCGCGCGCTTCGCGACGCATGGGATCCCGGCGGTCAACTTCGGTCCCGGAGAGAGCGCGCAGGCCCACCAGCGGAACGAGTCGATCGACTGCGGTCTCCTCGTCCAGGGCTACCGGATCCTCCTCTCGTGGCTCGCGAAGATGCCGGCGACGCCCGTCTGACGGCGGCGTCGTTTTCTGCAACACGACGCACGTCTCTGGTAGCCTCCGCCCGCCATGACGAGGCCCTCGCGCGTGCTCACCGTGCTCCCGCTGCTCGCTCTCCTCGCGAGCTGTGACGCGCTGAAGAACAAGCTGAAGGGCGCGAGCGCGGACGCGGACGCGGGCGAGGACGCGGCCGTCGTCGTCGTCGCCGAGGTGCCGGACAGCGCGCCTCCTCCCGCCGTGCTCCCGATCGGCGCGAACGAGGACGACATCGCGCGCTTCCCCGACGAGGTGCCGCTCGACACACCGGCGACGGTGCTGCGCCCCTCGAACGTGCGCGTGGTTCCCGCCGTCGGCGCGCTCGTCCTCGCGCTCCCGAAGGGGACCGTCGTGACCCAGCGAGCGCAGCGCGAGAAGTTCTTCCTCGTCTCGTTCGACGATCCGAAGACGCCGGGGCAGAAGCTCGCGGGGTGGGTGACGCAGGACGCGTTCGCCGCCGTCGTCGCGGCGAGCGACGCGGGCGTGAAGCCCCTCACGTGCACGGCGCCGGACATCCCGCTCTTCAGCGACTTCGCGTTCTGTGGCCGCGCGTGCGCGAAGGACACCGAGTGCCCCGCCGGTCAGGTCTGCAAGGGCTCCGCAGCGCGCATGAAGAACGGAAAGCCCGCGGAGTCGACGACGGTGTGCTCGGCGATGGTCACGCACGACGCCGGCGCGCCGCTCGCCGTCGCCGCGGACGCCGGCGGCGGCGGGCTCGGGCTCCGACCGTCCTTTCTCTCGCTCGGCGGCGGTGGCGCCAAGCCGGCCGACGCCGGGGCCGCCCCCGCCCCCGCTGGCCCCGAGCTCGACGTCGTCGACTCGCCCAACGGCCAGTGCGCGGTCGGCTTCCTGTACGTGAAGCAGGACAAGAAGTGCCACCGGCTGTGCCCCGCCTTCGACTGCAAGAACCCCGCGACCCAGCGCTGCATCAAGTGCGGGACGGGCGTGAAGATCTGCTCCGCCGTCAACGATCTCTGCAAGTGACCTCGTTCGAGACAGAAGGGCCCGTGATGAACGCTCTCTCCCGCAAGCTCGCGACCGCGTCGGCGTCTCTCCTCATGGCCACGGTCCTCCTCGGGTGCTCGCTCCTCAAGAAGAAGGGGCAGGACGCCGGTGTGACGGACGACGAGACCGCCGACCTCGCGAGCATCGGCGACGCCGCGACGGTGCACGTCGAAGGCTCGGGCGCCACCAACGAGAAGGACGTCCTCCGCTACGCCAAGGAGGAGAAGCTCGACGACGAGGCCGCCGTGATCGCGAAGGACGGTGTGAAGGTCCGCACCTTCCCGGGTGGAGGCGCCGAGGTCGCGACGCTCGGCAAGGACACCCCGGTCACCAAGGTTGCCAAGTACTTCGGCTCGGGCGTCCTCATCGTGTGGGACGGCGCCTCCGGCAAGACCATGGGGTGGGTGCCGCCGAGCGCCCTGGCCGGCCCGGCGACCGCACCGGCGGCGACCGAGACGGCCGCCACCGCGCCTACCGCCGTCGTGAAGCCGTCGGACGCGGGCGTCCGCGTCGTCGTCGTCGACGCCGGGGTCCGCGTGGATGCGGGGGCGGCAGCGGGCGGGCGCGTCGTCGACGCCGGCGTGACCGCAGCCGTCGACGCCGGCGCGAGCGGCCCGAAGGCGACCCAGATCAGCTATCCACCCGACGCGAAGGGCGCGTGCCCCCCGCTCTTCATCAAGAGCGGTCCGATGTGCAAGCGCCGATGCATGATCGACGCCGAGTGCCCGCGGGGCACGTTCTGCTCCAAGGACACGACGCCTACGCAGATCCTGAAGGTGTGCTCGACCGAGAAGCGATGAGTGTGTAGGGCGTGCGAGGGGAACGAGGGGGAAGCGGCGCACGCGACTCCATCGGAAAAAGACGCTGGCACTGACCCTCGCGTGGGGTATCTCTGAGACACGCGCTGCGCGAGCGAGCGCCCCTTACGTAGTCACGGAGCCTGGACGTTTTCTTCCGTCGTCGGAGGTTCGCCAGAGTTCGATGCAGCAGCGCAAGACAGTTCTCCGCATCCTGCGCGCGTCCGCGTTCCTCGCGACGCTCGCCCTCGCGTCCCATGGCGGCGCGGCCGACAAGGACCTCTCGGAGTCGACGGACTTCCGCGTGCGCGTCCAGGCCGCGCTGCGTCTCGGTCGCGCGGGCGCTTCGGGCCGCCCCGACCTCGAGACGGGCCTCCGCGACTCTCACCCCGCCGTCCGCGTCGCATGCGCGGTGGCGCTCGGCAACATCGGCGATCCGTCCTCGCTCTCCGCGATCGAGCGTGCCCAGAAGGGCGAGTCCTTCGCCAGCGTGAAGACCGCGATGCAGGAGGCGATCGACAAGCTGAAGGCGAAGAGCGCCCCGAGCGGCGCCCCGGACGGCGCCGCGATGGACCGCGCGAAGTACATCGTGCAGCTCGGCAAGATCACGAACTCGACCAACGTGCGCGCCAACGACCTCGACGCCGTCATGCGTCAGGCGGCAAAGTCGAAGGCGAGCTCGATCAAGGGCGCAGTCGTGCTCGACGGGAACGACGAGGGCGCGGTGCGCAGGGCGAACGAGAAGCGCATTCCGGTCCTGCTCCTCGACGGCTCGCTCACGCGGCTCACGCAGAGCACGGCGCGCGACGGCGGCGTCGTCGTGTCGGCTCAGTTCAGCCTCGCGATCCGCAAGGTCCCCCAGCAGACCCTCAAGGCGACCGTGAGCGGCAACGCCTCGGCGAGCGACGATGCGCGGACGGCGGAGCGCGGCATCGCGGAGCTCCAGAACCGCGCCGTGAACGGGGCCGTCGAGAGCGCGATCAACAGCGTCGGCGCCGAGATCGCGGCCCTCGTGAAGTGAGCTGAAGGTTCGCGCGGCGCGGCCGTTCCCTCCGAGGATGAAGCCCTCGGTGGAGGCAGGGGAGGCGGCCGAGCGTCTCTCGCGGATCCGCGCCGTCGCGAGTGGCCTCGGCATCGCCGGCGCCGTGTTCGGGCTGCTCGGCGTCGCGCGTTGGCTCGAGGGGGTAGCTCGAGGGGCGTTCGACGGCCTCACGGCGGTCGTCGTCGTCGTCGTCGCCGTCGCCGTCCTGAAGATCGTCTGGACCACGTTCGAGAGGCACGCCGAGGCGCGGCGATCGGCGGAGCGCGAGCTCCTCGAGCGCGAGCGCCTGGTCGTCGCCGCCCGCGACCGACAGGACCACTGGCGCGCCATCCTCGACAGCGCCGGCGTGATGGTCGTCGTCACCGACCGCTCCGGCATCATCCGAGACTTCAACGCGAGGGCCCAGCAACTCCTCGGCTGGAACGCCTCCGAGCTCATCGGCCGGCGATCGTGCCTCGAGCTGCATGCGCGCGAAGAGGTGCTCGCGCGAGCTTCGAGCGCGCTCGGAAGACCCCCGACGTCCTTCGAGGAGGCCTTCGCTGCGATCATCGGCTCGGGCTCGGACACGTCCATCGACTCAACGGACTGGACGTACGTGCGCCGTGACTGGACGCGGTTCACGGTCCGGCTCTCGATCTCCACCCTTCGCGATCACGATCAGCTGGTCTACGGATACGTGTGCGTGGCCCTGGACGTCACGGCGCAGCGTCGTTCGGAGCGCGAGGTGCGCGAGCTGCGCGACGCGCTGGAGCACGCGGTCGAGGGCGTCGCCCGCCTCGACGTCGGCGGCTCGTTCGTCTCCGTCAACGCAGCCTACGCCGCGTCGCTCGGACGGGACGCTGCCGCGCTCGTCGGGCGTGGATGGCCGAGCGCGGTCCATCCCGACGACTGCTCGCGCTTCGCGCGGGCGCTGGAGTCGGCGCGCGCTGCAGGGAAGCTGGAGGTCGAGGTCCGCGCGCTTCGCGCCGACGGCACGACGTTCCACCAGAGCGTCACGATCGTCCCGGCACGATCCGGGCCTGGTACGCACGGCGTGTTCCTCTTCGCGAAGGACGTGACGGAGCGCAAGCGCGGCGAGAACGAGCTGCTCCGCGCGAAGGAGGCGGCGGAGGCCGCGATGCGGGCCCGGTCCGACTTCCTCGCGCGCATGAGCCACGAGATCCGGACGCCGATGAACGGCGTCGTGGGCATGACGAACCTCGCCCTCCAGACGAAGCTCACCGCCGAGCAGCGGGACTACCTCGAGACCGTGAGGTTCTCGGCCGAGGGGCTCCTCGAGATCATCAACGACGTGCTCGACTTCTCGAAGATCGACGCCGGCAAGATGCGCCTCGTGCTCGAGCCCTTCGTGCTCCACGACTGCGTCGGGAGCGCGGTGAAGGCCCTCGCCAACCGCGCCCACGAGAAGGGGCTCGAGCTCACGGTCGACGTGCCGCCCGAGATCCCTCACGAGCTCGTCGGCGACGCGCATCGCCTCGCGCAGGTGCTCGTGAATCTCGTCGGCAACGCGATCAAGTTCACCGACGCGGGCGACGTCCTCGTCTCGGTCGAGATCGCGAACATGACGGACGATCGCGTCGAGGTCCTCTTCGGCGTCACGGACACGGGGATCGGCATCCCGCCCGAGAAGCAGGCGATGGTGTTCGAGGCCTTCAGCCAGGTCGAGCAGTCGACGACCCGCCGCTTCGGAGGAACGGGCCTGGGGCTCGCGATCTGCGGGCAGCTCGTCGAGCTCATGGGCGGGCGCATCGGCGTCGAGAGCGTCCACGGTCGTGGGAGCACCTTCTGGTTCAGCGTCCCGTTCGCCCGCGCGAAGACCGAGGTCTCCGGGGCTCACGTGCCGCGCGTCCTCACGGACGTCCCCGTCCTGGTCGTCGACGAGCACTCCACGAGCCGCAGGGTCCTCGTCGACATCCTGCGCGCGGCGGGGGCCCGCCCCGAGATCGCCAGCGTCGGCGAGGCCGAGTCGGCCGTCGTCTCGGCGACCGCCGAGGGCCGACCGTTCCGCGTCGTGCTCCTCGATGCGCAGCTCGCCGTCGGCCCGGAGGTCGATCTCGCAGACCGGCTCGCGAGCGTGTCCGGCGCCGCCGTCGTCCTCCTCACGCGCGCGCGCTCTCCCGCAGAGGCCCGCCCCGGGGTCGCGGCGCTCGTGACGAAGCCGGTCCAGGTGTCGACGCTGGTGGAGACGCTCCAGGCCGTCCTGGCAGAGGAGGCGCAGCGGGAGGAGCCGCAGGCACCCTTCGTCTTCGTCGCCCCGAAGTCGTTCAAGGTGCTCGTCGCCGAAGACAACCTCGTGAACCAGAAGCTCGCGCGAGCGGTGCTGCAGTCGGCCGGACACCAGGTCGTCGTCGTCGGGACCGGGCGCGCCGCGGTCGCCGCCGTCGCCCGCGAGATGTTCGACGTCGTCCTGATGGACGTCCAGATGCCGGAGCTCGACGGTCTCCAGGCGACGCGCACGATCCGCGCCTCCGAGGTGCCCGACGAGGAGGGCGTGCCCGCGCGGCGGCTGCCGATCATCGGCCTCACGGCCCAGGCGATGACGGGCGACCGCGACCGCTGCATCGAGGCGGGCATGGACGCGTACGTGAGCAAGCCCTTCCAGGCGCACGAGCTCCTCGCGAAGGTCGACGAGCTCGTCGGCAACGTGGCGGTGAGCGCGGTCCTCGCGGCCCCCCTCACGACGGACAACGAGTTCGGTGTCGCCGTGATGCGCGCCGCGATCGGCGAGGACGAGTCCTTGCTCGTCGAGGTCGCCGAGACCGTGCTCGGCGAGGTCCCGCGCGTGATGGCGGCGCTTCATGACGGCGCGCGACGCGCGGACGCGAGCGCGCTCGGAAAGGCTGCCCACGAGGCGAAGGGGATGTTCGCGGGCATCGGCGCGACGTACGCGGCGGCGGCGGCGCGTGTCCTCGAGGTCCGAGGACGCGACGGGACGCTCGACGGCGTCGACGCGGACGTCGACACGCTCGAGGCCTCGGTCCGCGCCGTCGTGGCGACGTGCCGCGCCGTCGCGAGGTCCTCCTCTTCCGACCGCGCGGCCGCATGAGGGCGTGTTAGATCCGGCGGGGTGTCCTCCGCGCCTCGCGTTCTCTTCGTCTCGAAGCCGGTGACGCCGCCGTGGAACGACGGCTCGAAGAACCTCGTACGAGACGTGGCGTCGCATCTCGAGACGGCGACGGCGACCGTCCTGTCCACCTCGGACCAGGGCATCGACCTCGCCCCGGGGGTGAAGGTCGAGGCCGTCTATCGTGACGCGGGGCGGTTCGCACCGGGCCTCGCGGCCAACGCGCGCGTCGCCGCGAGGCTCGTGACGGGGGATCCGCACGACGTGTGGCACTTCGTCTTCGCGCCGAACCCTCGCTCCTCGTCGGTCGCCCGCGTCGCCCGTCGCGTGCGCCGCGCGATGGGGTGGAAGGGCGCCGTCGTCCAGACCGTCGCGAGCGCGCCGCGGTCGTTCGCCGAGGCCCCGAAGTGGCTCTTCGGGGACGTCGTGGTCGCGCTCTCCGAGCACACCGCGAAGCGCCTCCGCGACGCCGGCGCCGACGCCGCGCGCCTCCGCGTCGTCCCCCCCTGCGCCCTCGCGCCTCGAGCGCGTTCGGACGCGGAGAAGGCCGAGATCCGCGCGCGGCTCGGGCTCGGGGCGGGGCAGGTCGTCCTCTACCCCGGCGACTACGAGGTGTCGCGTGGGGCGTCCACCGTCGCGGCGGCCGCGCCGCACGTCCTCCACGCGCTCCCCGACGCGACCATCGTCTTCGCGTGCCGCAAGAAGACTCCGCTCGCGGAGGGGGCAGAGCGGGAGGTCCAGCGCCTGATCGCGAAGGCGGGCGAGGACGTCGCTCGCCGCACGCTCCACCTCGGCGAGGTGAAGGACATGGCGGACCTCCTCGCGGTCGCGACGCTCGTCGTGTTCCCGGTCGATGACCTCTACGGCAAGGTGGACCTCCCCCTCGTGCTCCTCGAGGCGATGGCCCTCGGGGTGCCGATCGTCGTGGCGGAGGGCGGGCCGCTCGAGTCCCTCGCGTTCGCGCCGCGTGTGCGCGCCGGGGACGGGCAGGGGCTCGCCGACGTCGTGCTGCCGCTCCTGTGGGAGGATGACGCCCGCGCCGTCCTCGGCCAGGCCGGCCGTGCCGCCTACGAGGCGACGTACACGCCCTTCGCCGTCGCCAGGGCCTACGACCGGATCTACGCGGAGCTCGTGAGCGGCGCGGAGCGTTGAAGGCCCCGGCTCGACACCGCTCGGCTCGCTGACCTAGCATGCGAAGCTCGCCGATGAACGTGGCCGTCGTAGCCCTGCCGTGGAGTCAGCTGAGTCGGCCGAGTGCGGCCGTCGCGGCGCTTGCAACCTTCCTCCGGCGCGAAGAACCCTCGTGGGAGGTGAGCGCGTTCTACGAGTACGTGCGGATCTCAGAGGTCGTCGGCGTGGAGCTCTACGAGCTCATCGCGGAGGCCGCGCACTCGATGGGGGAGGCCTTCTTCATCCCGTGCGTCCACACCGAGCAGCGCGAACGCGCGGTCGACGAGCTCGTCGTCGAGGCGACGAAGGTGTTTCGCACGTTCGTCGAGCACGCAGGCCCCCACCCGTGGGTGCCGGATCCGGACGACGAGCGCGCCGTGCGCGAGACGGTGGTGACCCTGATCGCGAGGCTCGAGGAGGCCGTCCGAACGACGGCCGAGCGCGTCGCCCGCTTCGACGTCGTGGGCCTCACGACGTGCTTCGGGCAGCTCTGGGCGAACCTCGCCCTCGCGAAGGCGATCAAGGACATCGCGCCCGGGGTCACCGTCGTCCTCGGCGGGTCGACCGTGTCGAGCGCGGTCGGCCCGTCGATCCTCCGGCAGTACGCCTTCGTCGACTTCGTCGTGCAGGGGGAAGGGGAGCTCCCGTTCCTCGCCCTCGCCCGCGCGCTCGCGAAGGGTGATCGCGACGAGGCGGACGCGACGCGTGCGGTCGTGTCTCGACGGACGGCCGACGCGCTCACGCAGGGCGCCCCGCTCTGGGAGGTGGCCCAGATGGATGACCTCCCGATCCCCAGCTACGACGACTTCGTCGCGGAGCTCGAGCGCCTCGGGATGCCGCTCGACTGGGCGGTGCCCTTCGAGGGCTCGCGCGGCTGCTGGTGGGACCGGATCAACCGTACGGGGAACCCGAAGGACACCTGCTTCTTCTGCAACCTGAACCTCCAGTGGAAGGGGTACCGTGAGAAGTCCATCGGCCGCGTCCTCGACGAGGTGCGCGCGCTCACGGAGCGCTACGCGAACACGCGAGTCTTCTGCCTCGACAACATCCTCCGGCACAAGGGGACGAGCGAGCTCGCCGAGGGCCTCCAGGCGCTCGGTGGCCACTTCGAGATCTTCCACGAGCTGCGCGCGAACGTGTCGCCGCTCGAGTGGGTGCAGTTGAAGGACGCGGGGATGCACTCCGCGCAGGTCGGCATCGAAGGGCTCTCGACGTCGTACCTCCGGCGCATCGGCAAGGGCACCACCACGATCCAGAACCTGCAGGCGATGCGCTACGTGCGCGAGCTCGAGATCACGCACTTCGGCAACCTCATCGTCGACTTCCCGGGCGCGACAGAGGAGGAGGTCGACGAGACGCTCCGGAACCTCCTCGACTACGGCGTCTGCTTCGACCCGCTCAACACCTCGCCGTTCACGCTGGGTCGCGACGCGACAGTGTTCCGGATGCAGGGCGAGTTCCCGATCGAGAACGTGCGGAACCGTGACCTCTTCGCGCGCCTCCTTCCGCCGGAGGTGAACGCGGAGCTCCGGCTCTTCGACCTCAGCTTCGATTTTCGGGGCGATAACGTCGACTGGTCGGACGTGCGCGCGTTCTGCAAGCGGTTCATGAGGGATCGCCCGGGGACGATTTTCCGCAAGCCGTACCTCTCGTACCGCCCGGGCGAGACCTTCGTGCGCATCTACGAGCGGCGCGGGCAGGCCGCCGAGATCTACAAGGCGCTCGGCCACGAGGACGCCTACGTGGCGGGGCTGCCCTGGGCCATGACCTACGTGCTCAGGGGCGAGCTCGCGCGCCTCTACGTCTTCTGCATGAAGATACGAACGCGGGCGGAAATCGGTGAGCGCTTTCCGGACGTCGCGCCCGAAGCGATCGACGGCGCCCTCGCCGACTGGGACGCGAAGCGGATCGTGTTCCGCGAAGGCTCGAAGGTGCTCGCGCTCGCGGTCGCCGAGGAGCCGAAGATCGCGCGTGCCCGCGTCCTCGCGCAGGAGGCCGAGGAGGCGTCACGCGCGCCCGGGAGGGGCAAGCAGAGGAGGCCCCTCCCCGTCCTCGGCGCGAAGGCCTCGCCATGAGGGCGATGCTCACCGCGGAGGAAGCCGCCGAGCTCGCGCGTACGCATGCCGAGCAGATGAAGCAGCGGCTCCCCGTCCTCCGCGGCCGGATCGCGCACGTGTCGGCGACCGCGATCGCGCGGGCGCGGGACACGCTGCGGAGCGGGGGCGGGGGCGCTATCGCCTCGGACGGGACGACCGTCGAGGTCGCCGCGGAGCTCACGACCGCCGCGCTCGAGCGCCTCGCGGCCAACCGGACGTGCGCGCTGCACGTGAAGGGCTTCGCCGATCCGGAGACGTGCGAGAGCGTCGCGAGCTGGATGCTCGAGACCTGCCGCTTCGAGAAGTGGGAGGAGCTGATCGGCAAGACGGATCTCTCCGACATGTTCTTCGGCGTCGGGATCCCGGTGAACGCGCTCGCCGAGTCGCCGGCGCGGTGCATCGACTACTTCGACCAGGCGGTGCCCACGATCCGTCGCATCCGCGCGGCGGCGAAGGGGCGCCTCTCCCCCATCGACAAGCTGCGCCTCGAGCTGGACGAGCTCTGGGCCCACGGCGCCAACGTCCGCGTCGACCCCGTCTACAAGAAGAAGATGCTCGTCGGGCTCGGACGCTTGATGAAGCCCGAAGGCATGGTCGGCGAGAGCACGAAGACGCGAGGAATCGTCCACGTCGACGCGTCGCCGCGCATTAGGTCCGAGGCGGGGCTCTTCACCGCGAACGTCTACCTCAGGACGCCCGCGGTCGGCGGTGAGCTCGACGTCTGGAGCGTGACGCCGTCACGCATCGACGCGATGTACCTCGGGCACCACCTCCAGTTCGCGTTCGACCCGGAGAACCGCGAGCGGACGCAAGCGCTCCTGCGGACGCGGCTCCCCGAGCCCTGGACGATCGCGGTGCGCCCAGGCGACCTCGTCCTCTTCAACGCGGGGCGGCCGCACGCGGTCCGCGGGTTTCCGGAGGGCGTCCGCGTGACGCTCCAGAGCTTCCTCGACCATCGGCGCGACCAGCCGCTCACCCTCTTCGCGTGACGCGGGCGTCGTTTCGCCTCGTGACGGCGCTCGCGATCGCGCTGGGGACGGCGGCGGCGGCGCCGATGCTCTTCGCGCCGTGGGACGAGGACGAGGTGTTCCTCGTGGGGGCCGCGGCCGGCGCGTCGCCGTGGATGAACACGCGCTTCGACGCTTACCGCTTCTCGTCCGGCGACCCCGGAGAAGTCGCGGCGCGGATCGCGAGCGGCGTGTTCCCCTGGTACACCGCGCCGGACTTCAAGTACGCGCTCTTCCGACCTCTGACGAGCGCGTTGCTCTGGCTGGATGCGCTCGTGTTCGGCGAGCAGCGCGTCTTCTACCAAGCGCACGCGCTCGCGTGGCACGCGCTGCTCGTGGTCGCCGGGGCGCTCGTCTTCTGCCGGACGCTGCGAGGAGGGGTGGGGAAGGGCGCGCTCCTGCTCTTCGCCACGAGCGTCACGCACACGACGGCCACGGGCTGGCTCACGGCGAGGCACGTGCTCGTCGCGTCGGTGGTCGCGCTGTTCGGCCTCGCGTGTCACCTGCGAGGGACACGAGCGAGCCGCGCGCTCGCCGTGGCGCTCTTCGGCGTCGCGCTGCTCGCGAGTGAGGCGGCGACGCAGGTGCTCGCCTACGTCGTCGCCTTCGAGCTGTGTGACGGCCTCAGACCCCTCGTCGGGCGCCTGCGCGCTCTCGCCCCCCATGGGGCGCTCCTCGCCGTCTACGTCGTGGCGTATCGCTGGCTCGGTCGTGGGCACGACTACGGCGCGCCCTTCGCGGACGTCTCCGCGCTCGTGAGCCGTGGGGTCCCGAAGCTCGCCTTGCATGCGTGCGTGTTGCTCGGCGTGTCGCTGAGGCCGGACAACGGGTGGGGGTTCTATGCCCTCCGGGCGACCATCCTCGTCGCGCCCGTCGTGGTGATCGCCTTCGTCGTCGCCACGCGGAGAGGGCGCCTCGACGAGGACACGCGGCGGGGCGCCGTCTGGCTGTCGGTGGGAGCGCTCCTCGCGCTCGTCCCGGTGATCGGCGCGCCGCTCGAGTCGCGCGTGCTCCTGCCGTCCAGCCTCGGCGCGGCGGCGGTCGTCGCGAGCGTGATCGCCGTCGCGGTGCGCGAGCGCGGCGCGTTCGGCGTCGCAGGAGCGGCGGTCGCCGCGGTCCACGTCGGGATCGCGGGGATCGAGCTGCCCCGGCACTACCTCGCCATGATCCGCCAGCGAGAGCAGCGTCTCGGGACGTTCGTGCGGGCGACGCGCGAGGGCGAGCGGACGTCCCTCGTCATCGGCGCGCCGCACTTCCTCTTCGGCCAGCTCGGCGGGTTCCTCCGCGAGCGGACCACGGGCGTGCGTCGCGGCCCGTGGGTCCCGCTGGCGGACGCGAACTGCGCGCACGAGGTCCGGAGGACGGACGCGCGCCGATTCGAGATCACGCCGCGCTGCCGCGCGGGCTTCTTCCCCTATGGACGTCTGGAGGAGGGGGACCAGGTCCGCCAGCGTACGTGGAGCGTGCGTGTGACGGCGTCGCATCCGGAGGGAAGCTTCGAGCTCGTCCTCGAGCGCGCGATCGAGGAGCTGCCCATCGACCTCGTGACGTTCGACGGCTTCGTGGACCGGGTGGTGGCGCCCCTGCGCGTCGGGGAGTCGGTGACGCTGCCGGCGCCAGCGCCGGCGACGATCTACGGCCTCGACGGGCCGACGGCGTGGATGCAGGCGTGGCTCGGGACGTGAGCTAGAGGTCGGGGATCGAGGCGGGGCGGATGGTCGCCTTGCGCTCGGTGGGGGTCGTCTCCGGCTCGAGGCGCCGCTCGATCTCCCACACGCCCATGGGGTTCTTCTTCCCCTTGAAGGTCATCTCGCCGAGGCTGACGGCCGCGAAGGACTCGCCGAGCTCCTCGTGGGCGGCGTCGCTCACGAAGATGCACGAGAAGGTGCCCTCGCGTGACCGGTCCTGGATGCGCGCCGCGAGGTTCACGGTGTCGCCGACGACGCCGTACTTCACGCGCGTCTGCGACCCGATGTTCCCTTCGATGACGTCGCCGACGTGGACGCCGATCCCCATCGCGAGCTTCCGCACCTCGTCGTTCTTGGTCCGCGCCTGGAGCTCGCGGAGCCCGCGCTGCATCTCCCACGCGGCGCGCACGGCGGCGAGCGCGCCGCGATGGCCGTCATCGCAGCGGAAGACCGCGAGGATCGCGTCGCCGACGTACTCGTTGATGTCGCCGTGGTGCGCCGCGATCGCGCGCGTCATGATCTCCAGGTACTCGTTGAGCATCGAGACGACCTCCTGCGGGGAGAGGCGCTCGGAGAGCGACGTGAAGCCCCGGAGGTCGGAGAAGAGGATGGCCGCCCGCCGCCGCCGGCCGCCGAGCTCGAGCTTCCCCGCGCGGTCGCCCGCGATGTCCTTCCGCGCGCCCATGGGGACGTACTTCTCGAGCACGCGCTTGTGCCGCAGCCCCATGAGCATCTCGTTGAACGACCGCCCCAGCCGGGCGACCTCGTGGCGGCCCTTCACCTTGACCTCCTGCTCGAGGTCGCCGGCGCCGACGGCCTCCATCGAGCGCGCGAGCTCGATGATCGGGCGTGTGATGCTTCGCGTGACGAAGTAGGCGGCGACCAGCGCGACCGCGAGGCACGCCGCGACGGCGACGAGCGCGGCGCGGATGGTGGTCGCGAGCGTCTGATCGGCCCGACGGAGAGAGACCCCGACGCGGACCACCCCGAACCTCTGCGTCGAGAGCTTCAGATCCTTCGCGACGTCGATGATGCGCTCGCCGCGCTTGGCCGTCCTCCCGCCGATCGCCACGTCGCGGAGGAGGAAGGTCTCGGCGAAGCGAGTGTCTCCCTCGACGAGCGCCTGCTTCGACACGTGGGTCGGGACGAGGTCGGAGAGGTAGCGCCCCTCCTGATCCGCCGGGACGGACAGGGCAATGCGCGGGTCGCGCGCGTCGGAGACGATGACGTAGACGAAGTCGGCGTTCCGCTGGACGAGGAAATCCGCCACGATCCGCGCCTGGTTCCAGTTCTCGTCGCTGACGAACGGCGTCAAGGCGAGGGCGAGCGTCTGTGTGACGGCGGCGCCCTCTTCCCTGGCCTGGTCGCGGATGAGCTTCTCCGCGCTCGTCGCCCACAGCCAGAGGACGGCGCCGACGATGAGCGCGACGAGCAGCGCCATCGCGGTGAGCATCCGCATGCTGATCGACAGGTACCAGGGGACCCGCGGGACGCCGGCCGCGGCGGGAGGGGTCGACGCGCTCGTCTCGGGCACCGTTCAGCCTCCGTCCGGCTCGCCGCGCACGACGTCGATGGCCTCGACGAACATCGGCCAGGGCGCAGGCTTGTTCACACACTCCGGTCCGAAGGCGAGGACGGCCGGTCCGCCCATCGCGGCCGGCAGGAGGGCCTGCTTCTCCCCGTGGCGGAGGCCGATGACGACGTCGCACGCGAGGACGTCCTCCGCCCGGAGCGTGGTCGACTCGCGCTGCGGCACGTCGGTACGAGGCTTCCTCCGGACGACCACGCGATCGCCCGGGCCGAGCGGGATCGAGGCTGCCGCGAGGACGTCGCGGACGCGCGGGCCGTGGATCGCGACGTCCGTGCTCGGCCAGCGGAACTTGAACCCGCTCTTGCCGACGACGGTGCGCTGCGGGAGGGCGTTCATCTCCTTGGCGCTGAAGCGCCTCGCGCCGCCCACCTGGAGGGCGAGCGGCTCGGTGCCGACGATGAGCGTCGTGACGTAGTAGGCGCCGCCCTCGGCGTAGAGCGCCTTGGACTCCGGATGGCTCGTGTGGGGGTAGAGCTCCATCAGCGGCCCGCCGGTGTTCTTCGTGAGCGGCACGCCGCCCTCCTCGATGGCGAGGATGACGGGGAAGCGGCGCATCTCCGCGAGCTTCCGTGTCCCGATGTACCCGTCCGCCGCGACGATCGTGAGCTCCGTCCCGCCGGGCCCGGGTCCCTCGCGGGCCTGGAGAGAGTCGAGCAGGCCTGCGATCTCGATCCCTCGGTAGTCGACGACGGCGTTGACGTCGCTCGTGTGGGTCGGACACGTCGTCTTGATGTGCGTCGTCGCCATCGAGACGATGTCGCGCCAATGGTAGTCGGCGCCGCCGCCGGCGACGTTGCCGCGCACCGACAGCGTCCAGCTCGCCGCCTCGGAGTCGACGTTCCGCTTGGCGAGCTCCTCGTTCTCCCGCTTCGCCTCGTCGAGCCACGCGCGGAGCTGCTCGTCCGACGGCGTGCGGCTGCACGCGCTCGCGGCGACGAGCGACAGAGCCGCTCCGAGGACTCTCCACGACACGTCGGCAGCGTATCAGAGCTTCCCTCGATGGAGCTTCGAGGGTGGCGTCGCCGCCCGGCCTGGTAGCCTGCCGACCTGGCCGGCCCCATGTCCACGACCGGGAACACCGCCGCCGCGTACGTCGCGGCGCTCCGCGACGAGCCGAAGATGCGCGCGTACCTCGTCGCGACGCTCCTCGACGCCGTCGGGATCGCCGCGTCGATCTGGGCCGCGCAGCTCATCATGGCGCAGGTGTTCGTCGATCAGCGGACGCGCGCCTCGCTCGTGATCCCCACGCTGCTCTCGTCGCTCGCCGGCACCCTCGTCGCCGGGCCCCTCGCCGACTGGCAAGGGCGTCGCGGCGGCCTCCGGGCGCTCGCGGTCTGGCGGTGGAAGCTCGTCATCGTCGCGCGGGTCTTCGAGACGGTCGCGCTCGCCACGCTGGTTCCAGCGCTGGCGCGCGGCGCCCCGACCGTCACGGGTCTGCTCCCGTACTTCGTCGTCTCGTCGTTCCTGAAGATGGCCCTCGGATCGACGCGCGTGGCCCTCGAGGTCGACCTCCTGCGCATCGAGCAGGTCCAGACGAACGACGACGGGACCGTGCGGCTCGACGAGCGGGGCGAGCCGCTCGTCTACAAGGCGAACCTGCTCACGCTGACGAGTCTCCTCGCGGCGGTGAACGGCCTCGCTGCCATGGGCGGGCTCCTCCTCGGGAATCGCATCGTCGAGCTCACAGGCGGACGATACTGGCCCCTCTTCGCGTTCGACGTCGCGACGAACAGCGCCTTCGTCGTCGTGCTGTTCGTCTTCTGCCATCCGATCGTGGCGAGGCCCAGGCTCCGCGAGCTCGTCTCCGGGACGGAAGGGCGAGGGCCTCCGCCGCCGGCGAGAGACGTCCTCCGCGAGATCGGCGACAGCGTCCGGGAGGTGATCGGGTTCCTCTTCGCGGAGAAGCAGCGCGTCTTGCTCTGGGTGCTCGTCGCCGCGTGGCTCATCGAGCTCTTCGGGGAGTTCTACGACGACAAGATGATCTTGAAGCAGCTCCTCGGCGCGTCCAACGCCGAGCTGTGGCGGGCCGAGGTCGTCTGGTCGGCTGCCGCGGTCCTCCCGTCACTCGTGCTGCCCGCGCTCTCGCGACGGGTCGGCCGCCTCGGGCGCCTCCTGGTCGTCGCCCTGGTGGTCGACGGGTTCGTCATCGCGACGGCTGGGCACCTCGCGTCGATTCCTACGAGCCTCGTGCCGTTCTCCGCGGCGCTCGCGCTCGATCGCGGCCTCACGGTGTCGAGCAAGACGCTCGTCGCGCTGGTGCAGAACAGCGCGTCGAGCGCGGCGATCCGCGGACGGCTCGCCGCGGTCTTCGGGATCGTCGTCCTCGCGTCGAACATCGTCGTCCAGTCCGTCGCCACGCTGGCCTCCGAGCGTGTGGGGATCCCTCACATGGTGATGCTGGTCGGCGCGGCCCAGGTCGCCCTCGTCGGAGGGGTGGCGCTCGCCGGCGGAGGCCGCCTCTGGCGCTTCGGTCTGCACCCGCGAAACCCGCGCTCCGTGGCGCCTCCGCCCCTGGACGCCGAACGGTAGGGAGCGTATGCGTGGAGGTTCGCGAAGTCGCGTCCGCGCTTCGCTTTTCCGCTCGGGGTAGTCGTGATTTCGGCAGCGTTGCGCACGAGGGCGAGGGTCGAGCCCGAACGGACCGCCTTCCGGTTCCTCGCCTACGCGGAGGGCGACGGGATCCCTCGTGAAATCGAGGTCTCGTACGGCGAGCTCGACCGCCGGGCGCGGGCGGTCGCGTCGCGCGTGCGGGAGCGGACGGAGGAGGGCGCGCGCGTCTTGCTCCTCCTCCCGCCCGGGCCTGCGTACGTGGCGGCGTTCTTCGGGGTCCTCTACGCCGGACGCGTCGCGGTGCCGGCCTATCCGCCACGCCATGCGCGTGGGATGCCGCGCGTGGCGGCGATCGCCGCGAGCTCCCGGGCGTCGCTCGCGGTCGTGTCGGGCTCGTTCGGGTCGGCGCTCCCGTGTGCCTCGCTGGCGATCGAAGACGCGGACGTCGACGACGACGCGCCGGTCCACCCGGCGACCGCGTCGGAGGTCGCGCTCCTCCAGTACACCTCCGGCTCCACGGCGTCGCCGAAGGGGGTCCGCGTCACGCACGGGAACCTGGCCGCGAACTCGGCGGCGATCGGTCGCGCGTTCGGGACGTCGCGCGATTCGGTAGGCGTGATCTGGCTCCCGCCGTACCACGACATGGGCCTCGTCGGAGGGATCCTCCACCCGATCGACCAGGGGTTCCCGGTGACGCTGATGGCGCCGGCGTCGTTCCTCGAGCGGCCGATGCGCTGGCTCGAGGAGATCGCTCGCCGCCGCGCGACGATCAGCGGCGGCCCGGACTTCGCGTACGAGCTCGCCGTCGCGCGGAGCACGCCCGAGTCGCGCGCTGCGCTCGATCTGTCGTCGTGGTCGACCGCGTTCTCGGGCGCCGAGCCCGTCCGCGCCTCCACGCTCGCGCGCTTCGCGGAGGCGTTCGCGTCGAGCGGGCTCCGGCGCGGGGCGCTCGTGCCCTGCTATGGGCTGGCCGAGGCGACGCTGCTCGTCACGGCGTCGCGTCGCGTCGACGGTCCTCGGACGGAGCTGCGAGCGCGCGACGTCGTCGATTGCGGCGCGCCGCTCGGGGTCGACGCGCTCGTCGTCGTCGATCCGTCGACCCGAACCCCGGTCGAGGACGGGGCCGAGGGGGAGGTCTGGGTCCGCGGCGCGGGCGTGGCCGACGGGTACGAAGGGGCGGCCGAGGCGACGGCGGCGACGTTCGGCGGCGTCCTCGCGTCCGAGGACGGGGCGGCGAGCGCCGCCCGCTGGCTCCGCACCGGCGATCTCGGCTTCGTTCGCGAGGGCGGCCTCTTCGTGACGGGACGGATGAAGGATCTCCTCGTCGTCCGGGGGCGCAACGTGCACCCGGAGGACGTCGAGCTCACCGCCGAGGAGGCGAGCGACCACGTGCGCCCGCACGCGGTCGCAGCCTTCGAGACCGACGAGGGGGTCGTCGTCGTCGCGGAGCTCGCGCGCGGCTCCCGGGCCACGCGCGAGGAGCGCGATCCGCACGCCGTCGCCCTGGCGATTCGGCGCGCGATCGTCGAGGCGCACGACGTCGCGGTGGCGAAGGTGGCGCTCGCGCGCCTGGGGGCGCTCCCCGTCACGTCGAGCGGGAAGGTGAGACGTTCGGCGGCGCGGGACGCCTTCCTCGCGGGCACGTTCGGGCTCCTGCACGTCCTCGGCCGGGAGGACGTCGCGTCGCCGGCCGACGGCGCTTCCGACGTCGAGCGCCTGCGCGTCGAGGTCGCCCGCATCCTCCGCGTCGCCCCCGCGACGCTCGAGGACGACGTGCCGTTCGCCTCGTACGGGGCCGACTCTCTCTCGGCGATCGAGCTCGCCGGCCTGGTCGCGGCTCGAGGCGGCACGCTCTCACTGGCTTCCGTCCTCGCGGGCGCGACGTTTCGCGATCTCGTGTCGTCCTCGCCGTCGCCGCCGTCGCCGCCTCCGCCGCCGTCTTCGCCGTCGCGGCCCGCGACCTGGTCCGAGCGCGTTCACGTCGCGCGGAGCGCCGAGTCGCCGGAGGCGACGGACGCGCACGTCGCCGTCGCCCTCCCGGCCTCCGCGCTCGGAGGCGGGGACCTCCCGCGCCTCACGGCCGCCGTCCGCGCCGTCGTCGCGCGTCACGCGGCGCTCCGCGCGACGTTCGTGGACGAGGGTGGGCTCGTCGTTCGACGGGTCGCGCCGCCCGACGCGCCGCAGCTCGACGAAGCGTGCAGGGTGCATGTACGCGCCTGCCGCCAGGAGGACCTCGCGCGCGTCCTCGCCGACGAGGCGCACCGGCCCTTCGATCTCGCTCGCGGCCCGCTCTTTCGCGTCGTGCGCGTCGATGCGCTCGAGGGCGACGCGCAGGCCACCTCCGCCGTGCTTCTCGCCGCGCACCACGCGGTCATGGATCTCCGCTCGCTCGAGCTCGTCCTCGACGAGCTTCGTGAGCCGGCGCTGACGCGCGACCCCGACGAGGCGCCGGCCGACGTCGTCGCCCCCGCGTCGCTCGACTTCTGGAGGGGCGCGCTCGACGGCGTCCTTCCGGTCCTCGAACTGCCCCTGCGCGTCCGTCGCGCGCGGAGGCCGACGCGCCCGTGTGCCACGGTTCGGGCCGAGGTCTCCGGCACCGTCGTCGCGAGCCTCCGCGCGCTCGCGAGAGGCAGTGAGAGCACCCTCGCCGCCGTCGTGCTCGCCGCGTACGACGTCGTCCTGGCTCACCACACGGGCCAGCGCGAGCGCGTCATCGGCGTCGAGACGTCGGGGCGTACGGACGCGCGCGTCACGCGCGCCGTCGGGTCGTTCGTGAACCCGGTCGCGATTCGCTCGAGCTGCGATGCCGAGCGCCCGTTCGGCGCACACGTGAGGGCGATCCGCGAACGCCTGCTCGACGCGCTCGCTCATGCCTCGACGCCGTTCCCCGCGGTCGTCGCAGCGCTCGGGCTGCAGGTCGATCCGAGCGTGTCTCCTGTCTTCCAGACCGTCTTCCAGCACTACCGAGGGCCGCTCGCGCGGCTCGCGATCGGGGAAGGGGACCTCGCCGTCCCGCCGCGCGAGA
The DNA here is from genome assembly GCA_022842465.1 of Polyangiaceae bacterium. GTDB lineage: Bacteria > Myxococcota_A > Polyangia > Polyangiales > Polyangiaceae > Labilithrix. The sequence goes on along the minus strand of JALHPN010000149.1, from coordinate 1,723 downwards.
CGGCGAGCGAGCTCGCGCTCCTCGCGGCCGAGGTCGACGACCGCCTCGCGCTCGCGATCCGCTTCGACGCGCAGCTCTACGAGCACGGCACGGCCGACGCGCTCCTGCGCGACCTGTGCGCGGTCCTCGGATCGGTGGCATCGGGCGCCGCGACCACGATCGGCGCCCTCCACGCGTCGCTCCCGAAGGCGCGTCTCCGCGTCGTCGTCGCCGCCGAGCAGACGGCGACGCCGATCGAGCCGTCTCTCCGCTTCTGGCTCCGCGAGGCCGGGCTCGCGTGCGACGTCGTCCACGCTCCCTACGCCCAGGTGATGCAAGAGCTCCTCGAACCGGCGAGCGCGCTCCGGGGGGCGGACGTACCGGTCGTGCTCGTCCGGCGGGAGAGCCTCTGCGATCCCGAGCTCGTCCGCGCGCTCGACGGCGTGCCCGACCTCGTCGTCGCGGTCGCGCCACCTGCTCATGCACGCTCTGACGGAGAGGTTGCTCCGCTCCCTCGGACGCGCGCGCGTCTCGTCGACCTCCAGGTCGCGGCGCGCGCCCACGGCCTCGTCTCGCCCGACGCCGTCCACGACGTCGAGGCCGGCTGCGTCGCCGACATCCCCTTCACTCCGTCGATGTTCGCCGTCGCCGGCGCGGCCGTCGCGCGCGCCGTGCGCGGGTTGCGCGAGCCGCGTCGCAAGGTCATCGCGGTCGACTGCGACGGGACTCTCTGGGGCGGCGTCTGCGGCGAGGACGGACCGGAGCGCGTCGATCCGACGGGGCCCTACGCCGATCTCCAGCGGCGCCTGCGCGCCGAGGTCGACGCCGGGACGCTCCTCGTGACGTGCAGCAAGAACGTCGCCTCGGACGTGCGCGCGGTCTTCGCGGCGCACCCGCACATGCCGCTCCGGTGGGAGGACTTCGCCGCGCACGCGATCGGCTGGGACCCGAAGCCCTCGTCGCTCCGGGCCCTCGCCGAGGAGCTCGGCTTCGGGCTGGACGCGTTCGTTCTCGTCGACGACAGCGCCGTCGAGCGGGGCGCGGTCCGCGCCGCATGCCCCGAGGTCCTCGTCGTGGAGCTGCCAGAGGCCGCGGCGGATCGCGTGACGGCCCTCGAGCACGTATGGGACCTGGACCACGCCCGCGTCACGGCTGAGGACCGTCGCCGCGCGCGGATGGCGGCGGACGAGTCTGCCCGCGACGCGGTCCGCACGCAGGCGTCTTCGCTCGAGGAGTTCCTCGACGGGCTCGAGCTCGTGGTCGAGGTCGCACCGCTCACCGATGGCGACGTGCCGCGCGTCGCGCAGCTCACGCAGCGCACGAACCAGCTCACCACCACCACGCGACGCTTCTCGGAGGCCGACGTCCTCGCGATGGGGGACGACGTCCGCGTCGTCCGCGCGCGCGACCGCTTCGGCGACTACGGGCTCGTCGGCGTCGTCGCCGCGGTCCTCGACGGGCCTGCGCTCCGCGTGGAGGTCTTCGCGCTGAGCTGTCGCGTGCTCGGTCGGCGCGTCGAGCACGCGGTCCTCGGCGCGCTCGCGGAGGCGGCGGCGACGCGCGGCGCATCGACGCTCGCGTTCCCGTACCGTCTCACGACGCGAAACGTCCCGGCTGCCTCGCTGCTCGCCGCGCTCGGGGGGACGACGACCGCGGCGATGGGCGACGAAGGGACGATCGCGTTCCCGACGGCCGAGCTCGGCGAGCGCCTCCCGCGCCTCGGCGCGCGCCCCGCCGAGCCCGC
>JALHPN010000148.1 GCA_022842465.1 Polyangiaceae bacterium | reverse complement strand
AGCCCGCGCCGAAGGCCACGGCTGCGCGGGAGCCGCGCCCCGCGCCGCGTCCCGTCGCCGCCGCGCCGAAGGCCGCCCCGGAGCCCCCGAAGTCTGCCCCGGAGACGCCGAAGACTGCACCCAAGACGCCGCCTGGCGGTATCGTGCGAGACAATCCGTTCTGACCCGCTCCTCATGAACACCCAGACGCGCGTTCTCGCCGCCTCGCTGCTGTTCACCCTCCTGCCGCAGGTCGTGCCGCTTCCAGCGCGTGCGCAGGGTGACTCCGACCCCGTCACGGCCCAAGCGCGCGCGCGCTTCAAGGAGGGCGTCGACTTCTACGACAAGGGCTCGTACGAGAACGCGCGCCTCGCGTTCCTGCAAGCCTATGCCTTGAAGAAGCACCCCGCCGTCCTCTTGAACCTCGCGCAGAGCAGCGCGAAGTCGAACCACCCGCTCGAGGCGTCGCGCTACTTCCAGCAGTTCCTCCGCGAGGCGACGAACGTGAGCCCGCAGCAGCGGCAGGACGCCGAGAGCGGCCTCGCCGAGGTCCGTCAGAAGCTCGGTCGCATCGAGATCGTCGCGCCAGCCGGGACGGAGATCTCCGTCGACGACACGAAGGTCGGCAACGCGCCGTTCCAGGAGCCGGTGGACGTCGACCCGGGGCCTCACACGGTGAAGTCGCCGACCGAGACGGTGAAGGTGATCGCGACCGTCGGCTCGAAGGTGCAGGCGAAGTTCGGCGGGGCGACGACCGCGCCGCCGGTGATCGCGCCGGTCCCGACCGCGGGGACCTCGACCTCGCCGCCACAGACGACGCCCGAGACGACGCCACAGACGACGCCCGCGACCACGACGCCCGCCACGGCCGACACCGGCGCCGCGAAGCACACCGACGTCTTCTCGCCTCCGCGCTCGATGGGCCCGGTCTACGGCGGCCTCGCCGTCGCCGGCATCGGCATCGCGGGCACGATCATCTTCGCCGCGTTCAAGGCGGACGCGCAGAGCAAGGCCGACGCGGTCGCGAACGAGATCCGCACCGCAGCCGGCCCCAACAACGCGGCGGGCATCTGCACCCGCACCGACACGGCGACGACGCAGCGCTTCGGGAACGCGTGCGCCACCCTCCGCGACAACAACGACAAGGTCGACACGAACGCGACGATCGCGAACGTCTCGGCCGTCGTCGCCGGCGTCGGCCTCCTCACCGCCGTGGGGTGGTACCTGTTCGCGCCGAAGCACGAGGACCCCGCGCCGCCCCCCAGCGTGAAGGGACCATCCCGCCCGACGCTCACGCCCTACGCGGGCTACGGCTCGGGCGGCTTCATCCTCAGCGGCTCGCTCTGACCGGTCACGGCGCGTAGCGGAGCACCCGGATCGGGCCCGGCACCATCGCATCCATGCCCGGGCTCCGCACGAGGGCCGCCGCCCAGCAGTGGGTGGCGTCACAACCGGCGTCCGCGAGCGCATCCGCCTCCACGTCGATGCGCGCGAGCGGGTGGGGCGGCGCGTCGGGGAGCACCGCCGCGTGCGCGAGCGCCGCGATGGGCGGGCGCGCGAGGCCCGCGGTGGGGACGCGCTCGACCCACGCCACGTTGACGGCATCTCCGGCGGCGGACGTGTAGAACGGGCCGATCTCGCGCCCGCACGTCCCCGGCGCGAGCTCGACGACCGTCTCGGTCGCCGTCGCGCGATCGATCCGCAGCGCGAGCACCTTCGTCGACGGGCTCGTGCCTGGGCAGCTCCCCTCGACCTCCTGCGTGTAGACGACGACCACGACGCGAGGAGATGCATCGAGCGCGACGACGTCGTCGTCCTGCGGGATCTTCGTCGTCAGCGTACGGAGCGGGCCGGGTCGACCGTCCTTCGTCTCACGCCACGTGAGCGTTCCGGCCTGCGCGAGCCGCACGACGCCGAGCTCGTCGCCCACCACGTACTCCGCGCGCTCCCGTGCGTCGCCCTCGAGCTCCGCATCCCGGAGGAGTGGCTTCGTGGCGAGCGTGGCCCCGTCGAGGACGCCGAGGTCGGCCCCGTCGTCGTGCTCGAGCACGACGAACGCGCGGTGGGCCGCGCACGCGAGCGCCACCTCCCGGTCCTTCGGGACGTTCACCGACGAGCGCGCCGCGGCCGCGTCGGCAGAGGCGAACGAGAGGCGGGCGATCTTCTTCCCGTCGGCGTGGACGAACGCGTCGCGGGTCGCGCACGACGCGGCGCCCACGACCTCCGGCTTCGCGAGCGGCGCGAGATCGGAGCCGAGCGTCACGAGCGTGCGCTCCGGCTTTCCGCCGTGCTTGCCCCGCCACACGACCGCGCTCGGGACGCCGCCGAACACCTTCAGATCGGCATCGCTCGTCCACGAGACGTCGTCGAGGATCGTCCGGTCGGTCTTCGTCTCGTCCTCGGCGGAGATGCGCTGGAGTCGGATCGCTCTCGACGCGACATCGAGCCCCACGACGAAGACATCGCCCGAGTCGGCGATCCTGGCCGCGGCGATGGGCGCGGAGAACCGCGCCGCGCCCGGTGCTCCCAGCGACGCGGCAGGAGAGGCCGCGCTCGGCGCGCTCGACGCGGCAGCGTCCTCCGAGGAGGACGCCTTCCCGCAGGTGCACGCCGACCCGGACGCGAGCGCGCCCATGGCGACGACGACGACGACACGGGCAGCTCGCATGGCAACCCAGGGTCTCTCAGCGCCGCGCGCCTGGGTCAAGAGGTCTTGCGCAGGGCGTCCTGCTCTGGCGCCTCGAGTAGCTTGCGAAAGGTGGTGCGCGGGACCCCCGCCGCCCGCGCCGCGGCGCTCACGTTGCCCGCGTGCCGATGGAGCCACGAGCGCGCGAGTCCGGGAGAGAGAGACAGGGCCGCGCCCGAGGCGGCACCTCCGCTGCCGGTGCGAAAGGCGCGGTGCACGGCGACCGCATCGAGGACGACCGCGGAGCGTGAGAGGTCGGCGGCCCGCTGGAGGACGTTCCGGAGCTCGCGCACGTTGCCAGGCCAAGGATGCGACGAGAGCTGCGCGACCGCACCGGGAGAGAGCTCGCGGCGTCCGATCTCCGGCTCGAGGCCGGCCAGGATCGCGCGCGCGATCGGGAGGATGTCACCCGGCCGCTCGCGAAGAGGCGGCACCTCCACGACGAACACCTCCAGGCGATGGTAGAGGTCGCGACGAAAGGTGCCGCTCTCGACGCGCTCGCGAAGGGGAACCAGGGTCGCGGCGATGATCCGCGCATCCACGCGCCGCCCCGATCCCCCCGAGCCGATGCGCCTCACCTCGTAGCCGTCGAGCGCGCGGAGCAGCTTCGGCTGCGCGTCGAGCGGCAGCTCGCCGATCTCGTCGAGGAACAAGGTCCCTGACTCGGCCTCCGCGAACGCGCCGACACGTCGCGCGACCGCGCCCGTGAACGCGCCGCGCTCGTGACCGAAGAGCTCGCTCTCGACGAGCTCGCGCGGGAGCGACGCGACGTTCATCGCGACGAAGGGACCGGTCGTACGAGGGCCCTCGTCGTGGAGCGCACGCGCGACGAGCTCCTTGCCGACGCCGGACTCGCCCGTCACGAGGACCGGCGCCGAGAGCCGCGCGAGACGACGAACCGTCGCGGAGAGTCGACGCATCGTGATCGAGCCGCCCGCCATGCCGGGGAGCGTCTCGCCACTGACGGGCGCCTCGAGCTCGTCGAGGGCCTCCTCCGACGCGCAGGTGATGGTGGTCTGACCGATGCTCACGGTCGCGCCTTCCACCGTCCATGCGCGCTCGACGCGTGCGCCGCCGACGAACGTCCCGTTCCGCGAGCCGAGGTCCTCGACGAAGAGACGCTCGCCTCGGACGTAGAACGCGCAGTGTCGGGCGCTGACGTGCGGATCACGGAGCGCGAGCGAGGCGGCGCGCGCGGATCCCAGCACGAGGCCGTCATCCGGCACGGGGACGCGACGCGTCTCCGCCTCGTCCTGGATCTCGAGGAACCACGAGCGCGCGGGCGGAGCGGCAGGCAGCTCGACCGTCTCGGTCCGCTCGCGGGTCTCGGGCATCGTCTCGTCGTCGATGGTCGTCATGGCGGGATCTCCTTCGGCGGGCTCCTCCTCGACCGCGGGACCGCCGGCGTTTCGTCACCAGGCGAGCTCGCACCTCGACCGCGTCGACGAGGGCGCAGCCGGATCCGGCGTCCATGTTCAGGTGGTCGGGGAAGGTCGCGCGGCGCGCGCGCGTACGACGAGTCGTGTCGACGGATCCCTCACGGCCGGAGACCGAGGCGGCGCCGTTCTTCCCGGAGCCCGGAGCGAGCATCTACCGCGCACCCGCCGAGCGCGTGGTGGTCGAACCTCCTCCGGCGCCGCCTCTCGACGCCCGGAAAAAGGTCGTCGTCTCACGACCGGACGCGCCCGCCGGGTCCCCTGCCCCTCACCCCGCCGCCCTGACGGCGGAAGACCTCTACACCCTCGCCGGCGAGAGCGCGCCCATCGCGGCGCGCTTCCCACGCGCCCTCGGGTCGGTCCTCCTCGCCCTCGGAGGATGGTCCGTCTGGGTCTCCCTCACGGTCCTCCTGCACGGCGGTCGTTACGGCTTTCGCGGCGTCGTGAGCGGGCCTCCCCTTGCTCTCCTCGGCCTCTACTTGCTCGTCTTCCGGTGTCCGCTCGATCGGCGCACGGGCCGCCCCACGGAGGCGTGGCGCGTCGGCGCCGGCGTGACCTTCGCGGCCGGCCTCGCGATCGGCCTCGCGCTCTTCACGGTCCTCGGCACGCGCTGAGCTCAGAAGCTCGAGCCAGGCTTCGTCAGGAAGTCCTTCTCCTCGTCGGTGGTCGGCCGGCCGAGGATGTCGTTGCGATGAGGAAACCGACCGAAGCGCTTCACGATGGCGGCGTGCGCCTCCGCGAAGGTGAGCCCGCTCTGGAGCGTGTCGTGTCCCTCTTCCCCCTTCTCGAGGCGCGTGCACAGCTCCGCGAAGCCGCGCACGCAGTCCTCCTGCATCGTCACGTCCTCGGCGTGCATGAGCGGCATGAAGAGGAAGGTCGCCACCACGGGATGGTGGACGGCGGCGTCCCCCTTCCCCAGGGCCTCCAACGCCAGGTCCCGCGCGAGCGGATCCTGCGCGAACGCCCGCGGCGTCCCTCGAAACGCGTTCCGTGAGAACTGATCGAGCAGGATGACGAGCGCGAGCCTTCCCCTCGGCGTCGCCCTCCACGCCTCGAGCTTCCCCGCCGCCCCCTCCTCGATCGCCGTCCCGAAACGCTCGCGAATCTCGGCGTCCAACGCCGCATCCTTCTTCCACCAGAGCTCCTGCTTCTCCAGCGGCGACGCCCCGAGCCAGAAGGTCAGCACGCTCTCCGGTGTCACGTCCTCTTCGCTGGGCGTCGTCATCCCCACACCGTCCTGCGCCCATCTCCCGCCGTCAAGCCGTGGCCAGACCGCTTCCGAGCCGCGCGCGTTCCTCTCTGCAGGGGCGGCTCCGGGCCGGAGGCCCCCTCGCCTGCGCGATGGGTCGCGGTCGTGCCGATCGCGGACGTCCTTCCGTCAGAGTCCTCCCCCCCGAACCATTTCGAGTGACCTGGCAGGGGGTGCCACGGACCTGCCGAGGCGTTCCCACCTGCGAACGCGGTTCGGGGCCCCCGAGTAGGTCGGGCTCTCGTCACGTCAGGTCGAGCATAGGGGGCGTGGCGCGCTCCTTTTCGCTTGGCGAGGGGGCCTCCGGCCCTCCGCCGCCGTGCCGCACGGAAAGGGCACGTCCACCTGCGTGCCCGGACCATCCTCCGGGGATCGACGCGCGCCCCGCGATCGCAGCCGGCTCGCGTCGGGGACGGCTCCCCGCCGGTCATCCCTCGGATGCGGCCCCGCACAGGCGGCGCAGGACCGGAGGCCCTCTCTCGCCAAGCGAAAAGGAGCGGCGCCACTCCGCCGATACATGAAAGAGCGTGACGAGAGTCCGACCTACTCGGGGGCCCCAAACCGCGTCGCCCGGACGGATCGCCTCCGCTGGTCCGTGGCACGATCCGCCAGGTCACTCGAAATGGTTTGGGGGGGAGGACTCTGGGCGAATCAGCCCCCACAGCCCGCACGACCGCGACCTCATCGCGCAGGCGAGAGAGGGCCTCCGGGCCGGAGCCGCCCCCTGCAGTCCCAACGGAGGCGACCGAACGCCCTCCGCGCCAGGCACCGCACAGGCGGCGCAGGACCGGAGGCCCTCTCTCGCCAAGCGAAACGGAGCGGCGCCACTCCGCCGATACATGAAAGAGCGTGACGAGAGTCCGACCTACTCGGGGGCCCAAACCGCGTCGCCCGGACGGATCGCCTCCGCAGGTCCGTGGCACTCGCGTCGCAGGTCACTCGAAATGGTTTGGGGGGGAGGACTCTGGGCGAATCGGTCCCCACAGCCCGCACGACCGCGACCTCATCGCGCAGGCGAGAGAGGGCCTCCGGGCCGGAGCCGCCCCCTGCCGTCCGAAATGGACGACGCGCGCCGACCCCGCAGAGTCGCGCGCGCGCGCGTCACGACACGATCGCGCGATCAGCCGATCGCGATCCCGAGAGCCTTCCGGAGCGCGAGGTACTGCTCGCTCACCGAGAAGATCAGGAGCTCCTTCAGCTTCTCGGGCGGCGACAAGTCGCCCGGGAGCTGCGGCTCGGCCGCGATGATCTTCTTCGCGATCTCGAGGTCTGCGCAGAGCAGGAGCCCCGAGCGCGCCGCGCTGATGTCGACCGCCTGGATCCAGCGCTTCAGATCCGCCTTGGCGCCGTCCTCGATGAACTTGGTCACGACGAGGCGGAGCGAGTCGCGCTCCACCGGCTGCATGTACTTGGCGAGCTCGCTCGCCGTCTGGTTCACGGCCTGGGCCATCTCCGCCGGAACCGCGAAGTCCGGGTTGATGATCTTGATGGCCGAGAACATGACGACCTTCAGCTCGCCGAGCGTCGGGAACAGGTTCTTGATGTAGTGCTCACCGCGGTACGAGCTGAGGTGCTTGCCCACGATGAAGGTGAGCTCCTGGGGCGTGTACCCCGTGAGCACGCTCTGACCGGCGACCGAGGCCGGCGGACGCGAAGGCACCGCGACGAGCGCACCCGGGACGTCGTTCCGCACGTACAGCTCGGGGAGCTGGATGCCGAGGACCTGCGCCGCCCAGCCGAACGTCTTCGCGAACGTCACGGTGCTGGTGGCCGGATCCTGCTTGAAGCGCCGGTCGAGGACGGGCAGCTGCTTCGCCTTCGCGAGGGCCTGCGTCTTCGCGACGATCGCCGCGGGCGTGACCATCTCGAAGATCTTGCCGATGAAGATGTTCTCGTCCTTGTGGAAGAGGTTCTTCACCCACTGCTCGTTGTCGAGCCGGCTCTTCACCTGGATCATGCCGCGCGGGCGGTAGTCCTCGAAGAACCGCTGCTCCTCCTCGTCTGCCTTGTGCAGGAACGCGAGGGCAGCGCACATGCACCACGCACGATCGTAGTCGTGCATCTTGAGGGCGAGCTTGTAGAGCGCGCGGTACGGGTCGACGCGCATCGGGTCCTTCTGGAGGACCGCGAGGTGCTCGCCGATGGCCGCCTCGAGCTGCTCGGTCTGCTCGTACAGCTCCGCGAGGATCTGACGCTCGACCGGCTCCTCCGGCTTGTACCGCGTCGCCATCTTGAAGGCCTCGATGGCGCTGTTCACGTCGGCGAGGCGGTCTCGATAGATGAGGCCGAGGTTGTGCCAGAGGTTGAACTCGAGATCCTTGTTCTCGGCGTTGGCCGTCGAGAGGCGCCGCAGCATCTTCCGGAACGCGCGCTCGAGCGCCTTCCAGTCCTTCTGCGTCGTGAGGATCTTGTTGATGCGCTCGAACGCCTCCAGGTACTGGGGGTTCAGGTCGAGCGCCTCGTTGAAGAGCTCCACGGCACGCTCCGGGTCGTTCTCCTTGTCGCGATAGAGCTGCGCGACGGTGAAGACGAACTTGGAGCGTCGGATCGGATCCTTCTCCATCTCGCTGAGCGCCTGGATCGTGTCGATCATGCGCGACCAGCTCTGCGTCGCCTCGTAGAGGGCGAGCAGCTTGTGGAGGAGCGGGCGGTTGTCGGGCTGGAGGTCCTTCGCCTCCTCGAGAGCCTCGATGGCGCGACCCGGGTTCTTGTCCTGGTCGTTCCAGATGTCGCCGATCTCGAGGAGCACCTTGAAGCGCTCCTCCCCTTCGACGATGTTGTCGAGGATCTGCCGCTTGTAGGCGACGACCTGCTTCCAGTCCCGGAGCTCGGAGTAGACGGCGACGAGCGCTTCGAGGGTCGGCCGGTGCGCCGCATCGACGCCGAGGGCCTTCTCGAAGTTGTTGATCGCCTGCTTGGCCTGACCCTGCTCACGCTTGATCTGGCCGAGCTTGTAGTAGACCTCGGCGCGCTCGGCGTTCTCGTCCTCCGCGAGCGAGGTGAGCACCTTCTGGAAGTTGGTGAGCGCCGCGCCCCAGTCCTTCAGGCGGAAGCACACCTCCGCGAGGCCGCGGATGGTGCTCTGGTCCGTCAGGTCGAGCTGGTGGGCCGCGGAGTAAGCCTTGTAGGACTTGTCGTCCTTGTTCAGCTTCGCCGTGACCTGACCGAGCTTGTTGAAGAGCGAGTGCTGCTCGCTCCGCTCACGCTTGGAGGCCTTGCGGGTGAGCATGTCGAGCAGCGGCTCGGCGCGCTCCCAGCTCTCCTTGCCGATGTACTCGTCGACGAGGGGCAGCGCCGTGTCCTCGTTCTCCGGGTCGGCCTCGTAGCCGGCTTCCCAGGCGAGGACCGCGCTCTCGTGATCCCCGAGCATCTCCTCGCGGAGACGACCGAGCTCGACGAGGAGGCGCGCGCGCTGGCGCGGGGCCGGCGTGTAGCTCTGCTCCTGATCGATGTACCGCGCGGCCTTGTCGTAATCCGCGTTGTCCATCGCGATCTGCCGGAGCGCGCCGAGCGTGGGCAGGTGCGACCCGTCGAGGTCGAGCGCCATCTCGTAGCGATCCTGCGCGGCGACGCGGTCACCGAGCTTCTCGTCGAGCGCCTTGCCGATCTTGTAGAACGACTCGACGCGCTGCTTCACGTCCTGCGTGAGCTCCGCGACCCGCGTCATGTAGTCGATCGACTGCGACGCATCCCCGGTCTTGTCGTACAGCTTCGCGAGCTGCTCGAGGGCCGGGAGGTTCGTCTCGTCGAGGTCGACGATGTTGCGGTACGCGTCGATCGCCTTGTCGTTGTCCTCGATCTCGTCGGCGTAGACCTGAGCGATGGCGGCGTAGAGGTCGATCTTCGTCTTGCGCTCGAGCGTCGCCGAGATGTGACGCTCGTAGACGTCGATGAGCTCCGTCCACTGCCGCAGCTTGCGGTAGCAGCGCTCGAGGGCGAAGTAGGCGTCCTCGTGGTTCGGATCGATCTCGAGCACCTGCTCGAGGCGAGCCGCCGCCACGTCGGGCTTCATGAACTGCTCCTCGTGGATGTTCGCGAGCTGCATCAGGATGTCGATGCGCTCACGCTCCGTGGTGACGACCTCGAGCTGCGCCTCGAGCACGCGGACGAGCTCGCTCCACTGCTCGAGCACCTCGTAGACCCGCGCGAGGCCGCGGAGGCCCTGGAGGTTCTGCGGCTCGATCTCGACGACCTCGCGGTACGTCTGCGCCGCGCGATCCGAGAGCTGCATCTGCTCCTGGAGCGCGCCGATCCGGAGCTTCGTCGCCGCGATGGCCGAGGGCTCCGTGAGCGCCCCCACCTTGCGGGTGAGCACGTCGACGAGGTCCTTGTTCTGGCCGCGCGCCGCGTAGATGCGCTCGAGGTTCTCGATCGCGGGGATGTAGTGACCGTCCACTTCGAGCGCGCGCTGGAAGTAGGTGATCGCCTGATCCGTCTGGCTCATCTGGCTGTCGAGCAGCTCGCCGAGCTCGGTCTGGATCTCCTTGCGATCCACGTCGGCGACGGCGACGTCGAGCGCGCGGGTGAGCGTCGCGCCGAGCTGCTGCCAGTTGCCGTTCTTGCGATAGAGCTGCCCCATCTGGCGGAGCGCTCCGACGTTGTTCGGATCGAGCTGGACGATCTGCGCGTAGTAAGGCTGCGCGTACTCGGGGTGTCCGAGGTCGTCGCCGTACCACTTCGCGAGGTGGAGGCAGAGGCGGATCTTCTGGTGCGGCTCCGTCTGCTCCTGGAGCCAGTTGTTCGCCGTCTGGATGACCTCGCCCCATCGCCCGGTCGCCTGAGCCATGCGCTCGAGGTACTTCGCGGTATCGCGATCGTGGAAGTCCTCGCCGAGCGCGTTGATGAGCGCGTCGAGGGCCTGGTTCTTGTCGTCGAGCTTCTCCTCGAAGACCTTGGCGATGCGGCGGAGGAGATCCGTCTTGTCGGCCGTCTCGCTGCGCGTGTCGAGCCGCGCGAGATAGAGCTCGATGAGCGGCTCCCAACGGCTGCCCGCCGAGTGGAGCTTCTCGAGCTCGAGGAACGCCTCGTCGTGCGCAGCCTCGATCTCGAGGACCTTCTGCCACGCGACGGTCGCGCGATCCGGCTCCTGCACCGTGTCGCGCCAGAGACCCGCGATCTGACGGTACTCCTCGATCTTCGCGGAAGTGCCCCCCGCGACGGCGCCGAGGTCGGTCTCGGCCGTCACGTCGAGATCGCCACCCGCTCCGTGCTCCAGCGCCGCGGCGCGCTGCATCTTGACGTCGATGACGTCCGTCCACTGCTCCTGGTTCCGGTAGATGGCCTCGAGGGCGTCCATCGCCTCGAAGTCGGGACCGACCTCGAGGAGCTTCCGCCAGGCGTCGGCCGCGTCGTACGGCTGCTCGAGGCGCTCGCCGTAGGTCTTCCCCATCTCGCGGAAGACTTCCTTGAGCTCCTCCCCGTCGAGCATCGCGGTGGCGCGGTCCACCGTCTGGTGGAGGGCCTGCACGAGCTCGAGCGGGTCGTTCTGGCGGCGCCGGATGGCCGTGATGGCCCGGAGCGCCGCGAGGTTCGCGTAGTCGATGTCGAGGACGCGGTTCCAGTCCTCGAGCGCGAGGTCGTCGCGCTCGAGCTTGCCCTCGAAGGTGCGGGCGCGCCGCGTGAGCACGTTCACGCGCTCGTCGTCCTCGTGGGCGATGTCGAACTGCCGCTCGAGGATGTCCGCGAGCTCGCGCCACATGCCCTGCTGCTCGTAGAGGTTCGCGAGGGCCTGGAGGGCCTCCGGATCCTCACCGCGGAGGTCGAGGACGATCTTCCAGATGTCGATCGCGCGAGAGGGGTCGCTCAGCTTCTCGGCGGCGAGGTGCGCGAGCTTCGCGCGGATCTCGGCCTCCGCGACGTCGCCAGACGCGTTCTCCAGCTCGCGCTGGTAGACGACGTCGAGCTCCGGCCAGGCGCCCTGCCCCGTGTAGATGCGCGCGAGGGCCTGGATGGCCGGATCGTGGGTCTTGTCGAGGCCGTCGAAGATCTTCCGGTACGCGACGGTCGCGTTCGGGATGTCCACGAGACGCGTCTCGTACACCTCGCCGAGGCGCGCATAGAGGTCGACGAGCTCGAGGTCGTCCGCCGGCGCCTTCACGCGCTGCTCGAGGACGCCTGCGAGGTCCGCCCAGGACTCGATCGAGAGGTAGATCCGGTCGAGGTTCTGGAGGGCCTCCACGTCGAGGCCTTCGACGCTGAGGACGTAGCGGTACGTCTCGACCGCCTTGTCGATGTCGCCGAGCTCGTCCTCGAACGTCTTGGCGAGCCGACGACCGATCGTGCGCTGCACGTTCGTGTCGTTGTGGAGGCCGAGCATGTCCGCGTAGGCGTTCGCGAGGGTCTCCCAGCCGCCGTCGATGTTCGCCGCGAGCCGCGGGGCCTCCTCGCCGGACTTCTCGTCGAGCGGGTACTCCTTGAGCGCGCGGATGAAGACCTCGAGGGTCCGCACCGGGTCCATGAGCTTCTCTTCGAGGAGCTCGGCGATACGGTAGTACCCCGCGAGGCGCTCCTCCTGGCCGCCCTCCTTCGCGGGGTCGATGTGCGCGAGCTGCGCCTCGTGCACCGCCGCGAGCTTCTCGTGCTCGCCCGCGGAGCGGTAGAGCGGCTCGAGGATCTCGGCGATCTCGACCTGCTTCGTGCCAGCGGTGAAGAGCCCCTCGAGCGCCTCGAGCGCGTTCGTGTGCTCCGGGGCCGCGCCGAGGACGTCACGGTAGGCCGCGATCGCCGCGTCGAGGTCCTGGAGATGGTGCTGCTGCACCTGGCCGAGGCGATACTTGAACTCGAGGATCTCGTCGGGCGTCTGGCCGATCTCGGCTTCGCGCTCGAGGATGCTCGCGAGCTCGCGCCAGCGGTTCGTCTGGAGGTAGAGGCGGTCGAGCGAACGCACCGCGCTCTGGTTCTCGGGGTCCACCTCCATCACGCGGCGGTACCGCGCGATGGCGTTGTCGACGTCCTCGAGCTGCACCTCGTAGATCTGCGCGAGGCGGAGCCCGAGCTCCACGAAGCGGTCCGGCGCATCCGTGAGCTTCTCGAGCTCGGCGTCGTAGAGCGAGGCCACCTGCGGCCAGCGGTTCACGACCATCGCGAGGCGCTCCAGGTTCTGGAGCGTGGCCTCGTTGCCGTTGTCGAGCGTCAGGGCGCGCGCGTACGTGTCGAACGCGTTGCCGTGGTTCTCGAGGGCGTCCTCGTAGAGGCGCGCGATGCGGTGGAGGAGGTCCACCTGCGTGAACGCGTCCGACGCGTGCTTGACCTGCACCTCGTGCACGGAGATGAGGCGCGGCCAGTCGGACGCCGCCTCGTACACCGGCTCGAGGACGGCTGCGGCGCCGAGCGGATCGCCCCCGCTCGCGGCGTTCTTGAGCCCTTCGAGGGCCAGGAGCGTCGGCTCGTGATCCACCTGACGCTGGAGGATCTCGCGATAGAGCTCGATGGCGCGCGTGACGTCCTCGAGCCGCTTCTCGTAGAGCTCCGCGATCCGGTACTGGAAGCTGATCGCCTCGTTCGCGTCGCCCGTGAGCTCGCTCTCGCGCGTGAGGACGCCGAGCAGCTCCTGCCAGTTCTGCGCCTGCTCGTAGAGGACGTCGAGGCGCGAGAGGCCCTGGAGGTCGTCGGGATCGAGCTCGAGGACCTTCTGGTAGATCTCGATCGCCGCCGGCACGTCCCCGAGCTCACGCTCGTGGACGGCGCCCATCTCGTAGTAGATGCGCTTCTTCTCGTCGGGGTCGCCGACGAGGTCCGCCTTCTTGTTGAAGACGGCGAGGAGATCCTGCCAGCGCGAGAGCGAGAGGTACTGCTTCACGAGCGCGTCGAGCGCGCGGACGTCGTCCTCGTCGATCTCGAGGACCTTCCGGTAGACGGCGATCGCCGCCTCCGGCTGCGCGAGGACGTCCTCCTCGATGGAGGCCGCCTGGAAGAGGGCGAGCTTCTTGTCCTGCGGCTCGTCGACGATCGAAGACTTGCGCTGCAGGATGAGCGAGAGGTCCTGGTACCGCTCCGTCTGACGGAACAGGCGCTCGAGGGACTCGGCCGCCGCGAGATGCGCCTCGTCGATCTCGAGGACGCGGCGGTAGAGGCCGATGGCGGTCTCCACGTCGCCGAGGTCCGCCTGGTAGACGCGCGCGCTCATCATCGTGAGCGTCGAGCCGAGGGTCGCGTCCTCCTGCTTGCCGCCGAGGGTCCGGTAGACGAGCGCGAGGTCGGCGAAGCGCCCCGTCGCCCGCGCGACGCGGTCGATCTGCTGCTGCGTGAGCTCGTTGCCCGGATCCTCTTCGAGGGCGCGCGCGAGCGTCGTGAAGGCGCTGTTGGGATCCGCGGCGGCGTCCTCGTGGAGCTGCGCGATCTGGTGGAGGAGATCGACACGCCGCGCGACGTCGTCCGAGCGACGCACCTGCACTTCGTGCGCGGCGATGAGCTTCTGGTAGTCCCCCACCTGCCTGTAGAGGGGCTCGAGGAGGTCCGCGATCGTCAGCTCGTAGGCGGCCTGCGTCCCGAGCCGCTCGAGCGCCGTCAGCGCCTGCTGGTTCGAGACGTCGCGCTCGAGCACCGAGCGGTAGCCCTCGATCGCCTGGTCGATCTGCGCCATCTCGGTCTCACGCAGCGCCGCGAGGCGGAGCATGAGGGCGATCTGCACGCCGTCGTCGGTCGCGAGCGCGAGCTGCGCCTCGAGGTTCTCCGCGAGGTCGTTCCACATCTTCTGACGCGTGTAGAGCGTGTCGAGAGCGGAGAGCGCGGTCCCGTTCGCAGGGTCGAGCTCGAGGACCCGCTTGTAGGACGCGATCGCGTCCTCGGGCCGACCGAGCTGCTCGTCGTAGATGCGCGCCATCTGGACGAAGAGCGCCTCGCGCGCGTCCGGATCGGCGGTCTGCTCGATGCGCTTCTCGATGACGCCGATGAGATCCGTCCAGCGCTGCGTGCGCACGAACAGGTTCTCGAGCGCGTCGAGCGCTTCGGCGTCGGCCGGGTCGAGCGACAGCACGTGGCCGTAGCCCTTCGCGGCTTCGTCGACGAGGCCGAGCTGCGTGTCCTCGATGTGCGCGGAGCGCATCCAGAAGGAGCGCGCGAGCTGCGCGTCCGTCAGGTTCTCGGCGATCGACGCGTAGAGCGCCGTGAGCGCCTTCCACGTCGTCGACATCTCGGCGACGCGCTCGATCTCCGCGCGCGTCTCCACGTGGTGGGGCTGATCGCGCAGCGCCGTCGCCAGCGCGCGGAACGCACGCTGGTGGTCGTTCAGCATCTCGCCGGAGACGCGCGCGACCTTGCGGAGCAGCTGCACGCGCTTCTCGGGGTCGCCCTCGCCGTCGGCGAGGATGTCGAGCGCGACGAGGAGCTTCGTCCAGTCCCCCCGCTCCTCGTAGATCGTCTCGAGGATCGCGGCCGCCTCGGAGCGGAGGTTCTCGTCGCGGAGGAGCGCCTCGAGGGCCTCACGCGCGCCGTCGTGCTGCGCATCGAGGAAGAGGATCTCGCGGTAGTTCTCGAGCGCGCCCGCAGGGTCCCCGGTGTGCTTCTCGAGCGTCTGGCCTAGACGGAACTTGAGGTCGATGAGCTCCTGCTCCGTCGCATCGAGCTCGATGCGGCGCCGGAGGACGTCGACGTAAGGCTCCCACCGCTCGAGCTGCCGGTAGAGGACGTCGAGCGCCTTCAGCGAATGCGCGTCCGTCGGCTCGTCCTCGAGCACGCCGTCGTACGTCTCGATCGCCTTGTCGAGATCCTTCAGCTCCGTCTCGTAGAGCTTCGCGATCTCGTAGCTGATCGCCTTCTTCTCGCCCGGGTCGCCCGAGAGGTCGCGGCGCTTCTCGTAGATGCCGAGCAGATCCGCGTAGCGCTGCGTGGTCCTGTAGAGGCGCTCGAGGGCGGCGAGCGCCTCGGCGTTCTCGCTGTCCGCGTCGTAGACGGCGCGGTACGCGGCGAGCGCCTCGTCGATCTGCTGCATCTCCTCGACGAGCACGCGACCGAGCTTCAGGCGGAGCGTGATCGCGAGGCCCGCATCGCCCGCGTCGATGGCCCCGTCGATCGCCGCGTTGAAGGCGGACACGACCTGCGTCCACTCCCCCGTCACCTTCGCGGCGCGCTCCACGTCGACCGACGTCTGCTCGTCGGACGGGAAGAGCGAGAAGGCCGTCAGGTAGCGCGCGAACGCCTTCTGCGGCTCCTTGACCTTGCCCTCGTAGAGCGCGGCGACCTCGCGGAGGAGCGCGAGCTTCGCGTACGCGTCCTCTTCGTGACCGAGCTTGACCTCGATCGCGTTCGCGAGGGCCTTCGAGTTGCCCGCGCCCGAGTAGATGGGGATGAGCGCCTCGGCCGCGCGGAGGTTCTGCGGCTCGAGCTCGAGCACCTTCTCGTAGGCGCGCGCGGCGCGATCGTTCTTCTGCTTCTTGTCCGCCCAGAGCTCGGCGATCTTGAAGAGGAGGCCGATCTTCGCCTCGTGGTTCGCCTCCTTCGCCTCCTGCTGCTCGAGGACGCGGATGAACTCGTCCCACTTGCCGCTCTCGGCGTAGAACACCTCGAGGTCGTCCCACAGGCCGAGGGCGAGGTACTTCTTCTTGAGCGCCTCCTGCGCCTTGCGATCGTTCGGATCGAGCGCGAGGAGCTGACGCCACGCGTTGACCGCGCCCTCGTCGTTGTTCAGGCGGTCGCCGTAGATCGTGCCGAGCTTCGTGAGGACCTGGATCTTGGCGCTCGCGTCGTAGGTGACGTCGGCCTGCTTCTCGAGGACGACGACGAGCTTGTCGAATTCCTTCGAGCGCTCGTAGAGGCCGCCGAGCGCGCCGAGCGCCTCGGCGTTCGACGGGTCGCTCTCGAGCACCTGCGTCCAGAGCTCGATGCAGACCTCGGGCTTCTTCACGCGCTCGGTCGCGAGCTTCGCGATCTCGAGGAACTTCCGCGCGCGCTCGTCGCCGTACAGGCGCTCGGCCTCGCGTCGCTCGAGACCGAGGAGCTTCTCCCAGTCGCGACGCTTCTCGTACATCTGCCGGAGGTACTCGATCGCGGAGCCGTTCTCCGGATCGATGGCGATGACGGCCTCGTAGGCCTTCACGGCCTCGGCCTGGTTGGCGAACTTGCCCGTGTAGAGCTCCGCCGCCTTCGTGTAGAGCTCCACCTTCTCGTGGGGCTCGGGGACCATGACCGCGAGCTGGAGGAGGGTCTTGACGTACTCGTTGTAGCGCTTGTTCGCCTCCTGCTTGTCGGCGAGAGCACGGAGCTCGGCGACCTTGGTCGCATCGGAGGCGACGGGCGCGGCCGCGGCCGCGGCCGGAGGAGGCATCGACGCGGACGACGTCTGACGCGCGGGCTCCTCGACCGCGGCGGGGGGCGGGGCGGGGGGCGGGATGGAAGCCGCCGACGGCTGACGCGCCTCCGCGGGCGGAGGCACCGACGGCGCGGCGGCCGGCGGAGGCATCGAGGGCGCGACCGACGTCACCGCGGGCGGCGGGACGGACGGCGACACCTCGGGTGCCATCGGCGTCGCATCGGCGGTCGGGGGAGTCGTCGCGCCGTTCTCGGCAGGCGCAGGGATCGACCCGCGCGCATTCGGCGGGACCGAGCCCATCGGGGGGATGCCCGAAGGCGCCGACGGCGCCGAGAGGGACTCGCCGATCTGGAGCTCGAACGCCTTCACCTGGGGGTGCTGCGGCGTGATCTGCGCGAGGCGCTCGAAGCACGTCCGCGCGCGGATCAAATTGCCGAGCTGACGCCAGGCGATCGTGCCCGCCTGCGCGAGGAGGAAGCTCGCGTTGCCGTTCTCCCCCGCGCCGGTGACCGCTTCTTCCGCGAGCGTGAGCACGCGGTCCCAGTCGCCCCCCTTCCGCCCATAGGCGTCGCGGAGGTAGTGGAAGGCACCTTCGCTCTCGGGGTCGAGCTTGATCGCCTCCTCGAGGAACTTCGTGCCCGTGTCGACGTTCTGGTGACGGGAGACCCAGCGGGTGCCGAAGACGAGCGCGAGCCGCGCGCGCTCCTTGCGATCGGACTCCGCCTGGAGCAGACGCGCCTGCGTGCCCTCGAGCGCGTCCAGCTTTCCGAGCTCGCCGAGCGCGCCTTCGTAGAGCGCGGCGGTCTGCTTCGAGCCCGGGTCGGCGCTGTACGCGCGCTCGAGGAGCTCGAGGACCGTGTCGGGGGAGAAGCGACGGGTGACGCGCGACGCGCGGAGGAGCAGACGAGCGCGGGCGAGCGGCGAGTCGGACTCCGCCGCGGCCTTCGAGAGCTGCTCGACGTGGGACTGCCACGAGCCGCTCTCGGCCTGCACGTCTTCGAGGCAAGCGCGAGCATCGGCGTTCGAGCCACCGCTGGTCGCGAGCGCGCGGGCGTACGTGCTCGTGGCCTTGTCGTAGTCGCCGAGGTCGCAGAGGACGTCGCCGAGCTCGACGAGCAGCTCGCTCGCCTGCGGTCCGTCCTTGATGGTGCGTAGCTCCAGCTCGAGGAGCTTCTGCACCATGTTCAGCTTGCCGAGGCTCCAGTAGACGCTACGCGCCGCTTCCAGGCTCTCGGCGAGCGCGGGATTCAGCTTGTAGGCGTCCTGGAAATGCTTCAGCGCCTTCACACCGGCGAGAAACTTCGATTCGAGGACCTGCCCGAGGCGCAGGTGGTAGCTCGCCTTGGCTTCGTTGGGTCCGGATGACTGGATGCCCTTCTCCAGCTCCTCGACCAGCGACTGCCAGTCACGAACGTTTTCGAGCTCCTTGAGACGTTCCTGCAGGTCCATCATTTCCCTCGGGCCCCAACCGATGCCGGCAATACTCGAGTTCCCCAACTGAATCCGCACGTTCGACGTGCCGATCCACGCCGCGTTGCGCGTTCAACGCTATCAGAGCGCGCGAGACATGTGGCGCCACTTTGATCGAACGCGGCATCACTTTTGACCGGAGCCTTTTCGCCGTGTGGGCGGACGTGGTAGCGACGCGCGCCCTCCGAGACGTGCGATGCTCGTCGATTCACTTGCTCGAGCTGCGGCCGGCCGACGTGCGGGCGCCCGCGGAGGCGCCGAACGGCACCTCGCGGGCGCGGCCCACGACGTCACGAAATTGCCCGAGCGCGTCGCGAAGCGCTTACTGAAGCGCGCCGCCGAGCTTCGTCGCGAGCTGCTGCGCCTGCGTGCACTGGTCGGCGTAGCGCTGGGCGGCGGCGCCCTTGCAGATCATCTTCTGGAACGACTGCAGCTGGCCCATCGCATCGCTCTTCTTGTTCGGCATGCTCGCGTACGCGGCGCCGAGGTTGAAGAACGCGATCTGCTGCCCGGCCTCGTTGCACTGGCCGCAGGCCTTCTTCGCGGCCTCGTACTCCGCGACGGCGCGCGGGACGTCGTTCTTCATCTCCGCGATCTGACCGAGGAGGCTGTGCACCGCGAACAGGTTCTTGTGACCTTCGGGCGCGAACGAGACGGCCTCCTTCAGGACCTGCTCGGCCTCCGCCACCTTGTTCAGGCGGATGTAGAGATCGGCGAGCGGACCGTAGAACGCGACCTCGTCCGGCTTCGCGTTGATCGCGTCCGTGTACGACTTGATGGCGCCTGCTTCGTCATCCATGTGGAGGAGGACCTCGGCGAGCTCGAAGTGCGCATCGGCGATGTTCGGATCGAGCTTGATCGCCTCCTCGAGCGGCCCCTTCGCGTCATTCCACGACGTCGGCCCCTTGGCCGCCTGACGCGCGAGCGCCATACCGTGCTGGAAGTAGTAGTTCGCGAACTTCGGCGCGGCCTTCTCGGCCTTCGAGCACGTCGTCGCGACCTTGTCCCACTGCTCCTTCTTCGTGTACGCGAGCGCGAGCTTCCAGAGGATGCGGTGGTTGGTCGGATCGAGGTTCGAGGCCTGCTCGTACTTCGAGATGGCGCCGTCGATGTCCGTCCCCTTCGCCTTGTCGCCCTCGTTGGCGAGGTTGACGGCTTCGATGTTGTTGCGGCTGCAGCCCGCCGAGAGCGTCACGACCGCGGCGAGCGCCACCTTGACGAAGGTCCTCATGGGCGCGGGAGTGTAGGCCAGCATCCCGAGCCTTGGGAAGGGGTCTCAGGGAGCGATCCAGCCGGCGGACCTCGGGAGGAGCCAGTCGCTCCAGTCCTCCGACGTGCCGTCGTGTCCGCCCGGGATCTCGCTCTTCTCGAGGGGGAATCCGGCGTTGGTGAGCTTCGTCCAGGTGGTCCGCACCGACGCGATGGGGAAGTTTCCGTCCCCGCTGTGCGCCCGGTGCGCGATCGGGAGCTTCCGGGCCGCAGCGGAGAGCTTCGCATCGACGTTGCCCGGGACGTTCGCGCACTCGACGAGGACGCCCGCGAACCGGCTCGCGTTCGCGAGGCCGACCTCGTACGCGAGCATGCCCCCCGACGAGTACCCCCCGACGGTGACCTTCTTCCGGTGCACGTAGAAGCACTTCGCCACGTCGTCGATCGCGGCGAGGACCTTCGGCGCGTCGACGCCCATGTTCCAGCAGTTCCCGCCGCCGGATGCGCCGTCCACCGAGATCGCGAGCCAGTCCTGGGTCTCGCGCGTCTTCCACGGCGAGGCGCCCCACGTCGCGAAGTTCCATGCTGAGTCCCCGCACCCGTGCAGCGCCACGAAGAGCCGCATCGGCGCCCCGGTGTAGCTCTTCGGGACGTGGCCGACGTACGAGACGCTGCCCGCCCTCCGCGTGAAGAAGCCGTCGTCGTCCTTCGTGACGCCCTCGCAGCCGGGCGGCGCCGGCCCCGGGTCGTCGGCCGGCGGCGGGGAGACCGCGTCGGGAGGCGCCGCGGTGGCGGCGGGCGGGGGCTCGGGGTCTCTCGAGGTCCCCTCCGTCTCTCGCGTGCCCGCGGGAAGGAGCGGGGTCGGATCGGCCGCGTCCTCGGCGCCGGAGCACGCGAGGAGCGACGCAGGCGAGGCGACGGTCGCGAGGAGGAGCGCGAGCCGGAAGGGCGAAGACACCATCGAGGGGGTGATCTCTTCTACGGAGGACGGCCCCTGATGCTTCCCGCCCTCTCCCTCGCGCCGGGGGCCCGGATCAGAAGAACGGCTCGGTGCCGATGGCGAGATCGAAGCCGCGGGGGCCGCCGGCCATGACGTAGGGGAAGTCGATCCGGAGCTCGGACGCCACGAACCGCGGGATGAAGAAGCGGATCCCCGGCCCGCCCGAGAGCGTCCCCACGCGGTCGCCTCGGCGGGCGCGCGAGCCGCTCGCGTCGAGGAAGACCGCGGCCTCGCAGGCGAGCCAGTCCGTGTCGAAGACGACGAACCGGGCCTCCGCGTTCGCGAGCGCGTAGGTGTTCGCGCGGACGAAGTTGTCGCGGAACCCGCGGATCGTGTCGAGGCCGCCGAGCCAGTAGTCGAGCTGCGCGCCCGCGGTCCCCGTCTGGACGGCGGCCTTCAGGCGCGCCCCGAACGTGAACCGCCAGAGGCGCCGGAACGCGAGGAGCTCGGTGACGACGCCCGTGTACGGCGTGATGACGTCGTCCCGCCACGTCGCCGAGAGGTGAGGCCTCACCTCGAGCGTCTGCCCGTCGTACTGGATGCGCCGCGCGTCGATGCGTCCGATGCGGAGGCTCGGCTCCATCTGCACGGTCTGCATGTTCCGGGGGAGGTTCGGGTTGAACGGCGAGTCGTCCTCGATCGGCTGGAGGAAGCCGTCGTCGAACGCGGCGAACCCGACGCCGTAGCGGAGCGTGTCGTCCATCGCGAGCGCATGGAGACTGCCCTGCACGATCGCCCGCCGGACGACGAAGTCGGGACGTGGCCGCATCGCGCGACCGGCCATCGCGCGGAACTCGAGGCGCTGGTCGAAGAGCCGCGGATTGCGGAAGCCGATCTGGCCGCCGTGCTGGCCGTCGAAGTACTCGTAGAGGATGTCCGCGCCGAGGTAGCGCCCGAGCAGGTTGTGCTCGTTGAGGCCCGTGATGAGCCACGTCGCGCGCCCTCCGTAGCGAGCCTCGAGCGCGGGGATCAGCGTCCAGCGCTCGGTGAGGTCGAAGACGGCGACGAGGTCGTCTCCGCGACGCTCGAACCAGCTCTCGACGCGCGTGAAGAGCTGCGTGTTCCAGAGCCGCCGATTGCCCATCTCCCAGGCGCGAAGCGATACGCGGTCGCCGTCGTCGAAGCCGAGCTCGCGGACGACGACGAGGCGCTGCGTCGTCCAGAGCCCCCCCGAGCGCCGGATCTCGACCGTCGTGACGCGCGCGGGGAGCACGTCCACCGCGTCGAGGTGGGGCCGCTCTCCGGACGGACGACGCGGCGAGGGCCGCTCGGGAGCGCTCCGAACGGGCGGGATCGTCACGACCGGCGCCCCGGGGACGACGGGGTCGACGCGAGATTTCCCTTGCGCGCGAGCGCGCGCGCTCGTGGCCGACACGACGAGGAGCGTCGCGAGGAGGCAGTGGAGGAGCGACCTCCAGGCGCGAGGGAGAGCCGTCACGGGACGGCTCGGCATACCACGTGGTCGTGCCTTTCAGGACGTCAGGGCGTCGTCCAGCTCGTCATCTGGGGCAGGAGGAAGCCGGTCCAGTCGGCGCTCGAGCCGTCGTGGCCGCCGGCGACCTTGCTCTTGGCGAGGGGGAAGCCGGCGGCGGCGATCTTGGTCCAGTCGGCCTCGACCTTGGCGATCGGGAAGACCGTGTCGCCCGTGTGCGCGCGATGCGCGATCGGGAGCTTCTTCGCGGCGCCCGAGAGGAGGGTCGTCGCGTCGATGCCCGCGGCGTAGAGGCCCGAGCACGCGATCGCGACGCCGACGAAGCGATCGGCGCGCGTGAGGCCGACGCGGTACGCGAGCTGCCCGCCGCTCGAGAAGCCACCGACCGTGACCTTCTCGCGATGGATCCAGAAGCACTTCGCGAGATCGTCGACGGCGGCGAGGACCTTCGCGTCGTCCGCGCCCATGCTCCAGCACTTGTTCGCGCCGCTCTCGCCGCCGAGCGAGATGCCGATGTACTGCTGCGTCGCGCGCGTCCCGTGAGGCGCGACCGCCCAGGTAGCGAAGTTCATCGCCGTGTCGCCGCAGCCGTGCATCGCGACGAGCGCCGGCATCGGCGTCGAGCCGTCGTACGAGGGCGGGACGTAGGCCACGTACGTCGCGCCGCCGGACGTGCGCTTGAAGAAGCCTTGGCCGTCCTTCGTCACGTTGCAGGCGGACGTCGGGGCCGGGCCAGGGTCGCCTTCGGCCGGCGGCGCGTCGGCAGCCGGCGGCGCGTCGGCAGCCGGCGGATCGGTCGAGGCAGGCGGCGCGGCGGCTGGAGACGGATCCGGCGATGGCGCGGTCGGCGCGGCGGGGTCGCCCGGCTCCCTCGCGTCTCCCATCGCTGGCGCATCGACGTCCGCCGACACGAGCACTCCCTCGCCCGAGGACCGCTCCACCGTCGTCGCGTCGACCCCGCACGCGACGAGGATCGAGGCGAGCGCGGCGAGCGCTGAGGTCGCCCTCACCTCCGCATGCTCGAGCTCGCGCTCACGCTCGCGCTTCATAGGCCATCGCGCGACGTCGCGCCCTCGCGGCGCTCATGGACGACGTGCTCGCGCCGGCGCCCGCGCGGAGCACGGCGAGCATCGCCTCGTCGTACGCCCTCGTCACGGCCACGAACGACGCGCTCGCTCCGCCGCGATCCGGATGGGTCTCGAGCGCGAGACGGCGGAACGCTCGCTTGACCTCGTCGACCGTGCACTCCGGGCCCGGGAGCCCGAGCGTCCGCGCCCAGGCGGGCCGCGGGTCGACGGTCGCCGCGACGGCCGCTGCCGCCGCCGAGTCGAGGTCGACCGAGCGCGCCACCGAGGCCCCCGCGCCGGCTTCGGCGCGCCGGAGAGCGGAGGCGAGAGCGTCGGCGAAGGTGCCCATGGTCACCCACGAGGAACGGAGGCCGCGCCCG
Source organism: Polyangiaceae bacterium (assembly GCA_022842465.1). Taxonomy (GTDB): domain Bacteria; phylum Myxococcota_A; class Polyangia; order Polyangiales; family Polyangiaceae; genus Labilithrix. Next base: position 561 of record JALHPN010000148.1, on the reverse strand, counting down.
AACCTTGAGCGCCGATTCAGGGCTTCGCGCAGCGTCGCTCGTAGTCTCGGATCGCCTCCGTGGCGCCGTCGGGAGCAGGACCGAGCGCCCACCGCTTCCGGAGGATGTCCTCGAGGATGCTCGCGCGCTGCTCGGACGCGACCGCGTGCATGAGGCCATGTCGGCAGCCGTCGCCGACGTCGTCCTCGATGTGGACGACGAGATGCGCGAGGCGCGCGGCCAGCTCCTCGTCCTCTGCCTCCGCGCGCAGAACGACGCGAGACCCGGCGAGGACGCCCAGCGACCGCGCCGGCCCGAAGCAAACGGGAGACGCAAGGCGGGCGCGGTCGGCTTCGAAGCCGTTCGCCTCGAGGCGGGCGACGAGGCGCACCTCGCGGGCCTCGTCGCGGACGTACCCCGAGGGGCAGGCTCGCTCTCGATACGGCGGGGGCGCGTCAGGCTCGAAGGACGGTCGACACGCCGCGACCGCGACGACCGCGCAGAGGATACGTGCATCCATCACGCTTCTTTTCGAGAGGCGCGTCGGGCGCGCGCCGTCGCGAGCGCGGCGAACACGGCGAA
>JALHPN010000147.1 GCA_022842465.1 Polyangiaceae bacterium | reverse complement strand
GCCGCCTCCGCGCGCGCCTCCGACAGCGCGTCCGCGACCGCCTGGACGCGGGCATGGCCGGCCTCGGGCGGCCGCCGCGACGACGGCGGGAGGCTCTCCCGCGGGCTCGGCACCAGGGAGAGGCCTCCTCGCGACGACGGGCGCGCGGACGGCGGCGGCGGAGCAGGCTCGGCGGCGACGGTCGCGAGCGGGAGCCGGTGCGCGGCCGAGATCGGGCTCGGCCGGATCGACATCGGTTCGCGCGAGGAGCGCGTCGCCCAGGCCGGCGCGGGCTTGGCGGCGTCGCCTCCGGAGCTCGGCGTCCCCCAAGGCACCGACGTCGCGTCGGGGCGGTCCGTCACGACTCGCCTCGCCCGAGGTCGATCTGGCCCTCGCCCTCGAGCCGGAGGGCGATCGCGACGATCTCCTTTCGCGCGGCGGTGATGTCCGACTTCTTCGCGTTCTGGATCGCCTCGAGGTCGTCTCTCACCATCTGCGCCGCCCGCGTCGAGAGTCCGGAGAGGAGAACGTCGACGAGCTCGGGCATCGCGCCCTTCAGCGCCATCACGAGGCGCTCGGTGGGCACCTCGCGGAGGAGGACGCGCATCGCGCGCGACGTCACCCGGATGAGGTCGTCGAACGTGAACATCGCCTGGCGCACGTTGGACGCGAGGTCCGGATCGTCTCCCTCGATGACGCCGAGGATCGAGTCCTGCGCCGCGCGGGCGGTGGCGTTGAGCAGCTCGGCGGCCTTCGCGACGCCGTCCACGCTGACGAGGGTGGTCGCGTCCGAGGTCGGGAGGTTCGCCGCGATCGCGGCCGCGACGTCCTCGAGGACCTTCGCCGGCACCTGCGTCAGGCGACCGACATGGCGGACCACGGCGGCCTGACGCTCCTCCGTCATGGCGAAGAGGATGGGCGACGCAGCGCGGGGGGAGAGGACCGAGAGGATCGCAGCCGCGAGCTGCGGCGGCTCGTTCTCGAGCAGGCCCGCGACGTCCTCCGCCGGCGCCCGCTCGAGCCGCGTGAGCGGGCTCGTCGTTCCGTCCTCGAAGACGGCGCGCGTGCGGTCCTCGCCCAGCGCCTTCGTCGAGAGTCGGCGCAGGTACGGCAGGCCCCCGCGCGGGACCGCCACGGAGGCGTCACAGCGCTCGAGGAACTCGCGGAGCGTCGACTCGAGCGCGCCCTTCGGCACCTCGCGCATCGTGGCCGCGACCGCCCGGAGCCGCCGGATCTCCCCCTCCGACAGCTCCTCGACGAGGGGCCGCGCGACGTCCTCCTCGAGCGAGAGGAGGAACAGCACCGCTTTCTCTGCGTTCGTCAGCAAAGCACTCACCTCGTCGTGACGTGGAGGATCCGTGACGCTTCAAGCAACGTGGATGCCGTTCGTCTCCGTCGTCTCCGCGGGGGGGACCTCTCTCTCCGGCCCCTCGCCGAGCCAGAAGCGGAGGACGAGCGCCGCCGTCGCCGGGTCCTGGCCTGCGCGCTCGTGGACGAGCTGCCGGAGCTCGGAGCCACCGAGCTTCGCGAGCTCGGAGTCCTCTGCCGGCGCGGTGAGCGCGCTGTCGACCGGGTCCGCGACGACGATCGATAGCTTCTTCGTCGCCTCCCGATTCCGCGACGCCGTCCTCATCTTCGACACCGCGCGGAGACCGAGAAGGAGCGTCAGGACGACGACCAAGGCCGCGCCACCGAAGGCGTACGGCCAGTACTTGCGAGGGACCTGCTCGTAGAGCGGCCGCGACGGGGGCGGCGCTTCCGTCTTCGCGGCCTCGAGGAAGGGAGCGGCGTCGACCGTGACCTGGTCGCCGCGTCGCTCGTCGGCGCCGACCGCGGAGCGGACGAGAGACGCCATACGCTCGAGCTCCTCTTTCCCGAGCTTCACCCCCGGCCGCGCGGCCTCGTCGAGGACCACCGCGACGGTCAGACGCTTCAGCGTCGACCCCGACGTCACGAGCCGCTTCTCGGAGACCTTGTCGACCTCGAAGTTCCGCGTGTGGGACTCGCGGAGGAAGGCCTCGACGCCAGCGTCGCCGGCCCCGCGCCCGTTCGTGTTCGGGAGGTTGCTCTCCGCGCCTGGGACGCCGCCGACGGCGGCCTCGCCCGGCGCGCGCTCGACCTGCTGCTCCTCGCTGCGGAGCACGACGGTCTTCGGGTCGAAGTGCTCCTCGACGCGCTCGACCCGCGCGCGATCGAGCTCGGCCGTCACGCGGACGTCGACGTGGCCCGCGCCGACGACCTTCTCGAGCATCGCCCGGGCGCGCTCCTCGAGGGTGGCCTCGAGGGTGCGCGCCGCGGCAGAGCCCTCGTCGTCGGTCGTCACGCCGCCTTCGCCGTCTCCGCGGCGAGGCTTGTGGAGCATCGTTCCGTCGGTCGTGACGACGGCGACGCGCTCGGCGGCGAGCCCGGCGACGGACGACGACACGAGGTGGACGATGCCCGACACCTCGCCGCCGCCGAGCGCACGCCCGGCGCGGAGCTTGAGGACGACGCTCGCGGTCGCAGGCTCGCTCTTGCCGACGAAGACGCTCCGCTCCGGGAGGACGAGGTGCACCCGCGTCGACTGGATCGCGCCGATCGTGTCGATCGTCCGCGCGAGCTCGCCCTCGAGCGCGCGCCGAAAGAGGACGCGCTGCTCGAACTCCGTCGCGCCGAGCCGCATCTTGTCGAAGCCCTCGAAGCCGATGCCGCCGCCCCGCGGGAGGCCGCCGCCGGCGAGCTCGAGGCGCACCTCGCGGACCTGCGCCTCGGGGACCTCGATGGTCCCGCCGTCGCCTTCGAGGCGGTAGGGGACCTTCGACTCCTTCAGCTTCGAGACCACGGCCGAGGCGTCGTCGCGGTCGAGGCCGGAGAAGAGGACGGCCCAGCGGACGTCCCCCGTGCGCCATGCGATGAAGCCGCCGATCGCGATCGCGGCGAGCGCCGTCGTCGCGACGAGGATGCGCATCGCGCGCGGGAGGGCCGAGAGCTTCTCGCGCACGAGCGCGAACGCGGCCTTGGCCCGACCGAGGGGAGACATGTCGTCAGAGGTTGATGCGCCAGAGCTCATGGAAGGCGTCGAGGAGGCGGTTACGAACGGTGCCGACGAGCTTCAGCGAGATGTCGGCTTCCTTCGCGGTGATCATGGTCCCGTGGAGATCGTCGGTCGCCCCGCGAGCGAACGCGGCCGCGCTCGCCTGCGCGGCCTTCTGGAGCCGATTGGCCCCCTCGACCGTGTGCTCGAGGACCGCTGCGAAGTCCGTACCCGCGCCCGCCGGGCCCCCGAGCGACGGACCGCCGAGCTCGGCGCCGGCCGCGGAGCTCGTGCCCTCGGTGCCTGCCGCGAGCTGGCGGGCGAGGTCGGTCCCTGCTTCGACCTTCATCGGAGGCCTCAGCGACCGATCTTGAGGGCCGCGCGGGCCATCGACTTGAGCGACTCGATCGACGTCACGCCGGCCTCGTAGGCGCGGGAGGCAGTCATCATGTTGACCATCTCCGTCACCACGTTGACGTTGGGGTACTCCACGTACCCCTGCGCGTTCGCGTCCGGGTGGCCGGGGTCGTACACGAGCTGACCAGGTGCGTCGTCGGCGCGCGTCTCGGTGAGCTCCACCCGGCGGATCGCGCGCATGACGGGATCCGTGCTCTCCTTCGCGACGGGCTTCGCCACGAAGACGGGATCGAGCCGCTTGTAGGGCGTCCCGTCCTCGGTCTTGGTCGTGCGCGCGTTCGCGAGGTTTCCCGCGATGACGTTCATGCGGCCGCGCTCGGCCGTGAGCCCGGACGCGGCGACCTCCATCGCCGTGAAGACGCCGGGCCCCGTGCGGTCGACGCGGCTCATCCGCCCTTCCCGTCCGTGGCGGCCCACTCGAGGGACGCGAGCTCGCTCGACGCGAGCTGCGCGAGGACGTCGTAGCGCATCTGGTTCGTCGCGATCTTGACGGCCTCCTTGTCGAGATCGACGCCGTTGCCGTCGGAGCCCGCCGCGGCCTTGTCGGTCACGATGTGGGGCCCCGCGTCCCCGTGCGGCCCGGCGAGGTGACCCGCGTGGGTCTTGTCCATCGCCACGTGGAGCTTCCCCTCGAACTCCTTGCTCCGCGCGAGATCGACGGGGGTGTACTCGGGGGTGTCGACCTGCGCGAGGTTCGACACGAGGACGTTGTGCCGCGAGAGGTGGTAGTCGAGCCCTCCGCGGAGATGTTCGACCTGATCGAGGAGCGCCATCGGGTTGTCTCCGTCGCCCGCTGCTTCACGACGCGTGCCAGGCGTCGTGGTCCGTCGCTTGCTGGTGGCTACCTCCGCGATGGTGAAGCTCACGCGCTTGAACAACCAGGTCGTGGTCGTGAACCCCGATCACATCTACGCCGTGGAGGCGACGCCCGACACGACGCTCCGCCTGGCCTCCGGGGACAGGATCCTCGTCCGCGAGTCGCTCGACGAGCTCGTCACGAAGGTCGTCGAGTTCCGCCGGCGGGTCCTCGACGGCTTCCGGTGCGCCACGGGAGGTGACACCGCCGGCGTCGCGGCGGTGACGCTTCGTCAGGCGGCTGACTCCGAGGAGGACGCCTGATGGAGCCCGTCCTCGGCATCGTCGTCGCGCTGCTCTTCATCCTCGGCGGCAACATCCTCGAAGGCGGCCACATCGGCTCCCTCCTCGGGCTCCCCGCCTTCATGATCGTCGTCGGCGGGACCGTCGGCTCGGTCATGGTCCAGTACCCGCTCAAGATCTTCACCGGGTCCTTCAAGGGAGCGCTCGCGACCTTCAAGAAGGGAAGCGACGACCCCGCGAAGATCGTCGAGGAGCTCGTGGACTACGCGAACCGCGCGCGGCGCGACGGCATCCTCGCGCTCGAGAAGGTCGCCGAGACGGCCTCGAACCCCTTCCTCAAGAAGGCGCTCATGATGGCCGTCGACGGCGCCGACGCGACGACGCTCCGCGAGACGATGGAAGTCTCGATCGGAATGGAAGAGGAGCACGGCGAGGACCACGCGAAGGTCTTCGAGGCGATGGGCGGCTACGCGCCGACGATCGGCATCATCGGCGCCGTCCTCGGCCTCATCCACGTCATGAGCAACCTCTCGGACATCAACGCGGTCGGTACCGGCATCGCCGGCGCCTTCGTCGCGACGATCTACGGCGTCGCCTTCGCGAACATCCTCTGCCTCCCGCTCGCCGGCCGCATCAAGCTGCGCGTGCGCGAGGGCGTTCAGCTCCGCGAGATGATCCTCTCCGGGGTCCTCGCCATCCAGGCCGGCATGAACCCGAAGCTCGTGCGCGAGCGTCTGTCCGAGTACCTCCACGGCCACAAGCCGGCGGCGAAGGGCTGAGCGCGCGATGGCACGCAAGAAGAAGCACCCCGAGCACGTGAACCACGAGCGCTGGCTCGTCAGCTACGCCGACTTCGTCACCCTCCTCTTCGCGTTCTTCGTCGTCATGTTCGCCGTCTCGCAGGTCGACTCGAAGAAGGTGGGACGCTTCACGGAGTCCTTCTCCAAGGCGGTGGGGATCGAGCTCTTCCCCCTCGCGGGGGACGGCCTCATGCCCGGCGGCGTCACGCCGGTGCCGGTCGACGGCAGCCAGGGGAAGTCGACGATGCCGAAGGAGCTCACCGATCTGCGCTCGGAGCTCGTCTCGATGGGAAACCGCCGCGAGCTCCCGCCCGACGTGCGCGTCGTGTCCCGTCGGACCGAGCTCGTCATCCGCCTCTCCGACAACCTGCTCTTCGCCCCGGGCGACGACACCTTGAAGGAGCCCGTCCTCACCGACGTGCGCGCGCTCGGCGCCGTGCTCGCGTCGCGCGACGTCGACGTGCGCGTCGAAGGCCACACGGACGATCGGCCGATCCACACGACGCGCTTCCGCTCGAACTGGGACCTCTCCACTGCCCGCGCCGCCTCGGTGGTCGCCGTCCTCGCCCAGGCCGGGATCGCCCCTTCCCTCCTCTCGGCGGCGGGCTACGGCGAGTTCCACCCCCTCGCCCCGAACACCACCGACGAAGGGCGGAAGCTGAACCGCCGCGTCGATCTCGTCGTGAGCGCCGCGGCCCCGAAGGAGGCCGAAGCCGACGCGCACGCCACCCCGGCTGCCGACGCCGGTCCGGCAGCCCACCCCGCTCCGGCACCTGCACCCGCACCCGCACCCGCACCCGACGATCCCCACGATCCCCACGCCCCGCACGATCCCCACGCCCCCCACGGCGAGGGCCACTGATGCGTCGCCTCGCGCTCCTCCTCGTGCTCTCGCTCCTCCTCGCCCCTCGCCCCGCGAGCGCGCAGGAGCTTCTCCTTGCCGGTCACATGACGGCGTCCTCCGGCGTCGAGAGCGCGGGACGCGGGATCCTCCGCGCGCGGACGCGCGTTCGCGTCGGGGCGGAGCTCCGGGTCGACGAGTCCCCGAAGGACGGCATCGCCTTCTCCGGCATCGTCGACCTCGAGCCCCGCGCGGCGGTCGGCGGCGACATCCGCTACGTACGCCTCCTCACCTCCAAGCTCGCCTTCCACGCCGGCGCCATCGGCTATGCCGCGCCGGGGACGCTCCTCGGCGCGGTCGCCGGGCTCGAGGTACGCGTCCCGCTCACGAAGAGCGTGTCGTTCGTCGCCGCCCCCGAGGTGACCGTCTTCTTCCTCGGCACCGATCTGCCGGACGTGAGCATCTTCTGGCAAGGCCTCGTCGGCGGAGGCATCCGTGTCGAGCTCTGATCCTCCCGCCGCCCGTCGGGCGCTCGCGGTCCTCACTGCCGCGCTCCTCGCCCTCTCCGTCCTCCGCTGCGCCGCGCCCGACCAGTGCGTCCGGACCAGCGACTGCGACGACGGCGCGATGTGCGTCTCCGGCCTGTGCCGGCGCCCGGGCGACGAGCTCGACGACCCCGCGAGCAAGCCCGACGCGCGGACCACGGCCGACGCGACGACCTCCGAGGGCGGCGCGAAGGACGGGTCCGCGAAGTCGGACGCGAGCCGCACGGACGCGAGCCGCGCCAGCGACGCGGCGACGACGGACCAGTGACGCTCGCGACGTGGCGCTGACGCTCGCGCGGTGGCCTGGGTCGTGCAGCAGACCTCGACATGTTCCGCTCGCTGCACGCCGCCGCCACGGGCATGACTGCCCAGGAGACGAAGCTCGACACCATCGCGAACAACCTCGCGAACGCGAACACGACGGGGTTCAAGCGTCAGGAGGCGGAGTTCGAGGACCTCCTCTACCAGAACCTCCGCGCCCCCGGCACGAACCAGCAGGGTCAGGTCGCGCCGACGGCGGTGCAGGTCGGCGCCGGCACGCGCGTCGTCGCGACCTCGCGCTCCTTCGCTCAGGGCGCGGTCATCCAGACGAGCAACCCGCTCGACATCGCGATCGAGGGGACGGGATTTCTCGCCGTGACGAAGCGCGAGGGCGAAATCGCATACACCCGCGCCGGCGCGCTGAAGGTCGACGCCCAGGGCCGCCTCGCGACGAGCGACGGGCTCCCGCTCGAGCCGCCGATCACGATCCCGCCGGAGTCCACCGCCGTCACGATCGCCTCCGACGGGACGGTCTCCGCGACGATGCCCGGCCAGCGTCAGCCGGCGCAGCTCGGCCAGCTCCAGCTCGTCACGTTCCCGAACCCAGGCGGTCTCAACGCCGCGGGGCACAACCTCTTCGAGGCGAGCGCCTCGAGCGGCGAGCCGCTCCTCGGCCGCGCCGGCGCCGACGGGCGCGGCACCTTCCTCCAGGGCGCGCTGGAGGGCTCCAACGTCGAAGCCGTCACCGAGATGATCGGCCTCATCCGCACCCAGCGCGCCTACGAGATCAACTCCAAGGTGATCAGCGCCGCCGACGAGATGCTCCGGAACGCCACGCAGGTGGGCCGATGACCCCCCTCGCCCGAGCCCTCCTCGCGCTCGTCCTCACCTTCCCTGGCCTCGCCCACGCCGAAGCCGACGCCCCTCCTCCGGCGCGCGGCGTCGTCGCCCCGAAACGCCCCACGCCGCCCACGCCCCCCGCGCGCTCCCCCTCCCGCGCCTCCCCCGCACCCGCACCCTCTCCTTCTCCCCCTCCCGCCCCCAAGCCCCTCCCCCCTGCCGATCTCGAGCTCCTCGTCCGCAGAACCCTCGCCGCCGCCCCCGTCCACCTCCCCCGCGGCGTCTCCCTCGTCCGCGTCACGACGTCCCTCCCCGTCGTCGTCCCCCTCCGCACGACCACGACCACCCTCGAGCTCACCCCTCCCCCGCGCCGCGCGGGCGCGTTCACGACGACCGCGGTCCTCGTCTTCCACGAGAACGACGCGATCCTCGCGCGCGCCCCGGTCACCCTTCAGCTCCTCGCGTCGAAGGACGCGACGCCCGAGGTCCCGAAGGGCACGCCCGTCGTCCTCGTCGTGAAGCGCGACGCGTTCGAGATCTCGACCCCTGCCGTCACCTCCGAGGGCGGCGACGTCGGCGAGGTCGTCTCCGTCCTCCTCCGCGCCTCCGGTCGCACCCTCCGCGCGCAGCTCGCGGCCCACGACCGGGCGATCGCCGTCGAGGACCCTCGATGAGCCCGCGCTCGACCCTCGTGGTCCTCTCTCTCGCCGCCCTGGTGAGCGCCTGCGGGCCCCGTCACGTGCAGCCCTTCACCCCGCGACAGCGCGTCTACAAGGCCGGCGAGTACGCGCAGCGCGCCGCGACCGCGCGCCCCGCGGCGGGCTCCCTCTACAGCGAGGCGTCGAGCGGCTACCTCGAGGACACCCGCGCGGGGCGCGTCGGCGACTTCGTCCTCGTGCAGATCGACGAGCACGCCGACGCGAAGGGCGCCGCCACGACGAGCCTCTCGCAGAAGAGCGACGGTCAGCTCGGCGCGAGCGCGATGCTTGGCATCGTCCCCGCGCTGAAGCGCGCGTACCCCGGGATGGACCCCGAGAAGCTGGTCGCCTACGCCTCGCAGTCCGCCTTCGCCGGCGCCGGCGACACCGCGCGCAACGGCGAGCTGCGCGGCAGCGTCGCGGTCCGGATCGTGAAGGAGATGCCGAACGGTGACCTCTTCCTCGAGGGCACGAAGGTCGTCCTCATCAACAACGAGGAGTACCACCTCTACGTCTCGGGGCTCGCCCGGCGCGCGGACATCGGCCAGGACAACACGCTCGGCTCCTCGCGTCTCGCCGACGCGCAGATCGAGTTCACCGGCCGCGGCGACGTGGCCGACCAGCAGCGCAAAGGCTGGCTCACGCGACTCGTCGACGGCTTGAACCCGTTCTGAAAGCCACCATGAAGCCCCTTCGCGCCTTCGCCGCGCTCCTGCTCGTCGTCACGTGCCTCTTCGCGCCGAAGGCGGCGCGCGCAGACCGCCTGCGCGATCTCGCCGACGTCGCCGGCGCGCGCGACAACCAGCTCGTCGGCTACGGGCTCGTCACGGGGCTCGCCGGCACCGGCGACGACGCGTCCGTACCGTTCACGACCCAGTCGGTGCTCTCCATGCTCCGTCGGCTCGGGGTCCAGGTCGACTCGCAGCAGGTCCGGCTCCGGAACGTGGCCGCCGTCATGGTCACCGCGACGCTCCCTCCCTTCGCGAAGCAGGGGACGAAGATCGACGTCACGATCTCGTCGGTCGGCAACGCGCGGTCGCTGTCCGGCGGGGTGCTCGTCCAGACCCTCCTCAAGGGCGCCGACCAGCGCACCTACGCCGTCGCGCAGGGCGCCCTCGGCATCGGCGGCTTCGAGGTGAGCGGCAAGAGCGGCTCCTCGGCGAAGCAGGGCTCGACGACGACGGGTCGGATCCCCGAGGGCGCCATCGTGGAGCGCGAGGTCCCGACGAACGTGGTCGAGGGCCACGCGGTTCGCCTCGAGCTCCGTTCGCCGAGCTTCGCCGTCGCCGCCCGCGTCGCGGAGGCCGTGAACAAGAAGTTCGCAGGCGCGGCGGAGGCCACCGACGGCGGCGCGGTGAAGGTGACCCTGCCCGACGGCTACGACAAGAAGGTGGTCGAGCTCATCGCCGAGCTCGAGGACCTCGAGGTCGTTCCCGTCCGGCGCGCGCGCGTCGTCATCAACGAGCGGAGCGGCACGATCGTCGGCGGCGGGGACGTTCGGCTCGCGCCCGCCGCCATCGTGCACGGCGCCCTCACGATCGTCGTCAAGGAGTCGCCGCAGGTCTCCCAGCCGACCGCCGCGTTCGGCACGGGGACCACGGCCGTGACGCAGCAGACGAAGATCGCCGTCAAGGACACCGTCTCGCCCGTCACGTACATGCCGGGCTCGGCCACCCTCGCCGACGTCGCGTCCGCGCTGGGGTCCCTCGGTCTCTCGCCGCGGGAGCTCGCGAGCGTCCTCCAGGCGATGCGCGCCGCGGGCGCCCTCGAGGCCGAGGTCATCCTCCAATGAGCGCCGTGAAGGGCCTCGGCACGCCGCTCGCATCTCCCCCGGAGCGGGCGACGAGCGCCCTCGGGAGCGTCGAAACGATGACGGACGCCGAGCGCGTCGGTCGCGACTTCGAGGCAATCTTCGTCCGGACCCTGCTCCGCGCGTCGCCGATGGGCGCCGGCGGAGACGCCTACGCCGACATGGGCGTGGACGCGCTCGCGAAGAGCATCACGGCCGGCAAGGGCCTCGGCCTGGCAGACACGATCCGGGCCGCGCTCGAAAAGGCCGACCCGAAGCTCGGAAGAAAAATCCGAGAGACCCCTGAAGAACGGCGGACGACGGCCGTTCCTACCGACGGCGAGAGAAAGGACTGAACCATGCGCATCCACGACGCGTACACGAGGCTCGATCGCACCGGCGTCCGTACGGACAAGGCCGACGGCACGGGCAAGGCCGTCGGGAAGAAGGAAGCCCCTCTCCCGGCCCCCACCGTCACCGGAGGCAAGGGCGAGGCCACCACGGTCGCCCTCTCGTCGCGCGCCGTCGCGCTGGCGAGCGCGGCCGACGTCTCCCAGAACCCGCGCGTCGCCGCGCTCCGTGACCAGGTCCGGAGCGGGACCCTCGCGGTCGACGCCGGCAAGATCGCCTCCGCGCTCCTCGGGGGCGACGAGGGATGAGCCGCGCGCGGGACGTCGTCCAGGCGCTGCTCGCGGTCCTCGACGCCGAGCGTGCCGCGATCCGCCTCCTCGACGGGCGCGGGGTCGCCGAGACCGCCGCCGCGAAGGCCGAGCTCGCGGCCGAGCTCGCAGCGCTCACGGAGGCCGAGCTCTCGGACATCCGCGACGACGTCCCGCACCTTCGCGCCGAGCTCCGGCGAAACGGGACCCTCCTCGCGCACGCACGCTCGTGTCTCCGCGACGTCCTCGAGATCGCGCACGCCCGGCGCGGCGTCCCGCGCACCGGCCCGCAGCTCCGCGCCCGGCTCTAGCCATGTCGCTCTTCTCGCTCCTCTCCCTCGCACGTGACGGCGTCCTCGCGAACGCGGGCGCGCTCACCGTGACGGGCCAGAACATCGCGGGCGCCTCGACCCCGGGCTACGTCCGGCGGACGCCGGCGATGACGGCGAGGCCGACGGGCGGCGTGGAGATGTCGGCGATCGGGCGCGGCTTCGACCGCTTCGCGTACGACCAGCTCCTCACGCAGGAGGCGCGCCTCGCATCGGCGACGGCGAGGTCCGGCGCGCTCGTCACGATGGAGGCGGCGATCGCCCCTTCGACGAACAGCCTCGGCGAGCGCGCGTCAGCCCTCTTCGCGGCGCTCCACGAGATGGCGCTCTCCCCGAACGACACCGGCGTCCGGTCGGCCGTCCTCGCGCGGTCCGAGTGGCTCGCGGCGGGGTTCGCCGAGACCTCGGACGCGCTCTCCGGTCTCCGCGCGGATCTCCTCACGCAGGCGAAGGACGTCGTCACGGAGGTCAACGCGAGGCTCGAACGCATCGCGCAGGTCGATCAGGAGCTCGTGGAGGCCGACGCCCGCGGCGAGCCCACCGCGGACATGAAGGACACCCGCGATCAGCTCGTCCGCGAGGTCACGGAGCGCGTCGGAGGCCGCGCGATCGAGAACGCCGACGGCCGCATCACCGTCTTCGCGGGAGGCGTCGTCCTCGTCGACGGAGGCCAGGCGGCGAAGCTCGATCTCTCCCTCCACGCGGACGGGGCGCTGAAGGTCCAGATCGATCGACGCGGCGTCCTCTCCGACGTCACGGGCGCGATGGACGCCGGCAAGCTCGGCGGGATCCGCGCGGCGCGCGACGAGGACATCCCGGCCCTCCTCGGCTCGGTCGATGCCTACGCGAAGGAGGTCATCGATCTCTTCAACGGGATCCACGCGACCGGCTTCGGCCTCGACGGCGGGACGGGCCGCCCCCTCTTCGAGCCGGCGGCGGCGGCGACCGGCGCGGCGCACGCGATGAAGCTCGACGCGAGCCTCGCCGGGCACCCCGAGCGGCTCGCGGCGGCGGGCTCGCTCGCAGAGCTCCCCGGCGGAAACTCCGTCGCCGTGAAGCTCGCCTCCGCAGGGATCACGAAGCTCGCCGGCGGAGACACGCTCAGCGAGCGCTACGCGGCCATCACGAGCCGGGTCGGCGTCGCGCGCGCGTCCGCGAACGCGGAGGAGCAGATGCGTCAGGACACGGTGGCCTCCGCCATGACGCTCCGCGAGAGCGCGAGCGGCGTGTCGACGGACGAGGAGATGGTGCGGCTCCAGCAGTTCCAGCGCGCCTTCGAGGCGTCGACGCGTGTGCTCCAGACGCTGAACTCGCTCTTCGACAGCCTCCTCTCGGTGGTCCGATGAGGGTCACCGACGCCTCGCGGATGCTGCTCGTCACGCGCGTCGCGACCGCGACGGCGGCGCGCCTCGCCGACGCGTCCCGGAAGGCGGCCTCGGGGGCGACCGTGCTCCTCCCGTCCGACGATCCCGTCGCGTTCGCCGCGTCCGTGCGGCGCCAGGCGACGCTCTCGGACGTGTCGGCGCGGTCCCGGTCCGCGCGCTCGGCCGGCGACGAGCTCGGGATCGCCGAGCGCGCCCTCGACGCAGCGACGGAGCTGATGACGGAGGCGCGTTCGCTGGCGATCCAGGGCTCGAACGAGACGCTCGCCCCCGGCGACCGCGCGACCCTCGCCGAGCGCGTGCGCGCGATCCGCGAGCAGCTCCTCCAGATCGGCAACGCCCGCGGGACGAACGGCTACCTCTTCGCCGGCACGAAGACCGACACGCCGCCGTTCGACGCGTCCGGGACGTTCCTCGGCAACGACGAGCCGCTCTTCGTTCCGGTCGGCAGCGGCGTGACGCCGAGGGGCAACGCGAGCGGCGCGCGCGCGTTCACGGCCGCGGGCGGGCGCGACCTTCTCGACGACCTCTCCGCGCTCGCGACGGCCCTCGACGCGAACGACGTCGCCGCCACCCGCGCCGGCATCGCGACGATGGAGGCGGGGCAGGATCAGCTCGTCGACGCCCAGGTCGAGCTCGGGCTCGGGATGGACCGCTTCCGCACCGCGGCCGACCTCCTCGACGGGGACGAGGTCACGGTGTCGTCAGGCCTCGCGCGCGATCGCGGGGCGACGGACCAGACCGGCATCCTGACCGCGCTGGCGGCGGCGTCCCAGGCCTACCAGCAGAGCCTCGACGTGACGAAGCAGCTCCTGAACCTGCCGTCTCTCGCGCGCACTTGAGCGGCGGCGGTTCGTCACCCACGTCCACGGAAGCGGCTAAAGTGCCCGACGAGCCATGACCTTCGCCGAGCTGCGCACCCACTTCGAGCGGTGGGCCCGAGAAACCTTCTCGGTCGAACGGGTGCGTAGCGGAGAGTACGACGAGGCCGGATACCCGGGATGGCCGTCGGTCGAGGACCCGTTCGCTCGACACGTCGCCACCGGTTCGCTGACGGCGTTGGCCGACGCCGACCTCCGGGGCTTGCTGTTCTTGATCGCCCGTTCCTGGGATCTGGGGCGGATCATCGCTTGGCTCTCGGATGGCACGCGATTCTCGAACGTCGCCGAGCTCTCGGAGCACGACACCCTCTTCCTGGCGGAGGCATCGCTCGCCTTCACGGGCAGCGAGCTCGACGGTGCGCGCCAGCAGCTCGCGACGGTCCTCGGTCGCGTCCAGGTCGCGCGCGACCGCGCAACATCCGTGCTCGAGCGGCTCTACGAGAGCAACGACGAGTACACCTCGCGCATGGCGCTCTTGTCTCTCGCGTCGCTCGGCTACCCGCACATCGTCCTTCTGTTGCGGCGTTCGTGGGACGCCGGAGGCGAGCACCAGCGCATCGCGTGCCTGGAGGTGGTGGCTCGTCGAATCCACGACGACTCCCTGCTCGCCGAGCTCCTACGGCTGGCCGAGGATCTACCGGGGGTTCATCTCGCCGAAAGGCGGCGCGCCCTACTCGCGGAGCTTCAGACGCGCAGCGAGGAGCGGGGGCGCCCATGACGACGTGCTTCCGCGAGCGCATCTTCTCGCCGCTCACGACGTCGGAGGCGGCAGCCCTCGTCCGGGATCTGCACCGGATCCTCGACGAGGCACAGCCGACCGTCGCGGACGAGGCGGCCGAGACGGCGGAGGCGCCACCGGAGCTGGATGGGCTCACGGTCCACTCCTTGCGTCGGCTTCGCGAAGACGCGGATGACGGGCGCTTCGACGCGTACGAGAGCCTCCAGATCTTCGTCGACGCAGCCGTTCCACCTACCGCGGACTCGGCCCGCGCGCGCGCGCGCGCGACGGGGTTCGCCGAGTCGTCCTTCGCGCTCGAGCGAGATGCGTTGGATCGACTCGCGTCCTGTCGTTCGACCATCGCGCTCGAGTATCCGGGACGGCTCGTCGACACGCGCTTCTTCGTGGCGCTCTTGAAGCGCCTCCTCGCGCGCGCCGGAAGCTCGGTCGTCGAGACGGACGACGGCACGCGGCTCGAGACGAACGAACGATTCGAGGAGCGCGCCATGCAGGAGCTGGGGCTCTCCTGGACCCGGACGCCGGCCGCGGAGACGTCGGCGGAGCGCGAGGCACGACGCACGAAGAAGCGTGCCCCGCGAGCGACGCGCGCGCCAAGGCCCGGCGAGGTCGAAGCGATCGCCGTCCATCGCACGCTCGCTGCGCATCTCGAGGGAGGCGATCCGCTCGACCGGGCGGCATTGCGGGAAGCGCTCCGCGGCGCGTCGGCGGACGTGCGCGCGTATGCTGCGGCCCTCGTCGAGGAGGGTGCGCACGCCGACGCCCGTCTCGCGAAGGTCCTCGACCGCTCCGAGGACGCGATCGCGGCGGCGCGGACCGCGCTCGCGCGCCTGCTCGAAGACGTCGCAGACTGATCGCATCCACGTCGCGCGCACGCGAGAAATCACGCAACGAGCCCGGGCCGCGGCCCGACCCATGCGAGATGACCACCGTCGACGGCGTCTTCCGGAGCTCGCGCGCTCACTCCTCCGATCGTTCGTCCGAGCCCGAAGAGCGCCGGGCGGCGCGGACCTCGGCCCGCCCGCCGCCGCCCCCCAAGGGGTCCCTCCTCGATCGCGAGATCGCGACCTATGCCTCGAACGCGGCGATCGTGCGTCTCCCGCCCGCGCCGAAGAACGACGACGTCCTCTTCGTCGGGATGAACCCCGAGAGCGCCGGCCCCGAGACCGCCGCGCTGGCCGCGGCCGGCGTCAGGACGCAGTCGATCCGCCCACGCGGCGGAGACCTCGAGGGCGGCTTCGACCTCGCTTCCCCCGAAGGACGGGAGGGCTTCGTCGCGGGGCTCGGCCTGCCGCAGAACCTCGCTGCGGATGTGACGCGCGTCCTCGTGCGCGCCCCCGCGGGGGAGCGCGGCGTGCTCGGCCAGATCGCGAAGGCCTGGGCCGCGGGGGAGCGCGGTGGCGCCGTGCCGTCACGTCTCGTCGTGTCGGGACACTCGGGCGGACAGACCGTGTTCGGCGACGACGGAAGCATCTCGCTGGAACAGATCCGCTTGCTCGCGCAGGCGATGCCGCGGGCCGCCTCGCAGATCGAGGACATCCACCTCTCCGCCTGCTCGACCCGCGGCAACGCCGTCCAGGGCGCGATCTGGCGCGAGGCGTTCCCGAACCTGAAGACGATGTGGGCGTACAACGGAAGCGCGCCGTCGCCCGCGGGGCACCACCTCGTCGCGTGGGCGGCCCGGACGAGGGGACACAAGGACGGCATCACGCTCGATGCGTCCCTCCGCTCCGCGAAGATCGCCGTCTGGAGCGCGTCGAAGGGCTACCAGGACGGCTCGGGGCCGATCGAGCGCTCGCGCGCGCGCGCGGCGAACGCGGAGACGAAGCTCGGGGCCTATCTCGACGGAAGCCGTCGCATCGCGCGCGGGAGCGACGCGGAGGCGAGAGCCGACTACGAGGCCCTCCGCGATCTCTCCACGCGCCCGGACGCGACGGCGGAGGAGATGGTCCGCACGCACCTCGCCGCCGAGGCGCTCGTCCGCGCGCGGTACTACGAGGAGGGCGTCCGGCGGAACATCGCCGCGACGTACGGCGCCGTCCTCGCCGAGGCGTGGGGGTCGGTCGGCCTACCGCCGCCGGACTTCGCGCGGATGTCGCGGCGCGAGGCCGTGGACACGGCCGCGCGCTTCGAGGCGAAGGTCGACGAGCTCGGCAGCGCCGCGCCCGCGGCGGCGAGGGCCGCGGCAGCGACCGTCCGCGGTCTCGCGACGCTCGACGAGCGCACCATTCCGCTCCTCTGGTGCACGCACTGATCGGTCCGAAGGGCGCTTCGGTCGACGTCCCGTCAGGGGCCCGCGTCCGCCCCCGCTCGGACCGGGACCCGACACTCGACGAGCGGCGCGACGGTCGCGACCTTGCCGGCCGTCGCCTGGAGGGCTTCGAACGAGAGGCCGACGCTCATGGCGTCGCAGGTGACGTTCGGATCGCTCGAGCCGTCGGCCGTGATGTCGAGGTTCTTCTCGACGAAGTCCGACATGAGCCGGTAGTTCGGGTCGCTCTCGCAGAACCCGATGAGGCGGAAGCTCTTGATGATGTCGGCGCCGCGGGAGCGTCCGGCGATGACGCCGTTCTCGATCCGCCACGACCCGTCGTTGCCGCGGGCGAGCCGGCCGGTGACGACCGAGCGCTGGAAGCGGATCGGGTACGCGACGACGAGGGCCTTGTACCCGGGAAACCAGAAGAGCGTGTCGTCGGGCAGGCTCGCGACGATGTAGCCCTGGCGCACGTAGGCCTGATCGTCGAAGAGGACCGAGTCCGGCAGATCGGGTCCTCCACGCGGCTCCGCGAGGACGTCCGACTGGACGGTCCATGGCATGTCGGGCGTGAAGCAAGGACGCTGCGTCCAGGTCGGGTCCGCGCAGTTCCAGGGGAGGACCTGCTCGAGACCCGGTGACGGGTAGAGATCGAGGCGCACGCTCTCGTCGTCGGCCTCGCCGTTGTAGCCGCTCACGCGGACGAGGAAATTGTAGTGTCCGACGCAGAGCGCGCAGTTGAAGGCGTCGTCGCTGAGGCCGTACTTCTTCGAGATCTCGGGGACGAGGCCGGCCTGGTACTCGAGGCGGCCGAACGTGTTGTCGCGGCAGTAGTTGCCGTCGTAGGCGACCTGCGGGACCGTCGGCGCGCACGTGAACGGGCTGTCCTGGCCCTCGCAGGTGTCGGACCCCGTGCACCGGCCGTCGAGGTCCATGCCGATGTCCTTCCACGCGTTCGCGTCCAGGTTGCCCGCGCGATCGAGCGAGCCGAGCCGCATCGAGCTGAACGCCATCGTGATCGGGCCGAGATCGGCGGGGCTCGTGTTCTTCGGGCGGCTCTCGGCCGTGGGCGTCCGCGTCGAGAAGCACCCGCGGTCGCCCTCGCCCGACCACCAGCCGACCCCGTCGCGGGCAGGGACCCGCAACGGCTCGGGCTCGAGGAGCGCGGGGGTGTACGTGTCGCAGGCGACGATCGGGATCACGGCGCCGGCCAGGGCGACGCCGACCACCCCGACAGCGAGGCTCACGGAGCCGACTCGTCCCGCACGCACCCGGTCATTTTACCGATCCCGGGTGGAAAGGCTTGATTGTCCGTCATCCGAGGCGAAAATGGGCCGCGCTGGAGGGGTCGACACCATGTCCGAAGTCCCGAAGATCGTGAAGCTGCTCGAGAGCGATGCCATCGAGAAGCAGATCGCGGCGGCGATCGTGCTCGGAGAGCTGCGCGCGAAGGGCCCCGGCGTGGTCGAGGGCCTCGCGACGCTCCTCGACAGCGGCGTGCCCCTCCTCCAGGTCCACGCGCTGGATGCGCTCGCACGCGTCGGCGCGAAGAAGGCGCTCCCGAAGATCTTCCCGCTCCTCGCGGGCGGGGCGGAGGATGTCCGGCGCGCCGCGACGCGCGCGGTCGCGAGCGTCGGCGACGAGGTCGTGCCCCTCATCAAGGAGAAGATGGCAGGCGCCACCCCCGAGGAGCGCCGCGCCCTCGACGGCGCGCTCGCCGAGCTCGGCGGCAAGGACGCCTTCTCGGCGCTCATCAAGGGGCTCGCCTCGAGCGAGGCCGAGGCCGCCAAGGCCGCCGCCCTCGCGGTCCGGAACCAGATCAAGCACGCCGACGGCAACAAGCGCCGCACGTACCTCGCGGAGACGGAGAGGTTCCTCGAGGGTCAGAAGAAGAAGGGCGGCGCGCCCGGCGCGATCGCGGCGGCGATCAAGATCCTCGGCTACCTCGAGGACGAGAAGGTCGCGCCCACCCTCCTCGCCTACGCGGCCGACGAGAAGCAGCACCCGAGCGTGCGCCAGGAGGCGATCATCGCCTTCCGCTTCGCGCTCGCGACCGGCGAGAAGCCGAGCACGAAGGTGATCGACGCGCTCGTGAAGGCGGCCGAGGCCGAGGATCGTACGCTCGCGCAGACCGCGCTCCACACCCTCGGCAGCCTGAAGGTGTCGGACGACACCGCCAAGCGGCTCGAGAAGCTCGCCCTCCACCCCGACGTCGATCGCGCGCGCTTCGTCCTCGAGATGCTCGGCCGCATGCCCGGCGCCGAGGCGCCGCGGGTGCTGACGAAGGTGCTCGTCTCGACCCAGGATCGCCGCTACGCCGAGCCCGCCGCGGCGGGTCTCACCGGGAAGGAGGAGGCGGTCCCCGCGCTGGCGAAGGCGCTCCTCGAGGCGGAGAACCCCGATCGCGCGTGGCTGATCCGCAACGTCCTCCGCCCGACGGCGAAGAAGGTCGCGCCGGCGATCCGAAAGCAGCTCCTCGAGACCGCCACCTCGCGCCTGGCGGCCGGCGAGCGCGGGTGGGAGGCGCTCCTCGACGTGGCGCGCGACGCGGATCCGGACGCGGCGGCGCTCGCGCTGCGCGGCCTCGCGGACAAGCTCCGGCGCGGCAAGAAGGAGGAGCGCGCGCGAAGCGTGCTCTCGATCCTGTGCAAGAGCGACCGCGCGACGGACGACGATCGCTACGCGCTCGCGTCGCTCGAGCTCGCGAAGTCGAACCGCGACACGCGCCCCGCTTCGCGCTCGGGCGACGAGTCCCTCCGTCTCTTGTCCACCCTTCTCCGCACGGGCTACGACGTCGCGAAGGCGCTCAAGAAGGACCGCGCGATGGACCTCGAGCACCTCTACTACGTCGGCTTCCACTTCAGCGAGCTCGACCACCCGCTCGGCGAGGAGCTGCTCGAGGAGGTCGTGAAGAAGGGCGGCCGCGCGAAGGTCGCGAAGATGGCGAAGAACAAGCTCGCCCTCGGCGAAGCGTCGGCGTAGCCGCCCGGAGCCTTCACTCGACCGTCACGGCGACGCCGAAGTGGCCGCCCCGCGCGGCGACGGACTCGACGACGATCGTGTAGTCGCCCGCGGGGACGTTCTCGAGCGACAGCGTCGAGGAGAACCCCTTCTCGTCGTCGTTGCAGCCGAGCGCGCCCGCGCTGGTCGCGGCACAGGACGGGAGGAGATAGACGGCCGTGTCGAAGTCCGTCTCCGGGAGGGCGGTCGTCACGACGAGCCGCGCGGCGCCCTTCGGGAGCTTCAGCGGGACGGCCGCCTCGGGCCGGGCCGTCGCGAGCGCGGGGATGCAGCCGGACGGCGGATCCCACATGCTCGCGCCCTCGACGCGACCGAACGCGCGGAGGACGCCCTTCGTCGGATCGAGCGCGGGGACGGCCGCGCACTTCTTCGTCCGCATCGTCGACGCCGACGCGCAGGTCGGCGACGGCGACGAGGCGAGCGCCTTCGCGCAGACGAGCCCGGTGGCGCAGACGTCGAGGCCGTCGGGGTCGCAGGTCTGCCCGGCCGTCCGCGTCGGCAGCGAGCTCTTCGAGGAGATCACGCGCGTGCTCGTGAAGCCCATCGCGTCGGTCGCGGTCGCGGCGATCTTCGCCACCTGGGACGAGAACTCGACGCTCGGGAGGCCCTCGAAGAGGAACGCCGTGCCCTCGCTCCAGGCCGGGTAGAGCGGGATGCTCGACGACGTGGGCCCGTCCTCGAACCAGGAGACGCTCACCGGCTGGTTCGACGCGTCGAGGAACTCGATCGAGAGCTCGGTGACGTCCTCGTCCGGATCGAGCCCCTTGAAGAGCATCTTTCCGTTCGCGCCGCCGACGTAGGCCGCCTTGGCGAGCGACGGGGCGACGCCGGGCTGACACGTGGCGGGCGCGCCGCTGCACGACATCCCCGCGGGGCAGCGGTCGACGATCTTCGCCGGGTCGCAGGCGGCGCTCGCGTCCCGGAGGGCCTGGACCGTGAGGTCGGCCTTCACCGAGGCCGAGAGGCCCCCGGCTTCGTCCTCGAGCGCGGCGCGGACGCCGTGGATGCTCGAGAGGAAGGCCCCCTTCACGAGGACCGTCCCGGTGAAGGCGTCCTTGCCCATCGTGCTCGCCTCGAAGTGGAAGCGCTTCCCGGCGGCGTCCGGCTCGCCGTCCCAGTCCGTGTCGACCGCGGCGGGGACGGGCGCCCCGCTCGCGTCGAGGAACGTGAGGACGACGGCGGAGGTGGCCTTCAGCGAGTCGGTCCCCGACACCTCGACGAGGAGATCGTCACCCTTGCGACCGACCTGCCGGAACGTGAGCGACGTGAGCGCGAGGTTCGCCGCGACGGGGCCGTCGCTCGACCCGGGGTCCTCGCCCGACTCGTCGGCGATCCCGGGGTCCTCTTCGCCCGAGCCGGGCTCGTCGCTCACCGGTCCGTCCGGGCTCGTCTCCTCCGCGGTGGGCGGCGCGCACGCGACGGCCAGGAGCATCGCGACCACGGAGAGCGTCATCCTCGTCTTCATTCGCAGAGTCCTCCTCTTCCGGGAGAGACGCCTCGCAACGCGTGTGCCGTGACGCGTTCTCGGCGAGTTCGGCGCCGTCCGTCAGCCCCCTGACGGGATCTCCGTCAGCCGCTCGTCACGGACAAAACGGCCGCCGCCGCGACTCGCGTCGCGGCGGCGGCCTCGGTCGAAGCTCCGTGACCTCAGCCGGTCACGGCGTCACTTCGCAGTTCGTGACGACGTCGGTGCCCACCGAGCCGACGTTCACGTCGAAGTCCGCGCCGCAGTCGATCGTGTCGTCCCCCGCCCCGCCTTCGATCGTGTCGTCCCCCGCCCCGCCTTCGATGTCATCGTCGTCGCCACCGCCGACGAGGACGTTGTCCGACGCGTTGCCGACGATGGTGTCCGCGCCGCTCCCGCCGGTCGCGTTCTCGACGTCCGTGCCGATGGTGTCCGTCTCACCGGCGAGGCCCGAGACCGCCGTGCCGTCGAGCTGGATCGTGAGGTCGCCGGTGCGCGCGCTGTAGTCGACCTCGTCCGCCCCCGTGCCACCGGAGATCGTGTCGTCGCCGTCGTCCGCGGCCCCCGCGACGAAGACGTCGTCGCCCGCGCCGCCGCTCAGCGTGTCGTCGCCGTCGCCGCCGGTGATGCGGTTGTTGAGGGAGTTGCCGGTGATGACGTCGTTGCCCGAGCCGCCGAGGATGTTCTCGACGTCGCTCTTCACGTTGTCGAGCTCGCCGGTCTCGCCGTCGTTCGCCGCCACGCCGTCCATCGTGACGGTGAGCGCGTTCGAGCGGCCGCTGTAGTCGACGGTGTCGGTTCCGGCGCCGCCGTTGAAGGTGTCGCCGCCGTTCGCGGCCCCCTCTTCGTCGAAGATGTCGTCGCCCGCGTCGCCGTTGAGGATGTCCGCGCCGCCCTTGCCGACGAGCGTGTCGTTGCCGGCGCCGCCGTTCAGCGTGTCGGCGGCGCTGTCGCCCGTGAGGGTGTCGTCTCCGGCTCCACCGGAGAGGGTCGCGGCGACGCCGCTCGCGGCCGTGAGGTTGTCCGCGCCGGCGCCGCCAACGACGGCCTCGACGTCGCTCTCGAGATCGTCGGCCTCACCCGCGGCGCCGTCGTCCGCGCTGCCGGACTGCGAGACGCCGTTCCCGAGCGTGACCGTGACAGCAGCGGAGCGGAGCGCGTAGCTCACCGTGTCGGTGCCGCTGCCGCCGTAGATCGTCTCGCTCGCCGTCGCGGTGGCGCCCTGGTTGAACGTGTCGTCTCCGGCCCCGCCGTAGAGGGAGATCGCCTGGCCAAAGGCCGCGCCGACCGCCGTCGCGCCGGCGCCGGAGTACGTGTCGTTGCCGCCTCCGAGCGAGACGACGACGTTCTCGACGCCCGCGAGCGTGGCGTCCCTGTTGGCGTCCGTGTTGAAGAGGAGGCCGGTCGCGCCGAAGGTGAAGGTGTCGGCGCCCGTCGTGCCCTTGATGCCGAGCGTGTCGGTGCCGGCGAGGAGGTCGACCTCCCATCCGCTCGACGCCGCGGACGACGTCCCCATCGCGAAGAGCCCGTTCGTGAAATCGATGATGAGCGAGTTCGTCCCCGTCGATCCGTTGACCTTCACCTTCTTCACGGTCGTCGCCGTGACGGGGTTGTCGCAGTCGAAGCCGTTGACGAGGATCGCAGAGTCCGCGCCACGCCGCGCGACGATGGCGGTCTCGTCGTCGGCGAGGGTCACGGTCATGAGACCCGTCGACGTGTTGAACGTGCACTGGGTGGCGAGCGCCGTGAGCCTCTCCTCGAGCCCGGCGAACGGATCGTCGCGGTCGGGGCCCACGAGGGATGGTTTCTGGGACGACGACTCGGTCCCAACCGAGCAGGCTGCCATACAGGCAGCCAACATGAAGGTGGTGATGGTCGAGACCTTGATTCGCATCGCGTGAGTCCTCCGTGGGTTCGAAGCGGCCGCCAGGCTGGGTGGCTCGAGGGGGTGAACGGACGGGCCGGTGCAGCCTTTAAGGAGATCGGCGCCTTGACGCGGGCGGCCGCGCTTGCGAGGAAGTCCCCATGATGCTCGACGCCGTCCGCACCTCCCTCCACCGCGTGCTCGTGAGCCCGGCCCTCGAGGGCTTTCTCCCGGTCCGCGTCCCGAAGGACCTCGCGCGACGCCTCAACGTCGCGCTCGGCGAGCCGATCTGCAGCAAGAGCGAGCTCAGCCGACGCCGCGAGGCCGCGGCGAGGCTCGAGGCGCTGAAGCACGGAACGCCCGGAGGGACGGCGACGACGGCCACGGACGCCGACGTCGCCGCGCCCGTCGTCGTCTACGTCGAGGGCGATCGGAACGCGCGCCTCCTCGGTCGGATCAAGGAGCTGCTCGACGCGAAGCGGATCGCCTTCTCCGTCCTCGACGTCGGCGGCGACGCGAACACGAAGAGCTTCGTCATGCGCGAGGCAGGGGTGAAGGAGGACGAGCTCCCGGTCGTCTTCGTCGCGAGCACGCCGATCGGCGGCTACAACGAGCTCGTGGACTGGGACGTGTCGGGGCGGCTCGCGAAGGCGGTCTACCCCGCGCGTTCGTGATCACGCTCGCGAGCTACAAGCTCCGCGTCTTCGACGAGCACGTGCGCGCCGTGCCCTCGCGCGACGAGGACGGGTGTCCGTTCCGCGGGCCAGGCGTGGACCTCCGCGGCGACGACGCGCGCGCCGTCCTCGCCGAGATGGGAGGCATCCGCGCGTGGCTCGAGGCGCGCGAGCCCGGCGTCGTCCTGCGCTCGCTCTCGGTCGACCTCGCGCGGCCGCGCGTCCTCGTCACCCTCGCGGCGCCGG
>JALHPN010000146.1 GCA_022842465.1 Polyangiaceae bacterium | reverse complement strand
GCGCAGCCGGGGCGGGGCCCGCGGCCAGCGGCTCGGAGCCCGAACGAGGAGGAGCGGTCGGCGCCGCCGGACCTGTGGCCTGACCCGCGGCGCCGCAGCCCGCCGTGGCCCCCGCGAGCACGATCCCCAGGACGACCCGCCACCCCCGCCGAGGCTGCTTCATTTCCAGGGTGATAAACGCACGGAATCCCGAAGGCGAGACGATTTCGTGCGGACTTCGTGCGTCATGGGCGCGTGAGAGAAAATATCCGTCGCTATCGTCCTTGACCATACACCACCCCGGCGCTAGACCGCCGCGTCCCGTACGCACCCCCACGCCGGTCGAAGGTGTGGGGTCGCCGTCGGGACGCGCGGATGGGTCCCGCGCTCGAGAAGGCTCGCGTCGTTTCGAGGAGGCTGCTTTGAGGATGTCTTCGCATTCGCGGTTTGCATGGGCTCCTGTCGTCGCGGTCGCGACGTTCGTCGGTCTCCTCGGGTGCTCCGCGCAGACGGACGACGAGGACGCGCAGGGCAAGGAAGGCAAGCTCGCGACCGCCGAGAGCGAGCTGAAGCTCTCCGGCGCGCGGTACGTCGGGCGGATCGCCTCGGGCGACACGCGCACGGTCACGTACGACTACCCGCCGACGTTCCGCGCCTTCGGCTTCGATGCGAAGGCGGGCGACGTGATCACCGTCTCCGTCTCGTCGTTCAACGGCGACGCGATGGCCTGGATCACGGACTCCAGCTACAACGTGCTCGCCGCCAACGACGACGCGTCGCCGCAGACGCTCGACGCGAAGGTCACGTACACCATCCCGAAGTCGAGCCTGAAGCGCTCCTTCCGCCTCGTGTTCCGCGACTATGATTTCCTCGCCGCGACGTTCCGGGTGTCGCTGAAGGTCGAAGCGGAAGCGCCGACGACGTGCTCGTACGAGGGCCAGGCGTACGCGCAGGGCTCGAGCTTCCCGGCGGCGGACGGCTGCAACACCTGCAGCTGCGGACCGAGCGGCGTCGCCTGCACCAAGATCGCGTGCCTCCAGTGCAACCCGGCGGCAGAGACGAACCGGAACTACCTCGGCACGCCGCAGTCGTGCATGCAGATCCGCTTCACGTGCCAGGCGGGCTGGCGGCCGTTCCAGAACGACTGCGGCTGCGGCTGCGAGCGCGTGAACTGACGGGCCGAGGCGCGCGCCGCCGGCTTCGACGACGCAAGTGAGACGCGGCCCGTTGCGCCGCGAGCGACAGGGGAAAGCCTTGCTCGCCGGAGGCGGACGAGGTCGAGATCATCCGTGATCGAACGGATCGTTCTTGCGGACGATCCCCGGGCGCGTAGCGATGTCGGCCTCATGTCGTACGTTCGCTCGCTCTTCGTCGGCTCGCTGGTGCTCCTCGCGTCGGTGCCGCTCTCTCCGCTCGTCGGCTGCGGGACATCGCAGGAGCGATCCGACTTCGGCATCGATCCGAACCTCCCGATCGGCGTCGGGTCCTCGGGCGCGTTCGACGGCGGCAGCGCGGGCGAAGCGCCCGAGGTGACGAAGGATCCCGAGACGTGCGCCGAGGCCGAGCAGCGGCGCTCGTACGTCGGCTGCGACTACTGGCCCACCGTGACGGCGAACGTCGTGAAGAACGTGTTCGACTACGCGGTCGTCGTGTCCAACACGAGCAAGAGCGTGGCGACCGTCACGGTCACGGGGCCGAGCGGCTTCTCGACCTCGGCGACGGTCGCGGCGGGCTCGCTCGAGAAGATCTACCTCCCGTGGGTCCCGGCGTTGAAGGGCAAGGAGGTCGGCACGACGGCGGAGCCCCTCGCGGCGTCCGTGGTCGCACGCGGCGGCGCCTACCACCTCGAGAGCTCCGTCCCCGTCGTCGTCACGCAGTTCAACGCCCTCCAGTACGAGGGCGGCCAGGGCGGACCGCCGGGCAAGAGCTGGGCAGGCTGCAGCGGCGGCTGCTTCAGCTACTCGAACGACGCGTCGCTCCTCCTCCCGAGCACGGCGTGGACCGGGAACTACCGTGTGACCGGCGTCCAGGGCTGGTCGAACGGCATGCCCGGGAAGCCCGACACGATGGGCGGCTACATCGTCGTCACCGCGGCGAAGGACGGCACGAACGTGACCGTGTTCCTCGGCTCGAAGGCGAAGGTCCTCGCCGCGGCCGACGGTCAGATCGCCGCCACCGACCCGAACGGCACCGTCACCCTCCAGCTCAACGCAGGCGACGCGGCCGAGATCGCCACGCCGCCCGGCAAGGCCTTCGACATGTCCGGCTCCCTCGTGCAGGCGAGCGGCCCCGTGCAGGTCCTCACCGGAATCCCGTGCACCAACGTCCCCCAGGACAAGAACTACTGCGACCACGTCGAGGAGTCGGTGGTCCCGGCCGAGGCGCTCGGGAAGCGGTACGTGGTGACGACCCCGACGCGGCCGAAGGGCGGCCCGGGCCTCCACGTCGTCCGCTTCTACGGCAACCGCGACGGCACCTCGCTCGAGTACCTGCCGGGGCGCCCGCAGGGGTGCCCGGGCTCGCTCGCCGCCGGCGAGGTCGCCGAGTGCGGTCCGCTCGACCTCGACTTCGTCGTGAAGGGGTCCCAGGAGTTCGGCGTCTCGTCGTTCCAGGTCGGCTCCGTGCTCTACACGCCGGAGACGGCCGACGAGCCCAGCTCGATGGCGCCGGGCGACCCTGCGCAGACGAGCTACGCGTCGACGGAGCAGTTTCGCACGACCTACGTGTTCCTCGCGCCGGACGACTACGACATGAGCTACGGCGTCGTGGTCGGTCCCCCCGACGCGAAGGTCATCATCGACGGCACGCCCCTCACCGATTTCCAGCCGCTCGCCGAGAACCTCGGCGTGTGGCGCGCCGACCTCGGAGCAGGCCAGAAGGGTGCACACACCCTCTACGCCACGAAGCCCGTCGGACTCCAGGTCATGGGCTACGGCGCGTACACGAGCTACGGCTACCCGGGCGGGCTCGACCTCCGCCTCATCGCTCCGCCCCCGCCTTCCCCGCGCTGACCTTCTTGAGCGGCGTCTTCCAGAGGTAGACGTAGTGCTCGCGATCCTTCGTCGTCTCGCGGTGATCCTTCGCCAACACCGTCCAGACGTTCTCGTAGGTCACGCCCGCCATGTCGAAGTCGTGGGACACGATGCGCGAGCCCGGCTTCAGCTTCTCGAGCTGCGGGACGAGACGAACGTTGAGCTCGGGGAGCAGGTAGAGGGTCACGACGCTCGCGGGCGAGAGGTCGACCTCGAAGATGTCCTTCTGCTCGATCGTGACGAGGTGCTCGACGCCGGCCTTCTTCACGTTCGCGCGTGACTCGGCGACGCGCACGGGATCGACGTCGAAGCCCTTCGCCTTCACGCCCAGGCGCTTCGCGGCCGTGACGACGATGCGACCGTCCCCGCACCCGAGGTCGTAGAGGACGTCGTCCTTCTTCAAGGCGGCGACGGCGAGCATCTTGTCGACCACGTTCTCCGGCGTCGGGACGTACTCGATGTCCGGCACCCTCTCCGTCGGGCCGGGAGCGGCGGCCGGGGCCTCCCCCGACGAGGCGGGGGCGGCGGACGCGCTCGCGAGGGGGGCTGCCTTCGTGGTCGCGACGGGCTCCGATGCGGCGGTCTGCGGCGCGGGCTGGGACGCGTCGCGCGAGCACGCGCCGGCGAGGACGAGGAGCGGGAGGGCGAGCGCCGAGACGCGAACGGTAGCCATGCGGTCCTCCTACACCGGCGCCGGGCGTGCGTGAACCGCGCGCGGGCGGGAACCAAGGGCGGCGCGCCGCTGTCCAGAGGGGGAGTGCTGGAGATCGTCGTCGTCGTCGCGACCGTCGGGATCGCGAGCGTTCTCGCGGGGGTCGCTCGCGCGCGACGACGCGCCGCCGTGCGTGTGCTCGAGGCCTACGCGCGCGCGCGCGCGCTGCGATTCGAGGCCGCGCCCGCGCGCGTCGAAGGGGTTCGCGGGGCCGTGCCGTTCGTCGTCGACCACGTCCGGCTCGACGGCCGCGTCTGCACCCGCGTGACGGCGCGAGCCCCGAGGGGTCGCGCCTTGCGACTGCGGCTCGTCCCTCGGGGCGTCACGGGGGGCCGACTCTCCCCTCCCCGCGCGCTCGACCAGCTCTGGGCTCTTCGATCGCGTCCCGCCGACGCGGCGCTCGCAGAGAGCACCCTCGAGCGCGCGCACGACGAGCTCCGCCTCCTCCGCTCGCGCGAGGCCGTGTGGATCGCGAGCGACGGCCAGCGCGTCGTGTGCGCGTGGGCCGGGACCGAGGAGGACGTCCACGTCCTCGACGCAGCATGTCGGACGGTCACGTGCCTGGCCGGGACCCACGTGCCGGACGCGCCGTATCGCTGAGCGTGCACGATTCTCCCAAGGCTTCACCTCGCGCGCGGGTCTCTCCAGGCGAGGTGCCGGGATGACCGAGGGCGGAACGCGGAGGGACGAGAGCGTCTCCTTCTCCTTGCGCGAGCTGAAGAAGCTCGAGGACGAACGCATCGAGCGCGAGGAGCGCGCGCGGGCGGACGAGGCGGAGCGCATCACGCGAGCCCGCGCCGACGCCGACGCGCGCGCCCGCGAGGCGCGCGAGCGCGCAGAGGCGGAAGAGCGCGAGGCGCGGCGTCGGGACCTCGCGGAGCGCGAGGCCTTGCAACGTGCCGCCCTCGAGCAGACCCGCCTCGAGGTGGAGGTCCGAGCGCGAGCGGACGAGCGCGAACGCGAGCGGCGTCACGAGATCGAGCTCGCGCGCGCGCGAGCGTCGACGGGCAGCTCGGGGTTCGGCATCGGCGCGATGGCGGGGTCGACCCTCGTCGGCGCGGTGCTCGCGGGGTTCGCCGCGTTCGCAGTCCACATGACGGTCACCGTGCCGGCGGCGGAGCGGCGAATGGCGGAGAGCGAGCGGGCGCTGGCAGCGGAGAAGCAGCACGGCATCGCCGTCACCGCCGAGCTCGATCGCGAGAAGGCCAGGCGGGCCGAGGACACCTCGCGGATCGCCCAGCTCGGGAGCGAGCTCGAGAGCGCGCGCAGCGCGGCCGCGCGAGGAGGGCCCAAGAGCCCCGGGCAGGCCGCCCCCGGCGTCCGAGGCCCGACGACGCCGCGAGGCTCGGGGGCGCCTCGATCGGAGGCGTTCTCGGACAAGTGCGCGAACGGCGACCCGCTCTGCGGGCTCTC
This sequence comes from Polyangiaceae bacterium, assembly GCA_022842465.1. Taxonomy (GTDB): domain Bacteria; phylum Myxococcota_A; class Polyangia; order Polyangiales; family Polyangiaceae; genus Labilithrix. Next base: position 18,715 of record JALHPN010000146.1, on the reverse strand, counting down.
GCGCTGACGAGCGCGAGACGCGATCGTGTCGTAAGGTACGGAGATGGCTCGTCCGCGCGCGACCCCCTCCGACGAGCCTTCCGTGCCCACGGCGCCGAAGGCCGAGGGAGCGCCCGTGAAGGCAGACGCTCCGGGACCCGCCGCGAGGGACGTCGTGCTCGTCGGACCGCCGACGGACGACGGCGGCGGCTTCCACGTCCTTCGCGCTCGGGACGAGCGGCTCGAGGCCGGCGAGCTCCGCACGCTCCAGGAGGGCAAACCGATCGCCGGCGAGGTCTTGAGCCTGAAGCCTCGCGCCGACAATCCGCGGATCTGCGACGTGACGTCGAGCTTCGCGCCGGCCGCCTCCGCGGGGCGGAAAGGCCCGGCGCAGGTCGCGACCGATCGTTACCGCGATCGCTGGGAGGAGATCTTCGCGAGGAAGAGCGAGGATCCCGACACGCGCGCGCTCAACTGAACGTATCCTCGCGGCGATGCGTTCGCCCTCGCCCCTCCGCGCGCTCGTTCCCTCGGCCCTCGTGCTCGGTCTCGTCGCCTCCACCGGGACGGCGCGGGCTCTCGACGACTGCCCGCCGGGCTCGAGCGCGCGGTCCGAGAACGGCTTCACGTGGTGCGAGCCTTCGGTCTGCGCGAACGACGGGAGCTGCCGCCCCGACGAGGTCTGCAGGCCCGTCGCGCTCTGCGTCCAGGTCGGGACGGTGAACCCCTCGGGCGCGGCGGTCGGGCAGGACGCAGGCGCGAAGCTGGTCGCGACGGGCCGCTGCGGTCCCGACAAGAAGTGCCCCGACACGACGGTGTGCTCCGACTTGGGGCGCTGCCTCGCGAAGACGACCGCCGACAAGATGGGGATCCTCGCGCCGGCTTCCTCCGCCGCGCCGGCCTCGTCGTCGGCCGCGGGCTCGGGCGGCAAGAGCTGCGGGTGCTCGGTCCCTGGCGCCGGAGGCGCCCTCGGCTCGGGTCTCGGCGCGTTCGGCGCGCTCGGTCTCCTCGCGACGATCCGGCTCCGCCGCCGGCGCTAGACGGATCAGCCCCGATCCACCGAAGCTCGAGACCGAAGTCCGCATCCGCCCGATTTGCGGCGCCAGCCGACCGTCGCAGAGTGGCTCGCGCCGTGCAACGTCGAGAGGATGCCCCGCCCGTCCTTCGCTTCGCTCGTCGCGTGGACGACGATCCTGTCGTGCGGCACGGGCTGCACGGACGAGACCGCCGTGGGCATCGCAGGGGACGAGGTGCGAGTCGACACGGGGACACCAGAGGCGCGACGCCAGTACGACGCAAACGTCACCTTCGCCCTCGGATACGAGGCGCGGTGCCCCCGCGGGCCCGCGACGAGGCCACGCGTCCTCGTGACGGGCTTCGGCCGCTTCATGAGCATCACCGACAACGCGACGGGGCGCATCGTGAGCACGATGGTGCCGGAGGCGCCGTACCCGGAGACCACGCCCCCGCCCGCGGGCGAGGTCGACCTCCCCGAGCCCCAGCTCAGCGTCGGCTCCCGCATCATGACCTTCCCGGGCTTGGACGGCGACGTCGAGGTATGCGCGATGGTGCTGCCCGTCTACTGGGACCTCGCCGCCGTCCTCGTCGCGCGCGAGATCGAGGCCTTCCAGCCGAGCTTCGTGATGATGAACGGTGTCGCTGGCTCGCGTCAGCCCATCTGGCTCGAGCTCGGCGCCGTGAACGCCGCGGCGCGCCTCGCCGACGGCTCCGATCAGCTGCGTCCCTTCGGGAGGGACGACGCGTCACGCGTTCCCCTCGTCGAGAACGCTGCGCCCGAGGACCGCGCGCGGCCGAACCTGCTGTCGTGGAGCGCAGCCCACGACGCCGCGGCCGCCGCGGCGGAGGCGAACGCGTCGAAGATCGAAGAGGGCGTACGCTTCGGCGACGTCCTCCAGGGCGTCGTCTACGCGGGGTTCCCGCGCGAGAGCAACACGTACCTGTGCAACAACATCACGTACACGACGGGCTACGTGATGGACCGGCCCGGCAGGAGGGTCCGCCTCCTCCGCGCGAGCACGCGCGTCGTCGGCCGCCCGAACTGGGTCGACCTCTCCCTCGAGGGCGACTTCTCGAACGTGCCGCGCGTCTTCGTCCACTGGCCGAGCGAGCTCGCGTCCGTCCACCGCGAGGCGGGTGCGGACGTCATGAAGGCGCTCATCGGCGCGCAGTTGAGCGCGCTCGCGAAGGGCGACACGCCGACGCGCGGCGACGGCATCACGCCGGGCGACGGACTCGCCGGCGGCACGTTCTTCTAGCTGGGCGTGTCCCTGAATCCAGCCGCCTCTCCTCTCGGGTCGCCAGCCACATCTCCATCGGGAACACTCACGAGACGCGCCGTGTGCCAGTATGGCGCGTCGGCTGCGCCAGGCTCGCTGCCGCCGTGGTGTCCTCGAGGCACGATTCACGCGAGGTCGCGCGCGGCACGAGAGTTGCCTGGCGCGAGGACCCATGCGTACCGCGTCCTCTGCCGCTCTCGTATTGCTGACCGCCGCTGCCTGCGGAGGCCCGGCAAGCTCCCACGACACGGGATCGACGGCTGCCGATCCGACCGCCGAACGACACGGGACGGAGGAGGCATCTCCCCCCCCGACAGCGGGACGCTCGACCGACGCGGGCTCGACGAGCGACACCTCGCGTGATGCGTCCCTCCCCGACGCAGCGTCCGTCGCAAGCGGGCCATGCGCTCTCGGACCGGGCGATCCGTTACCCGCGATCGTCCCGCCACCCGCCCCGTCGGAATGGCACGTCCGAGCAGAGGACCAGCGCGGCTCGCTCGTCGCCGATCCGCTGCGCGCCCGATGGAGGAAGGACGTGTCGGGCATCGAGCTCGACGTGTACCCGCGCGGCCTCGATCTCGGCGCGCTCGAGGTGTCGCTGGGTATCTGCAGGCTGGGGCCGGGCGGTCAGGTCGGGCAGAGCATTCCGGGCCCGACGCCACAGGCGCCCCCGACCACGGAGTACGGCGCGCGGTTCGAGAGCGTCAGCTTCGCGGATCCGGCGTGGGCCACCTTTCGATTCGTCCGAGGAGCTCGCTACGTGATCGAGGCGAAGCTTCTCGGCGCGGTCGTCGCGCGCCTCGTCTTTCGCATTCCGGACGAGTTCCTGGCGCTCACGACCGCGAGCCGGACGAACGTGACCTGGACGCCGCCCTCGATCGCGGAGGTGGGCCCTGACTCGACCTTCTCGTTGAGCGGACTCCAGATGAACGCGACCACACACCAGACGATGGCGCCGAGCCTCCAGCTGTCCGTCGCGGCGGGGGCCGCCGCGTGGGATGGGTCGAACCCCATGATCGACTACGCGCTCGTGTGGTGGCCTCGGAAGCTGGCCGTTCAGGGACTCGTACGCACCGCGCAGACCCTCCACTCCGCGCAGCTCGACGACTGGTGGTACCAGGCGCTCTGAGTCTTCGTGTCGCGACGAGGGTCAGACGGGCGCGCGAAGCGCCAACGCGAAGCGCCAGCGCAAGATGCCGGCGCGCCCCCCCCACGCCGAACGAGAGCCACATCGGGCGGGAAACGTCAGACGCGAACCGAAGGCATACGCATTGCTCGAGGCGCCCGCATGATGACGCAACGGCCCTCGGTCCTTCTCCCCTCCTGGTGTCTCTTCGTCGGCCTTGCTGCGAGCGGATGCTCGGGCGCCGACGGAAGCGTCGCAGGCGGCGAATCGCCCGCGCGCAGCTCGAACGGATCGGCTGCCGGCACGGACTCGCCCGCCGGGGCTCCCCTGTTCGACACGCCGAGCGGCTCGGCGACGCGCAACTCGCTCGAAGGCGTATGGGCCGGCGTGCTCGAAGCGCCCGCCTCGGATTGGCGCTTCGACAGCCGGTGGCGCTTGACCGCGACGTCGATCACCTTCGCGACCCGATGTGTCGCGCCGGACGGCACCGAGAGCGCCATCGCAGCGGTGACCGCGCGCGCCCGCGTGAGCACCAGCGAGATCGCGATCCTGGAGAGCAAGGAGGACAAGCGCACCCTCGGCGACGTGACGTGCCGCGCGACGGCTCGGCCCGGTACCGCGAAGCGATGCGGCGACGACGCCTTCATGAAGAGCGACTGCTTCGAGCTCGACGGCACGTCGCTCGTCGTCTACGGAAGCTCCTCGCTCGAGAAGATCGAGCTCACGAAGATCTCCGACTGAACCACCCATGCCGTGCCGGCCGCCCGGCAGTGCACGTCCAAGGCGCATGCGTCGACGTCGTCGCGCACGCGTCGTCCGAATCGCAGACGTGCAACACGCGACGGTCGTGCGACACGAGCCGCGACCGTCACCAGCGCGAGCCTGAACGGCACGCAGACGAACCTCCAGGGGCTTGCGCCGACGAACCTCTTCGACGCGGTCGAGCGGCACGCTCGTGCGCTGACGACGGGTACGGGGCGCTCCATCGTCGTGCGCGGTCCGCTCCAGCAGCCGATCTTCACGTTCGACTTCGCCACTGCCCAGCCGCTCATCAAGACCGTCGTCGCGACACCGGACCCCGCGGGACGTCCGCAGGTGAGCTTCGATTGGCCTGCCGTAGCCCCGGCCGACGGCATCACGGTCATGATGGTCAGCGGCGCGCAGCGCTGGCGCTTCGTCGTGCCCGGCGATCGGCGCGCCGTCACGGCCCCGGAGCTCCCCGTCGACCTCGCCGAGTGGGCCCTGAAGGGGACGATCGAACAGCGTGTCGTGATGGCGTACGAGGTCGACGTGCTCAACGGCTATGACGACTTCCGGAACCCGTCGCTCGAATGGGCTGCCTGGACACGCGACGACCAGCTCCCGCGGCCGATCCTGCCCAAGAACGCGACGCTACGTCGGGTCGAGGGCAGGTAGCGCGCATCGGCAGCGGACGAGGCGGATTCCTGCCGCCCCGATCGGCAGACCTTCGCCACGGGGGACCTGCCTTGCCCTGAGCTGCGTGCAGATTCGAGCAGGTGCGCGGTGGAATGCACCTTGCTCGACGTGCGCTCGCGGATCCCCCGAACGAGCTCGAGGGACACCAGCATGCGAGGCACCACCATGCGAGGCACGTCGAGTTTCTTGGTCCTGGGATTCTGCGTCTCCATCTTCTGCGCGTGCAGCACCGAAGCGGAGCCGGCCGAGCCCGACACCTCCGACGAGACGAGCGGCCAGGTCGCGTCCGCGGCCTCCACGTCGTGCACCAACCAGATCTACGGGTCGGGGCTGACCTGCGGCAACGGCTATGGCGGGTGCACCGCGGGGGCGATCTACAGCTGCACGAGCGGGGCGGCGACGTGCACGCTGACGACCGTCTGCCCGAACGGCTGCGAGCGACCGACCACCAGCCACTTCGGCGCCAGGTGCTTCGGGGGAGCGGCGCCCTTCGCGCTCTCCTCGTCCACGGTCGCGGGCGGCGGCGCCGTCACGGCGACGGCGACCCTCTCCGTTCCCCACTTCGACTACTTCGGCCCCGGCTCGACGCAGGTGTCTCTCCAGGGGGGGCTGAGCGGAGGCTGGCCGATCCCTGCGAGCAGCACGGCGAGGAGCCAGACCGTCGCGATCGGGACCGCGACGACGACGAGCTCGAAGGACGTCTTCGGCATCATCCGGTACTTCCCGACCACGAGCGGGAGCGAGTGGTTCCTGTTCACTCCTCCGAGAACGCTGACGATCACACCCGGGACCGCCCCCGTGCAGTTCTCCACGTCCGGTGCCTTGCAGCTCTCGCCGAACGTCGTGGTCGGAGGTCAGCCGTCGGTCGGGACGATCCGGCTCGACGGACCGGCTGCCGCCGGGGGCTTCCCCGTCACGCTCGTGGCGGATACCGAGCCGAACAACCCGAACGACTTCGTCTGGGGCGATCCCTCGGCGATCACCCTCCCTGCGAGCGTCGACGTGCCCGCCGGAGCGACGACCGTCACGTTCCCGGTCATCACCAAGCCGGTTCCGGTCGGCGATCCGAGCCGACCCGGGATGCGGATCCACGTGCGCGCCTTCGACTCCCGCGGCGTCGGCAGCCACTACGCCTACATCGGGCTCCAGCCGTCGACGACGTCGTGTACACCCACGACGTGCGCGACTGCGGGCAAGAACTGCGGCTCGATCTCGGACGGGTGCGGAGGCACGCTGACATGCGGCGCGTGCACGTATCCTCAGACGTGCGGGGGCGGCGGGATCGCGAACGTCTGCGGAGGCGGCACGACGAGCGCCTGCAAGCCTCGCGGCGCCACCTGCGCTACGTCGAGCGAGTGCTGCAACGGCCGAAGGTGTCGAGCGAAGAACGGCTCGCAGGTCTGCGACTGACGCCACGTCCAGGGGAGAAGTTGCTCGCGCTCGCTTCGAGCGGCGGCTGCCTCGGTGGGTCCTGCGTCAGGGCGCGGGAACCTGCACTTCTTCGAACACGTCGGCGGGAGGGAGCGTCATCACCTCGCGACCGAGAACGCGCGGATCGCGCGCCTGCGCGTCCAGGAACTTCGCGCGGAACGAGGACGACGGGCGGAGCGCGACGGACGCGCCCGTCTTCTTGTTCCGGTAGACGGTGACGACGGCGTCCTCCGTGCCGTCCTTCAGGCGCAGGTTCAGCTTCCCGACGCTCGCGCCCGTCGACGCCCCGGCGCCGTCCGCGATGCATGAGTACTGCACCTTCTTGGGGGTCGTGTGCTCGATCTCGAGATCGAAGCTGCCCCGCGGGAGACCGAGCTTCGCGAGCGCGTGCTCACCCATCCTGTAGCCGGCGACCGCCCACGCCCCGGCCGCGCCGTGCGCGTGCGCGACCTCGTCGAGCTTCGTCTCGACATCGTCGTGCGCCGCCGCGGCTCCGTCTGCGTGCCCGTGCCCGTGCCCGTGCCCGTGCCCGGCGCTGGGCGTAGCGGGCGGCGACGGCTGGGCGCCGCCGCATGCCACGAGCGCGCACGCGAGGACGACCGCCGCGCGGATCACTCGCCCGCGCTCGCGCCGAGCACGTACCCGACGAAGAACGGGCCCATCTTCTCGATGAACTCGCTCGTCTGTCGCGTCTTGCGCATGGCCTGCACGAGGTGCGACAGCGGGTGGAGATCCTTGCCGACGAGCCCGATGACGAACTCGTTGTCCCCGGCGTCGATGCCGTGGCACGCGAGCCGGACGTCGTGCGCGAGCTCCGTCTGGCCGTAGGCGATGCCGAGCGACGCGTGCTCGCGAAGGGTGTGGCTCTGCTCGATGGGCTCGAGCTTCGCGAACGTGCCCTTCCGGCGGAGCGGGTACCAGACGTGCCAGCGGTACGCCTCGTTCGTGACGTTCTCGATCGGACGCCGGAGGAGGAAGAACTCGAGGTCCGGCTCGTGACCTGTCGAGTACGTGCGGCCGAGCATCCCGAAGTCTTCGCGGAGCTCCGCGCGCGCGAGCGGCGCCTCCGCGAAGAGCGGGCGAACGCTCCGGACGAAGTGCGCGGGGTCCTCGCTCCACGTGAGGAGCGCGAGGCTTCGCGGGTCCATCGCGTCGGCGTAGACGACGCCGGCGATCTTCCGCGTGCGGAGGAGGTGGACCAGCTCGGCGCCGATCGCGTCCGGCGCCGCGCCAAGACCTCCGCTCGTGGGCGCGCCGGCGCCGGGCGGAAAGCGGAACACGAGCAGCTGCATGAACAGCCGTCGGTTCATCTTCTGCTTCACGCCGTCCCGCTTGCCGCCGTACTCGTGGACGTCGATCTCCGGCAGGCCCTTCGCCTCCGGAGCTCCCTGCGGCCCTTGCGCGTCGCTCATGCCCGAACTCGTAGCACAGGCCGCGTCAATCCGCGTCGGTCGCGGCGACCACGGCGCAGGTGGCGCCGCCCTCGCGGAGCGCGAGGACGCCGACGTCCCACGCGACGTCGAAGAACCAGCCGCCCGGCGCGCGGAAGAGGACGAACCCGATCTGCGTCGCGCGCCCGTCGACCTCATCGGGCCGCGCGCCCTCCTGCATGCCGGCGAGCGCAGCGAACGAGGTCCACGCGCGGAGCCGGCCGTACGCGCCGCCGACCCCCGGATCCCTCGCGCCGCCGTTCGCCGCGGCCGCGAAGAGGGCGCCGAAGGCCTGGTCGGCCGACGTCCGATCGGCAGTCAACGTCGGCGCGCCCTCGAGCGAGGCGAGCGGCAGCGCCCGGAGGAGCCACTTGCCGACGTCACCGGACGTGATGGGCGGCGTGAGACGGAAGACCTTCGCCTCGACCTTCTTCCACGCCCTCACGGCTTCGGCCAGGCGCGCGGTCGTCCCCGCGTCCTCCTCGGTCTCGATGCGCGGCGCCTCGTGCTCCGCCGGGGGAGGCAGCGTGCGCATCGAGACGGAGCCGCGCTGGAGCGACTCGACCGCCTCCTCGAGCCCCGCCTCGCCGAACATCGGCAGGTAGCTCGTCGCCTCGCGCTCGCATGGGAGGAGCCGGAGCGGGAGACCCCCGAGCGCATGGCCGGACCTCGCCAGGGCCTCGTGGAACGAGCGCGCGGCGGGGACCTCGGCGACCGGGGCACCGCGGAGGACGAGCTCGTGGAGCCAGCAGGCGAAGAGCTCTCGGCCCTCGCCGCTCGCGTCGGGGTGACGCAGGAGTGCCGCACCGAAGGTCTCGACGTCGGTCGCGAAGCCGAGACGCGACGCGAACGCGCGGGTGCGGGCCGCGTCGGGGCTCGTGTGCGCGAGGGCGAGGATCGCGTCGACGGCCTCCGGGCTCTTCGCCGCCGCGAGCTTCTCGGTCACGTGATCGAGGAGCGCCGTCCGCTCGTCACCGCCGCGGCCGGAGGCGAGCGCCGCGGCGAGCGCGGCGAGGTCGGCGACGCGCCCGCCTTCCGCCCAGCCGTCCGCCGCCTTGCACGCGCCCTCGGCGTCACGCGCACGCTCGAGCTGCTCGAGGACCGCTTCGACTTCGCTTCCCATGCGCCGGGCAGGCTACACCAAGCGCGCGAGGGGGGAAGCGGCCGCTCGACCTCGACCATCGTGTACGCTCGCGGCCCATGGCGCTCACCCCTCCGCCGAACAGCCGCCCCCCGAGCGAGGCCCTCCGCCTTCCCGAGGCGCCGCTCGCGACCTGGCTCCGCGCGAACGTCCCGGGCGCTGCCGGCGGCCACATCACGGTGACGAAGTTCAAGGGGGGTCAGTCGAACCCGACCTACTGGGTCGGCGTCGAGGGCGCCGAGGCGGGAGACCTCGAGCTCGTCCTCCGCAAGAAGCCGCCGGGCACGCTCCTCCCGTCCGCGCACGCGGTCGACCGCGAATACCGGGTGATGCGCGCGCTCGCGAGCACGGACGTCCCGGTCCCCGAGGCGCTCGCCCTCTGCGAGGACGAGAGCGTCGTCGGGTCGACGTTCTTCGTGATGCGCCACGTCGACGGGAGGCTCTTCTGGGACCCGAAGGTCCCCGAGCTCTCCTCGAACGAGGAGCGGCGCGCGCTCTACGCCGACTACGTCCGGGTGCTCGTCGCGATCCACCGGGTCGACGTCGCGAAGGTCGGTCTCGCGGACTACGGCAAGGTGGGCGGCTACATGCCTCGGCAGGTGGAGCGCTGGTCCAAGCAGTACGAGGCGTCCCGCACGGACGACGTGCCCGCGATGGACGCGCTGATGGCATGGCTGAAGAGCCGGACGCCGGAGACGGACGAGACGACGCTCGTCCACGGCGACTACCGCCTCGACAACCTGATGTGGAGCCCGGAGGGATCGGGGCCGCCGCGCGCGCGCGCGACGCTCGACTGGGAGCTGTCGACGCTCGGCCACCCGCTCTGCGACCTCGCCTACGCGTGCATGGGCTACCACCTGTTCTTGCCCGGCCGCGGCGGGCTCCTCGGCGTCGACGTCGGCGCGCTGGGCATCCCGACGGAGGCGGAGATGGTCGATGCGTATCGCGCCGCCACCGGACGCGGCCCGATCGCGTCCTTCTCCTACTTCATGGCGTTCGGCATCTTCCGCCTCGCCGCCATCGCGCAGGGCGTCTACAAGCGCGGCCTCCAGGGGAACGCGAGCTCCGACGAGGCCGGCACCTACGGCGCGGCCGTGAAGCTGCTCTCCGAGCTCGCGTGCTCGATAGCCGGGATCCCGACGTCGAGGTAACGTCGGGAGCGATGTCCTTGCCGGAGCCCGAGTTCCACGCGTTCCGTCCCGTCCCGAAGACGGGCGTCATCTACGTCACGAGCGAGGCGTCGAAGCTCGGCTTCGCGACGAGCCCCGCCGAGTGGTGCAACCTCGGTCAAGGACAGCCCGAGACGGGCGACCTTCCAGGCGCGCCCCCGCGGGTGAAGCACGTCGACGTCGCGCTCGACGACCTCGAGTACGCGCCCGTCGCCGGCCTCCGGGAGCTCCGAGAGGCGGTCGCTGCCCTCTACAACGGTCTCTACAGGAAGGGCCTTCCCTCCCAGTACACGGCGGACAACGTCTGCATCTCGGGCGGCGGCCGCGCGGCCCTCACCCGCGCCGCGGCGAGCCTCGGCAGCATCAACCTCGGGCATTTCCTGCCCGACTACACGGCGTACGAGGAGCTCCTCGACATCTTCAAGGCGTTCACGAGCATCCCGATCCTGCTCGAGGGAGACCGCGGCTACAGCTTCACCGCCGACGATCTCCGGCGCGAGGTGCAGGGGCGAGGGCTCTCCGCGCTCCTCCTCTCCAACCCGTGCAACCCCACCGGAAAGCTCGTCGCGGGCGAGGAGCTGGAGCGCTGGGTCCACGTCGCGAGCGAGCTCGACTGCGCGCTCCTCCTCGACGAGTTCTATTCACACTACATCTATCGCGGGCGCCCGGGCGGGGGCCGCGGAGCGCAGAGCGCCCTCGGTCAGCTGCCGGTCGAGAGCGCCGCGCGCTACGTGAAGGACGTCGACCGGGACCCGGTCGTGATCTTCGACGGCTTCACCAAGAACTGGCGCTATCCGGGCTGGCGCATCACGTGGGCGCTCGGTCCGAAGAGCGTCATCGAGCGCTTCGCGAGCGCAGGCTCCTTCCTGGACGGCGGCGGGTCGAAGCCCCTCCAGCGCGCCGCGATCCCGCTCTTCGAGGAGGACTACGTCGTCAAGGAGACCCTGGCGATCCAGAGCGTCTTCCGCGACAAGCGCGATCGGATGCTCTCGCGGCTCGAGCGCCTCGGCGTGCGCTTCGATCGTGTCCCCGACGGGACCTTCTACGCCTGGGGCAACGTCGCGAGCCTCCCTCCTCCGCTGGCGGACGGGATGGGCTTCTTCCGCGCCGCGCTGACGAAGAAGATCATCACCGTCCCCGGGGAGTTCTTCGACGTGAACCCCGGGAAACGCCGGCACGGCCGCGCCTCCCGCTTCCGCGACTACGTCCGCTTCTCGTTCGGTCCTTCGGCCGACGTCCTCGACCGTGCGATGGCTGGGCTCGAGGAGCTGGTCGCCGATCCGCCGGCGCCCTGAAGCGAGCGGCGCGAGGCTTGCGAGCCACGGCCTCATGATCTCGAACGACGTCAGGGAGAAGGTCGTCCGCGTGATGCGGACGGTGAGCGACGAGCTGTCGACGCGCGCGCGCGCGCGGGTGTCCGAGGAAGAGGTCGCCGAGGCCGTCGCGGCGGCGTGCATCACGGTGGGCATCACGCCTCAGGATTACGCGCGAACGGTCGAGGCCTCACCCGAGCTCGACGAGCTCGAGCGTCAGACCCTGACGGAGGCGCTGGCCGGCTCGACCGACCCCGGGCCGCACGATCGGATCTCCCGCGAGTCCCCGAGCGGCCAGCCCTCGGACCTCCACAAGAATCGGACCTACCCCCTTCCCTGACGTCTCGAGCGGCATACCTTTCGCTTCGAGAGGGACCATGAACAAGAGCCCGTGGCAGATCGGCGCCTCGCACTGGGACCAGCGCGACCTCTACACGCAGAACGCGCGCACGGACGACGGCGGTTACGGCCTCGGCCCTGCGGTCCACCCCGAGGAGGGGAGCTACGCGTACCCCCCGCGGGCCGAGGTGGCGGCGGAGGCCAGGGACGAGGATCCCGCCCACATCGCCTGGCCGATCCTGCGGCTCCACCTGAGCGACGACGAGATCCGCCGCGAGGTGCGGCTCGCGCTCGACGTCCGGAGCGGGCTCATGGCGAAGGACATCGACGTCGACGTCGCAGACGCGGTCGTGACCCTCTCGGGCGAGGTTCCGAACGACGGCCAGCGCCGGCGCGCGGTCGAGATCGCAGGCGGCTGTCGTGGCGTCGCGTCGGTGACGAACAAGCTCCGCATCAAGGACGAGTCGTCGCCGTTCGATCCGCTCGCGCTCGTCGTCCCCTCGCGCATGGCGGGCTGAGAGGTCACTTCTTCTTCTTGAACCCGTCGCACGCGAGCACGCACATCGTGTCCCGCTGGTGCTCGCACGCCGCGCGCAGGACGCGGAGCTCGGCTTCGCTGATCTTCTTGTCGACGAGCTTCGGCTGGAGGAGCTGGCGCGCTGCCTCGTGATCGCCCGCGAGGACCATGCGCTGCGCCTTGACCGCGTCGGTCTCCTCCGGTTCGGGCTCCACGCTCGGAAGCCCCTTCCCCGCCCGAGCCACGCCGCCGTCGAGAGACAGCTTCTTCCCGAGCCGCGTCTCGCACTTGTGGAGGCAGTCCGCGTCCGCTTGCTCGGCGCAGAGCTTCGCGAGCAGCTCGGTCTCGCGGGGCGCGGCCTCTCCCCCGAGCGCCTGCTTCTCGAGGACCAGCCGGGCGAGCCAGACCTGCCCGCTCGCGTGGTACGTGACGGCTTGCTCGTAGGGCGTCCCCGTCGACGGATCGACGGCGGCGTCCGCGAACGTCGCCACGGGCGCCCCGGGGATCAGCGCAGGAGGCGGCGTCGGCACGACGATGCTCGCGGGCGGGCTCGGCGTCGGATCCTCCGTGCGCAGCTCCTGCCGGAGGCGGTCACACGCGCTCAGCGCGAAGACCTGGAAGACGCCCAGTCCGAGGACGGCGGTGCGGAAGCGGATGGGGTGCACGCCCGCGGGATTGTAGCATCGGCGTGGTGAACAGGACGCTCACGAGACGGGAGCTCTTCACGTTCGGCACCGCCGTCGTCGCCTTCGGGGCCGGCTGCGACCGCGCCACGCCCCCGGCCGCCGAGAAGCGCGAGGCGCCGGCCCCCCCACCGCGAGGCGTGGGAACGCGGGTCGTGGCGGGCGTCGAGCTCCGGGAGCTCTTCCCGAGCGGCGGGACGGAGGCGTCTCCCGTCATCGTCGCGATCCACGGGCGAGGGGATCACCCTTCGAGCTGGGTCGAGCGTTGGAGCCGCTTCCCGCGCGCGGCGCAGGTCGTCCTGCCGCGCGCGTTCACGCCCTTCGGAGACGGGTTCTCGTGGTTCGAGCTCGCGCGGGAGATGTCGGACGAGCAGGTCGCGGCCTCCCTCGGCGCGGCGGAGGCGAAGCTCTGGCCGGCGATCGCGATGACCTCGGGCACACGTCCGCTCTTCGTCACGGGCTTCTCGCAGGGCGGGATGCTCTCGTTCGCCATCGCTGCACGGCACGGGGAGCGCGTGACGAAGGCCTTCCCCGTCGCCGGCAGGTGCCCGGCATCGCTGCTCCCGACTTCCGGCGGGAAGGTCGCGCCGGTCGTCGCCTTGCACGGGACCAGCGATCCGGTCATCGCGTTCGCGAAGGGGCAGGCCGCGGTCGACGCGTTCCGGAAGGCGGGAACCGAGGCAACCATGATCCCCTACCCGGACGTGCCACACACGATGACGGGGGACATGCACGCCCGCCTCTGGCAAGAGCTCGCGAGCGCGATGCCGTCGTGAGGCGCGATCATCGGCCGAAGCCCACGACGCGGTAGACGACGCGGCCGAGGAGCTCGCGGAGCGCGCGGCTCGAGACCGCGAGCTCCCCGGAGCGCGGGAGGAGCTCGAGCTCGCGCCCACCGAGCGGCGCGGCACGGTAGTCGACGGGGAGGACGTCGACCGTCATGTCGACGGCGCGGAAGCAGTCGATCGACCGAGGGATGTGGAAGGCGCTCGTCACCACGAGCACGGTCGTGAGCCCGCGCGCCCGCGCGATCTCCGCGCTGTAGACTGCGTTCTCGCGCGTGTTCCGCGCCTTCGCCTCGACGATCACGCGCTCGCGATCGATCCCCCACTCGACGAGCTGATCGGCGAGCACGCGCGCCTCGCCGAACCTCTCGAGCGCGGGATCCATCGCCGCGCCCGACACGATGGCGATCGTCGCCCGGCCCTCCCGGAGGAGCCGGAACGTCATCACGAGCCGCTCGACGTTGTCGTTGTACGCAGGCTGCCCGGTCTGGGACTGGACGAGCTCGTCCGTCACGCCGCCCAGCAGGATGACGGCGTCGTACGTCACGTCCTTGCGGTACGTCACCTCCACCCGCTCGGTCGACCGCATGAGCGCCTCGGAGACGGGCGGGAGCCCGAAGAGGACGAGCACGAGGACCCCGGCGATGCCGAGCGCACGCTTCCGCTTCCACGTCCGGAGCGATCGCCGACGCCACGGAAGCGCGAGGAGCAGGAGCACGAGCGCCCACGTGAACGGGCTGAGGAGCACGTCCAGGCGCTTGGAGAGGTAGAAGAACACGCGGCGACGCTACCCAGCAAACGACCGGAATCAAAGCCGTTCTTGGAGCGATGAAATTTGAGGGCGGGGCGAGACGACAAGCGGAGGACGATGCTCACCGCAGTCATGACGACGGCGCGTCTCGCGGATCGGTCTCACCCGGAGCCCACGCTCGACGTGCTCGCGGGCGAGCTCCGCCCGCTCGTCCGCGCGGTCGTCGCGTGTGTCCTCCGCGAGCGGCCGGACAGCCCGGACGTCGAGGACTGTACGAGCGAGGCGATGCGTCGTGCGCTCGAGGCGCCCGAGAAGGCGCGCGGGCCTTTCCGACCATGGGTGCTCGGCATCGCGCGTCACGTCGCGCTCGACACGCTGCGGGCCAGGCAGCGGCAGCGCGCGCGGACGGCGACGCTCCCCGAGGACGCGCCGAGCTCCGCGACCGCGATGGTCGATCGGCTCGTCGACCCGGGCGCGCCCGCGGACGAGCAGATCGAGCTCGCCGAGCGCGCCGCCCGCGTACGCAAGGTCCTCGCGACCCTCCCCGAGGGACCCCGAAAGGCGCTCGAGCTCTTCCACCTCGAAGGGCTCGCGTACCAGGAGATCGCGTCACGGCTCGGCGTCCCGCTCGGGACCGTGGCGACGTGGGTGAACAGGGGGCGCAGGGCCATGGCCGACGCGCTCGAGGACGACGTCACGATCGGTCGTCGTGGAGGAACGTCATGAAGGTCTCGATGCTGCCCGACGAGCTCGTCTGGGCAGAGGGCGGTCACGCGAGCGACGTCGCGCTGAGCACGATGGCGGACGGTCAGACCGCGATCCTGCCCGAACGCGTCGTCCAGCACGTCCAGGCGTGCTCCACCTGCACGCAGCACCTCGGCCACGCGGCCCTCCTCTCGCTCCACGTGGCGAAGGAGATCGCGGCGGTGGCCGAGCACGATCGGGCGCTCGCGACCGCGCGGAGGCCGCTCCCGCGCCTCGCGATCGCTCTCGGCCTCGGCGTCGCCCTCCTCGCGCTCGTCCCGACACTGCTCGATCCGTCGTCTGCTCTGTCGTCCCTCGGGAACGCTGCGCTCCTCGCGCGGATCCTCCGCTCCGTCGCCGCGGCGGCCCTCTCGCCGAGCAGCGCGCTCGGCCTCCTCCTCACCTACGGCACGTCCGCCGCGCTCGTCGTCTCCGCGCTCGTCGTCGTCAAGCTGCTCCCCAAGAAGGAAGTCTCGTCATGAAGGCCATCAAGGACATCGCGCGCTTCGGAAGCATCGCCGCGCTCACCGCCCTCCTCGTCGCCGTGCCGTTCGGCGCCGGCGCCGCCGTGAAGAGAGAGGGGGCTTGGCCCGCGGCGGGCGCCGAGAAGAAGGTGAGCCTCGAGTTCGACGGGAAGCCGAGCGCAGGGCTGAAGAAGCTCGCCCACGAGGCCGGCTGGAGCCTCGTCCTCTCGAAGGGCGTGGCGGACGGGGAGACCGACGTCCACATCGACGTCGCCGATCAGCCCGCCGA
This sequence comes from Polyangiaceae bacterium, assembly GCA_022842465.1. Classification (GTDB taxonomy): domain Bacteria; phylum Myxococcota_A; class Polyangia; order Polyangiales; family Polyangiaceae; genus Labilithrix. The sequence continues at coordinate 2,820 of JALHPN010000146.1, read as the reverse complement.
CGTCGTGCTGGAGGCGCTCTTCGCTCAGGCGAGCGTCGTTGCCAGGCGTACGGGGACGCTCATCACGATCGTGAGGGACGAGGGGACGCCGGAGACGGCGACCGCCGCCGCCGCTGGGAGCGAGTCGCCCGCCCCGCCCGCGGCCCTCGTCGCGCCGCCGATCCCCACCGTCCGCGGCGAGGACCGCGAGGCCCTCGGCGGGCTCGTCACGGTCGAGGCGAACGAGGTCGTCCACACCGTCACCGAGACGGGCGGCTCGGCCGAGGTACGCGGCACCGTGACCGGCGATCTCGTCCTCGTCGGCGGCAAGGCCGTCGTGAAGAAGGGCGGGCGGATCATCGGGAACGCGCAGACGATGGGCGGCAAGCTCGTCCTCGAGGAAGGCGCGCGCGTCGACGGCGACGTGGAGATGGTCGGCGGGAAGCTCGAGCGGGCGCCGGGCGCGAACATCGGCGGCAAGGTCTCCGGCAGCGGCTTCGGTCACGACGATGTCCACGTCGAGGTCGACCTCGACGACCGCGACGCGCTCGCGAAGGGGACCTCGAAGCTCGGCGGCTTCGCGGAGGCCGGTCACGCGATCGCCGGCCGGGTGAGCAAGCTCTCGCTCCTCTTCGTGCTCGGCTGCGTCCTCCTCGCGTTGATGGGCGGCCGGATGGACGTCCTCCGCGTCGAGGTCGCCGCGCGCCCGATGAGGTCCTTCGCCCTCGGCATCCTCGCCTCGATGGGCGCGATCGTCACCGCAGTGGTCCTCTCCATCACCATCATCGGCATCCCGCTCGTCCTGTTCGGCTTGCTCGCCGGCATCCTCGCCGCCTACGGCGCCGTGGCGGCGATCCTCACGACCGTGGGCGCCGCGCTCGCGGGTCACCGGACGTCGAACGTGTACGTCCACCTGCTCCTCGGCTGCGCCGTCCTCTTCGTGCTCGGGGCGATTCCCTACGTCGGCGGCGTCCTCTGCTTCGTGCTGGCGATGACGTCCATCGGCGTGCTCGTGACGACGCGCGCCGGCGGCCTCCTCGACAAGCGCACGCGCCCCCTCGTCTGAACGTCGCAGCGCGTATAGGCTCGGCGGACCATGTTCGAGTCCGCCGAGCTCGGGAACGCGATCGACGACGCCACCTACGCGAAGGAGGAGCAGAAGCTCCGCTCCGCGCTGCTCGACGCGCAGTACGAGCTCCTCGAGTCGAAGTGCTTCCCCATCATCGTGCTCATCAACGGCGTCGACGGCGGCGGCAAGGGCGAGACGGTGAACGTCCTCAACGAGTGGCTCGATCCGCGCCACGTGCAGAACCACGCGTTCGGTCCCCCGACGGACGAAGAGGCCTCGCGTCCGCCGATGTATCGCTTCTGGCGGGCGCTTCCCCCGGCGGGGAAGACGGGGGTGCTGTTCGGCAACTGGTACACCCAGCCGATCGTCGGTCGCGCGACCGGGAAGCTCGGCGAGGCCGACCTCGTCGTCGCGATCGATCGCGTCAGGCAGTTCGAGAGGATGCTCACGGACGAGGGGATCGTCCTCGTGAAGCTCTGGTTCCACCTCTCGAAGAAGTCGCAGAAGAAGCGCCTCCGCGAGCTCGAGTCGAACAAGGCGACCCGCTGGCGGGTGACGAAGGAGGACTGGCAGAACTTCAAGCTCTACGACCGGTACGCGAGCGCGAGCGAGATCGTGCTGCGCGAGACGAGCACGGGCGAGGCTCCGTGGGTCGTCATCGAGGGCACCGACCCGAACTACCGCCAGCTCACCGCCGGCAAGGCCATCCACGCCGCGATGCGCGCGCGCCTCGACGGGATCGCCGCCGCGAACAAGGTCGCGGCGGCGATGAAGAAGTCCGCGGGCGCGAAGGGCACGAAGCTCGCGAGGGGCGCGAAGGAGAGGGCCACCGCCTCGACGTCGAGCCGCGTGCTCCGCACGGTCGACACGAGCGGCATCCTCCGGAGCCTGCCCTTCACCGAGCGGCTCTCGAAGGAGAAGTACGAGAAGAAGATCCCCGTCGCGCAGGGGGCGCTCAACAAGCTGAGCCGCTCGGCGGCGATGAAGGAGCACTCCGTCGTCATCGTCTTCGAGGGGATGGACGCGGCCGGCAAGGGCGGCGCCATCCGGCGCGTCACGCATGCCCTCGATGCGCGCCAGTACTCCATCATCCCGGTCGCCGCGCCGACCGACGAGGAGCGCGCCCACCCGTACCTATGGCGCTTCTGGCGACACGTACCGCGCCACGGCCGCTTCGTGATCTACGACCGCTCGTGGTACGGCCGCGTGCTCGTCGAGCGCGTGGAGGGCTTCGCGACCGACACGGCGTGGACGCGCGCCTACGCCGAGATCAACGAGTTCGAGGAGCAGCTCATCGCGAGCGGCACGGTCGTCGTGAAGTTCTGGCTCGCCATCACGAAGGACGAGCAGCTGAAGCGCTTCAAGGAGCGCGAGCGGACGAAGTTCAAGCAGTACAAGATCACGCCCGAGGACTGGCGTAACCGCGACAAGTGGGACGCCTACGTCGAGGCCGCCGGCGACATGATCGACCGCACGAGCACCTCCGTCGCCCCCTGGACCGTCGTCGAAGCCAACGACAAGCACCTCGCCCGCATCAAGGTCATCGACACGATCACCTCCCGCCTCTCCTCCCGCTTCGGCTCGTAGAGCGGGCCATCCGCGCGCGATGCCGTCGCGTTGCCGGCGTCGGCTCGCTGCGACGTACAGAAGTACGTCTCGCTCGCCTCCTTGGCACCGCTCGGTCTCGCACGCGGCTGACCCCCTCTACACGGCACCAGGGGTGGGCGCGCGCAGGGCGTCAGGCGTCGCGGCTACTTGCCGCGGCCGCCGCC
>JALHPN010000145.1 GCA_022842465.1 Polyangiaceae bacterium | reverse complement strand
GCCGCTGAATCCGCGCTGGATCAACCCCCACGATCAGAGCCGCGCGCTCGCCGCGTCGATCACCGTGAAGCGCGCCGAGCGTGTCGCCGCCCACGCGGCGGAGCTCGCCGCGCTCGAGCGGTCGCCGATCGCGACGCGCGGGGAGCGCGCGCGCCGCGCCGCGGAGATCGCGCGCGAAGAGGCCCTCGCCCGCGAAGGGGAGGAGGCGGAGCTCGCGGACCACGAGCGGGCGCTCCTCCTCGCGCGCCGCGCCCGCCACGCGAACTGGCCGAGGCCCTACCTCCTCCTCCTCGCGAGCGTGCTCGTGTCGGGGACGAGCGAGGAGGCCGTGGCGCTCGACGGGCTCCTCGACCAGCGACGCGACCTCGTGGGGCGCCGCCTGACCGCGTCCCCGCGCTTCGCGGCCGAGAGCGAGGTGATCCCGAACCGGATGCGCCTCCGGGCGGGCGTCTACTTCGAGCCCTCGCGCTTCGCCGACGGCTCGACGCGGCAGCACCTCACGTTCGGCGGCGACGTGAAGCTCTTCGCCTGGGACGTCTTCGGGATCCTCCCCGACGTCACATGGCGGCTGAAGGCCTTCGTCGACGTCGCCCCGCGCTACGAGAACTTCGGGCTCGGCCTCGGGGTGTGGCATTAGACACCCCGCGCCCGGTCGAAGCGGCGTAGCCGAGCCGTTGTGCTCGGCTCGCGGAGGAGCGACGACGTGGCCTTCCCCCCGCAAGCCCTCCTCGTCTCCTCGTCCCCTCGTCGACGAACACCTCACCGCGCTCGGGGGCAGGGCGCGGTTTGACCGTCGTGGGCGGCGCGGGATACTGCTCTCCCCGTGCGTGCGCTCTCCTCCTTGCTCGCTTCGTCGATCGTCCTGGTGGCGGCGTGCCGGGCGCGGGGGCCGGGGCCGGGGCCGGGAGGCGGAGGGAGCACCGGCGGACAAGACAGCCGCGCGCTGCAGGCCATCGCGCGTGACGACGCCGCGCGGTTTGCTCGCGCGGTGGCGGAGGAGGCGCGCACGGCGAGGCTGGAGGTCTCTGCCGTGGCGCCGGAGGTCTTCCTCGATCGGGGACGCGGCGCGGTCTACGTGCTCCGGCCGATGCTCGTCGCGCTCGATCTGGAGAGCGGGACGGAGCGGTGGCGTCTCGCCGACGTGAGCGGGACCGCGCTCTTCCGGGTGGGGACGTCGCTGGCCGTGGTGCGAGGGGAGGGAGCCCGGCGCCGCGAGGTCGCGTTCGTGGATCCGGACGTGCGGTCGTCGTCGCGGACGTGCGCGGTGGCCATCCCTTCTCCCGTGAGCGCGGACCGCGCCGAGGTCACGCCGTTCGCGCGCGCCGGGAAGGCCTTCGTCCTGTGGCAGAGCCGTGCGACGGGACGGCAGGGAGGTCCTCCGCCGGGGGAGGGCGAGCTCGCGCGCGAGGAGGCCGCGCGAAGCTGCGGCGTCGTCGCGGTCGATCCCGCGAGCTGCGCGGCGACTCCTCGACGGATCGAGGAGTTCTTCCTCTCCCCGCCGCGCCGCGAGGTCGCCCGGCTCGCCTCCGCCGGCCCGTGCCGCTACCTCTCCCCCGGCCTCGACATGCCCGCCGTCGCGGCCTCCGTCGCGCGCCCTCCCGCGGACGCCGCCGGCGTCGAGCCCACGCTGCACGTCGTGATCGGCGAGCCCTCGTCGGATGTCGGCCCGTGCCTCGCGCGCGTGACGGCGACCCTCGAGGCGCGCTCCGCGAACGGCGACGTCCGCTGGCGTCACCCCCTCCCGGAGCGCACCGCCGAGCGCCCCTGCCCAGGGCCTCCCTGACAAGGTCGATACGTCGCGTCTTCGCGACGCCTCAAGCTTCGGGGAGGCGAGCGACGCTGACCTCGAGCCGGCGGCGGAGCCTACGGATCGACGCGTCGCCGAGGGCGAGGGTGGCCGCGGTCGTGCGCACCTGTCGGAGCGCACCGAGGCGCGGGAGCGAGAGGCGGCGATTCGTGAGCGAGAGCCAGAACGCAGCGTCGACGTAGCCGAGCAGGAAGAGTGCCGCCGCCAGCGGGCCGGGCTCCACGATCTCGAACCCCAGTCGACGGGCGGTTCGCGCGCTGAAGAAGTACGAGGTCGCGGTGATCTCGGTCTCCGGGTGGACGTCGCCGCGCGCGGTCGCCGCCCCCAGCGCGAGGAGACCCTCGAGCGCGGAGGCGAGCACACGCGCGCGCACGCGGGGGCCGCCGAGACCGCCGAGCTCCCTACGTCGCACGATCCGGTCGAGGCCCGTCCCGAGGTGGAGCGTGATCCGTCGGCGCCCCGCGGGCATCGCGAGGAGAAAGCGCGCGTGATAGCGGAAGAGACCGATCTCGGCGCAGAGCGGCGTCAGCGCCGGCGTGAGGATAGGCGTCGCGAGCAGCGCCGCGGCGATCGCCGGCAGCGGCCCGACGGATCGCGCGAGCCCGCCCAGGAGGGCGAGCGGCACCGCCGCGAGGACGAGGCCACACGCGACGCGGAGTCGTGCGGAGAGGACGTCGAGCGGGAGGAGCCGGCTCATCGACCTGCCTCGCGACGCCCTAGTTCAACTGAGACTTGTCCGCCGTGGGCTCGGGGACCTCGCGGTCGAGGAAGGCGCTCGTGATCTCGCGCTCGAGGGCGGAGGCGAGCTCGGCCTCGAGGTTGCCGGCGGTGCCGGCGGCGCGCTCGACGTTGCGCTGGTAGACGAAGAGGCGCGCGGCGACGCTGTCCTCGTCCTCCTGCGCGCGGGTGTCGAGGACGACGAGCGCGCGCGGGTCGACGCCGTCGACGACGAGCTCCGCGCCCGGGACGTCGACGATGTAGACCTCGGCGTCGCGGACGTAGCGGCCGAGCAGGGCGTCGAGCCCGGTGAGCGAGCGCTTCACGACCTGGACGAAGCCGTCCGGCGACGGCGCCCCCGGCGCGCCCGGCCGCGACGCGTCGAGCGCCCGCGAGCGAAGGAACGACTCCACCGCGCCGCGCCCGTCCCCCGCGTCGTCGCGGAGGAGGCCGAGGTAGTAGTGCGCGTCGGCGTGCTCGGGATCGAGCCGCACGGCCTCCTCGATGAAGGGCAGGGCCTTCTCGCTCTCCGCGAGCTCGTAGAACGCGCGCCCGATGAGGAAGGTGTAGCTCCCGTTCTCGAACGGGGGCTCCGGGAGGCGCGCCATCGAGCGCTTGGCCTCGGCGTCGTCTCCCTTGCCGAGGAGCGCGTCGACGCGGAGGAGGATGCAGTCGGCGATCTCCTCCTTCGTCTCCGCGTACTCGAGCGCGTCGTCGCAGAGCTGCACCGCCTCGTCCCACTCGCCGAGCGGGTTCATGAGGACCTCGGCGGCGTTCAACATCGCCTCGAGGTACGTCTCGTCGAGCGCGATCGCCTGGCGGTAGTGCTCGAGCGCCTCGTCCGAGTCGCCGGCGAGCGCCGCGGTGTAGCCGAGGAGGTTGTGCACCTCGGGGGACTGCGGATCGAGCTCGAGGGCGCGTCGCGCGCAGGCGCTCGCGCCGGCCGCATCGCCCTTCTGCGCGAGGTCCCAACCACGATCGAGGTGCGCGGAGAGCTGATCCATCGGTTCGATTTTCCTCGCACGGTTTTGCCGAGACACGCGCCCCGCGTCAAGCGAACACGCCCGAGGCCTCCGCATGGGCTCCACGGCTCGCTTGCTCGGAGACGCGCGGAGACGGAGACTTGGGGCTCGTGCGTCCTCTCCACCTCGTCGCTTTCGCCGTCTTCGCGCTCTCGTCGCTCTCCGGTTGCGCCTCGGCGCGATACGTGACGCAAGCCGCCGCCGGGCAGGAGCAGCTGAACGGCCGAGGGGTCTCGATCGAGGAGGTCGTCACCGAGGGGCGCCTCGACAAGCGCACGCGCGAGCTCCTCGCCCACGTACCGCGCATCAAGGCGTTCGGCGAGCGGCACGGCCTCCGTCGCACGCGGAACTACGAGCGCTTCGTCCGCATCGGTCGACCGGCGGTCGTGTGGGTCGTCAGCGCGAGCGAGCCGCTCCGCTTCCGCCCGCGGACGTGGAGCTTCCCGGTGGTCGGCAGCATCACGTACACGGGCTGGTTCGATCGCCGCGAGGCCGTCTCCTACGCGAAGGATCTCTCGGGGGAGGGCTGGGACGTCGACGTGCGACCCTCGCAGGCGTACTCGACGCTCGGCTGGTTCGACGACCCCATCCTGTCGACGATGATCACGGAGGGCCCCGAGGCGCTCGGCGAGCTCGCCGACGTCATCCTCCACGAGACGCTCCACGCGACGTTCTACGTCCCCGGGCAGAGCACGCTCAACGAGAGCATGGCCTCGTTCGTCGGCGACACGCTCGCCCTCGAGTACATGGACGAGACGCTCGGCGACGACTCGGAGGAGAAGCAGGCCTTCCTGGAGCAGCGGGCGCGGGGCGAGCGTCGCGGCAAGGTGATGCGGAGCGCCTACGAGGAGCTCGCGAAGCTCTATGCGGGCCGCTTCCCGCGCGCGACGAAGCTCGCCGAGAAGAAGAAGATCGTCGAGCGGCTCCGCGCCGAGCTCTCCGTGAAGCGACCGCTCACGAACGCCACGTTCATCCAGTACCGGACCTACGGGTCGGGGAAGGAGGAGATGGCTCAGCTCTGGGCGCTCTGCGGTCGGGACCTCCCGCGCATGCTGACGGCGCTCGACCGCGTCCGCGAGGTCGCGTCGAGGAGCCGCCCCCACACCGACCCCGGCGTCCTCCTTCGCCCGGTGATCGCCGGCGGGTGTAGCTGAGCGCCGCGCGGGTGGTACGCTCCCGAGGATGCGCGAGCGCCTCGGCGGTCTCCTCGTCGGGCTCGTCCTCTTGCCGTGCTGCTCGCTCTTCGTGTCGACGAGCGACTTCTCCGGCGCGGACGAGCTCGCGCCAGACGGCGCGCCTCCGGGCGCGGCAACGGACTCCGGCGGGTCGTCCTCGGAGGGCTCCTCGAGCGGCGCGCTCCCCGACGACGCCGCGGGCCCCCACGATGCCGGGGCGGAGGCGGGCGACGCCTTCTGCGACGCGAGCGCGGTCTTCTGCACCGATTTCGAGGACGGCGCCGGCATCGCGGCCTTCTCGAGCACATTGGTCGCTCCGGGGACGACCCTCGCCGTCGAGGCGGGCGAGTCGCGATCGCCGACGCGCGCCCTCCACGTGACGACGTCGCGGACGAGCGCCCAGCAGGTGACGTCGGCGTACAAGTTCCTGCCGAACGTCTACGAGGACGTCCGGCTTCGCTTCGCGATGCGGATGGACGCGCCCGTGATCCTCGCGGGCGACCGGGGTACGCACGTCTTCGAGTTCAACGTGCGCGTCGCCTCCACGAACGTCATCGCGACGCTCGAGGTCATGCCGGATCGGTCGGTCATCGCATACGTCAGCGTGGCTGCGCCCGCCGACGCGTTCCGGACGCTGACGAAGCCGATCACGTACGGCACGTGGCACGCCTTCGACGTCGAGGTGCGCCTCACGTCGAACCGCTTCCGGATCAGCATGGATGGCACCGAGGTCCTCGATCGCCAGGACCTCGTCTTTCCGCCGCCGTCGACGCCGTCCTCCGTCTCGTACGGGCTCGGCGCCAGCTCCCAGAACGTGCCGCATCCCGGCGTGTCGATCCGCTTCGACGACGTCCGCGCCGACGAGCGCTGAGCCGCCCGCCGCGCTACTCGTGCACGACGACGCGCGTGCCGGGCTTCTCGCTCGTCGCCCAGACGCCGTGCCAGCCCTCCGGCATGCGCGGCTCCGTCCAGCCGAAGATCTCGTGGGCGTCCTTCGGCGCCAGGTTCACGCAGCCGTGGCTCTGCATGCGGCCGAAGTTGTTGTGCCAGAACGCGCCGTGGAGCGCGTAGCTGCCGTTGAAGTACATGATCCACGGCACGTCCTCGATCGAGTACGGGCCGTCGCTCGCCACGTCGCCGTCCATCGTCGCGGCGACGTGCTTCTCGCGGATCCGCCACGTGCCCGTGGGCGTGTGGTGGTCCTTCTCCTTGTCCTGCTTGTCTTCCTTGCCGGTGGAGACGGCGGTGGCATAGACGGCCCTGTCGCCCTCGTAGGCCACGAGGGTCTGCGTCTTCACGTTGACGTCGATCCACTTCTCGCCCGGGGCGAGGTCCTTCGGAGGCTCGCCGGGCCTCGTCTTCGTGAGCTCGTTCGAGCGGACCCAGAAGCCCTCGTCGGTCTGGTCGTAGACCGCGCCGTTGATGTTCACCGACTCGCCGGTGAGCCGCACGACGGCGTGGCGACCGAGCGCGTCGCCCGCGATCGCGGCCTTCTTGCTCGGGCTGATCTCGTACTTCTTCGCCTTGTAGTAGAGGACGATGCCGACCTGGGACTTGCTGCCGTACTTGCAGAGGTCGGGGGTCGGGAGGCGCGTCGCGACGGGCGCTCCGCCGTCGGCGGCGTCGGCCGTGGGCGCGGCCTCGTTCAGCCACACGCCCTTGAACTCGCTCGCGGCCTTGTGCGGGAAGACGCGCTCGTACGGCGCGAGGAGGTTCCCCGTCGTCCGCCACCAGCGCGCGCCGTTCTCGCGCATCTCCTTGTCGAGCGCGACGAAGAAGCCCTTGACCATGCGTCGCGCGACCGGGCCCTCGCCCTTCAGCTCGTCGAGGGTGATCTGGGGCTTCCCGCCGTCGTGCTCGCGGAGGTACCAGGGCGTCGTCGGCTCGCCGCTCTCGCCGAGCCCGAACGGGTCGGTCGTCGTCGCCGTGACGCCGATCGCCGTCGTCGCCCTCGCGAGCTGGAGGGGCGCGCCCGCGTCGAGGTCGTCGCCGTACGACGCCGTCGCGCTCTCGTCCTCGACCTTCGGCTTCGGCTTCGCCTTCTTCGGCGCGAGCCACGGCTCGAGCTTCACGCGCTCTTCGCGCGACGGGAGCGTCCGGTAGAGGGGCGTCCCGTGCTGGATGTTGTAGCCGTACTCGTAGGGGAGGGGCCCCGCGAGGTTCGGCGCGTGGGGCCCGAGCTTCATGCGGGGGTGGTTCAGATCGAGCGACGCGTACTTGCCGCAGACGAAGCCGCCCTGGACGAGCTCGTACCAGCCCTCCTTGCAGTTCGACTTCGGGTGCGGCTCGGGGATGACCGGCACCCTGGTGCCCTGGCGCAGGTACCCGATGCGCATCGCGGACTTGTCCTTGTCGCGCTTTTTCGCGTCGTCGTCGCGCGCCGGCCACTCCATGTCGCTCATGACGGGCGTCTGGAGGAAGAGGGCCCCGATGTTCGGAGAGTCGGCCGGGATCTCCGGGAGCGACGCGGACGTCGTCGTCGTCCCGGCGTCCGTGACGGGCTTCGCGGCGATCGGGCCGCCGGCGTCGCGATCCTTCGCCTTCGCCGCTTCCTTCGCAGGCTTGCCTGCCGAGCCGAAGGGGCCGGTGGAGCTGCCCTCGGAGCACGCCGCGAGACCGACCGCGCCGCCGACCGCGCCGATCAGGGCGGCGAGGAGCGGGCCTCGGGCGCGCGACCGTCGGCGGGAGGGGGGAGGAGGAGCCGTCATCGGGGCCGAGGGGCTTCGCATGGGGGCTTCGCGGCGTCCAACCGGAGACGCGGCGCGCCTCATCGTGTGCCAGAAGCCGTGCGCGGGAACCAGTTTTTGGAGAGTCGTCGCGGACGTACGGGGTCTTTCAGGCATGGTCGAGCTCGAGCCCGGAGGTACGTGAAGCGAGCCGTGTGCCGCCCCGCCGCGGGGGTGGACCCGGGGAAATCACGATGGTTTCCGGCTGGCCTTCGTCCTACGGTGTGTCCGTGAACAGGGTCGCCTGTGGCTAGGGAGACGCGCTCCCCGCGAAGGCGGAGGGCACGTCCGCTCGCGCTCCGCGGCGACCCGCGGATCGGGGCGGCGAACGAGGCGCCCACCGCGCCGCACGCGACCGCACCCGCGCCGGGAGCGGCCAAGCCGAACGGGCCCGCCCGCTTCTGGGACGCGCGGCGCCTCCAGATCGTGCTCGCGATCGGCCTCGTCGTCTCGCTGCTCGTACACGCCGCGGTCACGCCGTGGGGCGCTGTGTCGCTCGACACCGGCGTCTCGCTGAAGGACGTCGACGGGGAGCTCGCCATCCCGGTCGACCTCCTCGGGGAGGAGGAGGCGCCGCCTCCGGAGCCCGCCGCCGCGCCCCCGAAGGTGGATGATCCCGAGGCCGACGATCCGAACGGCCCGCTCGCGAAGAAGGCCGACGCGGGGCCGAAGCCGAAGCCGAAGCCGCCCGTCGACGCCGGCGCGCCCGTCCCCGACGCGGAAGACACGGACGGGGGCGTCCCGCTCGCGACCTCGGACGCAGGCGCAGGGACGAGCGTCGACGTCGATCCGAGCGACGCCGGCGCGGGCGACGCCGGAGGCCTCCTCGCGACCGTCGTCGACGGCGGCCTCCCCGGCGCAGGCGGTCCGCGCGATCCCGCCGCGATGCTCGGCGCGAAGAGCCTCGCCTCTGCCGGTCAGGTGAACGTGAGCCTCCGGCTCAACATCGCGCGGATCCGGCAGCACACGATGGCGCCGCGGATCTCGAGGCTCCTCGTGCGGCTCCCGCAGTGGCAGGATTTTCTCCGCGGCGCGCCGGCGACGATCGACCCCGTCAACGACGTGGACGACATCCTCATCTACGGCCCCTCCCTCATCCACACGGAGAAGACGCTCGTCATCGTCCGCTACTCGAACCTCCCCGACGCGGTCGTCGACAGCGCGGTCGAGGCCATCGCGGCGACGTACGCGGGCGGCGGCCCCTTCGACGTCGGCGTCCCCGGCGTCAAGGCCTCGCTCGGCAAGGCCGACCAGGCCGAGCGTGTCTTCATGCGCGTGAAGAAGGGCGTCCTCGTCGTCGTCCCGAAGGCCGACGCCGCGCGGCTCGCGCCGCAGCTCGTGAAGACGGACTACTCGCGGAAGGTCGCGCCGAACGAGGCGGTCCGGCTCACGGTGAAGGATCCGTGGAAGCAGATCAGCATCCGCGGCCTCACGTTCTCGAACAAGCTGTCCGAGATCCGCCTCTGGGTCGTGCCCGACGCGAGCGGCGGGGCCGACGTCTTCGGCGAGGGAGACTGCGGTGACGATGCCGCCGCGCAGGACATCGCGCGCGATCTCACGCAGACGCTCGATCGCGTCAACCAGACGGGCGTGAACCTCGGCATCATCCGGATCACGGTGAGCACGATGACGAAGGGACTCCTCGACGGCGCGAAGGTCGTGCCCGTCGGGAACAAGGTCCAGCTCCGCGTCCACGCGACGGCGGAGCAGGTGGAGCAGCTCGTGAACCTCATGGAGCAGCAGCTCGGCGTCGGAGCGCCTCCGCCGTGAGCCGCGCGCGCGCGGTCGCGCTCCTCGGCCTCGTCGCCTGCGCGTCGCGAGAGTCTGCGGCGCCCGCCCCGAGCGCGGCGAGCGACGGCGCTCCGGTCTGGTCGCGTGACGACGATCTCCTGTCGGAGGACGCCGTCCTCCTCGTGGACGCCGACCGCATCCCTCTGCCGACGCTCCGAGCGTTCGCCACGAAGCTCTCCGAGGTCCTCCGCGGCGTGCGCGCCGTCCACGCGCGGACCGGCGACGTGCCCGGGTCCTTCGTCGTCCGTGGACCCGCCTTCGGCGAGCTCGAGCACGCGCCCGTGCTCGTCCGCGTCGGCCTCGGGGACCCGTCGCTCCGCGCCTTCGGCGCGCTCCGCCCGGGCGGACCGCGACCGGTCGGGGTCGTGCGGATCGGCGACGACGAGCTGTTCGCGCCGGGACGGCCGGAGACGGTGCGCGCGCCCACGAGGGCAGCGTTCGACCGCGCGCGCGGCGACCACGCGGTCCTCCTCGTCCTCCGCGAGCCCGCGTCGCAGGTGGGCCTCCGCGGCGATCCGCTCTGGTCCGACGTCCGCCGGGTCCGCTTCACGATCACCCTCACGCACGGCGAGGAGGCGGACGCGCGCCTCGACGTCGAGGCCGAGGGAGCGACGGCGGGGAGCGCCTTCGCCGCGCGCCTCGTGGAGCGCATCCGTCGGCTGTCCGGCACGCCGCTCGTCGAGACGGCGACCCGCGGGCTCCTCGGCGGCGTGCACGTCGCGCCCGACGCGGGCGACCCAGGGCACGTCACCGCGACGGTCCACGCCACGCGCCCGCAGCTCACCGCCGTGCTGAACCTCGGCGCCGCGCTCTCGGGGACGGGGGCGTCTCTCCCCGACGCGATCGCTCCCTGAGGAGTCCGGCTGACTCGGCGCGGCCGATCGTGGTAATCGGGGCGTCATGCGCTTTCGTCCGATCGTCTCGCTCCTCCTCGTGAACGCCCTCGCCCTCGGCGCGTGCTCGAAGACGACCGCCGAGCCGGAGTCCGACTACAAGCCGGCGGCGGCCCCGCCGCTTCCGCCGGGTCCGGACACGCTCCAGAAGGTCGACGAGGTCGTCGGCACCGGGCCCGAGGCGAAGACGGGCGACACCGTGAAGGTCCACTACACGGGCACCCTGATGAACGGGAAGCAGTTCGACAGCTCCGTCGGGAAGGACCCCTTCGAGTTCACGCTCGGCAAGGGCGCCGTCATCAAGGGCTGGGACGAGGGCGTCCCGGGGATGAAGGTCGGCGGCAAGCGCAAGCTCACGATCCCCTGGACGCTCGCCTACGGCGAGAACGGCAGCGGAGAGAAGATCCCGCCGAAGGCGGCGCTGAAGTTCGACATCGAGCTGCTCGCGATCGTCGGGGTCGACGCCGGCGTCGCGAAGGCCGCTCCCGCGAAGGACGCGGGCGCCAAGAAGTAACGGCTCACCGGCGCGAGCGATCGACCGCCATCAAGGTCGCGACGCGCCCGCTCGGGCCGGAGCCGAGGTGGGCGCCGAGATCCTGCGCGATCTCCGCGACGACGTCCGGGTCGCCGGGGCCGAGCATGATGGGCCCCGCCTCGCAGTCGAGCTCGACGTGATCCTCCTTCTGCGCGAACGACCGGATCCGCGACCACGCCCGAGCCGCTCCGGCGAACGTCACCCCGAACGAGTCCACGGCGACGTCGAGCGGGAGGGCGTTCGACACGCCGAGCGCGGCCGCCGCGAGGAGGACGACCATCACCGACGAGCCGCCGACGAAGGCGAGCGACGGCCGATGCCGCGCGTACTGGTACCAGACGCCGAGGACGAAGATCCCGAGCGCGAGGAGATGGACGGCGACGGCCGCGCCGACGAACACCTTCGGGCGGCCGACGCGGTAGAGCCGTCGCTCCATGGCGGGGACGGCCTTCGCCTCCTCGCTCACGACGCCGTGGCGCAGCGCGCGCCGGATCACGGTCACGAAGGCCGACGCGAGCAGGAGGTTCAGCACGAGCGCGAACCCGGCCGCGCCGTCGGCGGCGAGGAGGCTGTCGAAGAGCCCGTGGGCCGCCGCCGCGCCGAAGGTCGCGAGGACCACCCGCCACCTCTTGTGCGTGACGAGCTGGGCGCCGAGCGCGTAACCCCAGATGGCCCCGAAGAACATGTGCGCCGGCACCGCGAGAAAGCAGCGGGCGATGACCGCCGGAGCGCTGAGGCGGCTCATCGCGAAGTACCGGACGTTCTCCGCCGCCGCGAAGCCGAGCGACGAGACGACGCCGTAGACGATCCCGTCGACCGGCTCGTCGAACTCCTTGCGCCGCGCAGCGAAGAGCGCGCCACCGAGCTTGGCGCCCTCCTCGACGAGGCCGACGACGAGCGTGAAGACGAGGAAGGAGAGCGGGAGGGCCGCGAGCCTTCCGCCGAGCGACGCGTAGCTGGGATCGAGCCAGGGCGACAAGCGCGCGATCCCCGCCTCGAGGAGCGCCGCGGGGAAGGCGGCGAAGGCGCCGAACGCGAACGTCACGGCGACGAGCCACATCGGCTCGGGGTGCGCGCGGTCGAAGCGCCGCACGAACACGAGCCAGCCGAGCGAGAGGAGCACCGGCAGGAAGACGCACGCCGCCCCGAGGATCCGGTCGGGGGGGAGACCGACCGCGCCGACGCGCCGGAGATGCGGGAGGCGCGGGGATGCGATGAGCTTCCTCTCCTGCTGCGCGCGCGCGTAGGCCTGGGGCCCCTCCCCGAAGTCGACGAGGAGCGCGTCCGCGGCCACCGACGGCGTCCCGAGCGACGTGCGCCCGCGAGCGAGGACCTCCACCGCGGGAGCCTGGCCTGCCGCCCTCCGACGCGCCTGTCCGAGCGTCGAGCTCGCCTCGCTCCCCGCCTCGGCCCGGAACCGGAGCGTCGCGCCGTCGCCCCAGCTCACGAAGAAGCCGTCGTCGATCTCGCCGAGCGGCCTGGCGTGGACGACGCGTGTCCGCCAGCGCGCCTCGCGCCGCGCCGCACCGCGGAGCGGCTCGACGAGCACGCGATGCTCCCGGTCGATCCCCGCATGCTCCGCGGCCCGGACGACGGCCTCGCGCGGCCCTTCGAACCAGCGCTCGGTGCTCCCGGACGGGGTCGTCGCCGACGCAGCCTCGAGGCCCGTCGGATCGAGGGGCGTGAACGCCGCGCTCGGATCCGTCGCGTAGAGCGCGAGGGTCCCGGACCACGTGACGAGCTCGTCGACCGACGCGGAGAGCCCCTCGTCCACGACGATGCGGACCTTCGCGCCCTCGTCGGTCACGTCCGCGCCGATCTGAGCCGCCGCGAGGCGCCGGAGGACGAGCATGCGGAGGTCGACGGCGGGCCCGCCCGTGAGCCTGTCGGCCTCGTAGCTGAGCTCGACGTCGTTCGCGCCGGCGATCGCCTCGCTGCACCCGACGAGCGCGACGAGCGCGACGACGAGCAGGAGGACGGCCATGGACCGGAGCGTGCGCGAGCCGTCCCTCATCGACGCTGCCGATGCTAGCAGCACGCGCCGATGGAACGAGCGAAGAGCGAGACCGCGCGCGGCGGCCTCGCTCTCGGAGGAGCTCGCTCAGCGAATCAGGGCTGCGGCTCTGCGGGCGCGTTCGCCTTGCAGTAGTCCGCGTCCAGACCGCGCTGCGTGACGGTGTCGTCGGTGATGTCCTTCGCCTTGCACGGCTCGTCCTCGGTCCAGGCCTCGGGGAAGGGGAGGTTGTTCGCCTGGGCGTAGGCGCGGATGCTGGTGTAGCCGTCGCCGGTGCCGGTCGCCTTGAAGACCGGGGGCGCCTTGCACACGCCCTGGGTGTCGGCCTTCTTCATCTCGGCGTCCGCCCACTTCATGACGGTCTCGTAGTGCTCGGGCTTCGTGCTGTTCCAGCAGCAGGTCCGCGAGGTGTCGTAGTCGAGCTCCGCGAAGACGTAGTCCTCGAGCTTCCGGTGCTCCTTGTCGATCTTCGTGCGGTCGTATTCGCCCGCGTCCGAGAAGGCGCGGTAGAGGTCCTGGAACGCCTCCTCGCGGGACTTGCGCTTCGAGCAGGTCGAGGGCGCGCTCTTGATGTAGTCACGGTTGCTCTCGATCGTGGCGAGCGCCGCCACCTTGCGCTCCTCGGGCGTTCCGAGGTCGAGCAGCTGCTCGAACTGCTTGATCCGCTCGCCGATGCGCTCGACGTCCGTGTCCGGGATGTAGAAGCTCCGCGCGCTCGCCGGGACGATGCTCTTCCAGCGACCGGCCGCCTTCACCGGCGTGCGGAAGCGTCGGATGCCGCCGCCCAACTTCCTCACGTCCGTCGTCTCCGACGGGATGATCGCGTAGCGCACGCACTTCGTCTTGTCGTACGAGTGCTCGACGTAGCCGCCCGGGCACGCGGCCGTCTCGGCCTTCGCCCGCGTGTCGAGCTCTTTCCGGCATTCGCTCTTGTTCTCGTAGTTGAGCGAGTAGTCGGGCTTGCACTCCTCCACGGTCTCCGGGGCGCCCGCGTTGGACGCGAGGAAGTAGCCCCGCGACTGGTAGTGCGGCTCCCAGCTGGCCTGGCGCGCCGGCATCGAGCCGGAGACGACCTCGATCTCCATCCGTCCCGGCCGCACCGTGCGCGACTGGTAGACGAAGAGGGTGTGGCCGATGGGCCGGTACTTGCCGCTGCGGTGGACGAGCGCGTCCCCCGGCAGGGTCGCCTCGGGCGCGATGTGGAACATGTTCCCCTCCTGCGCGAGGTTCACGCTGCCGAAGAGGTCCACGAGCTTGATCATGAAGTGGCCGACGCGCTTGTTCAGGAAGAACTCGTCGAACCACGCGCCCGCGCCGCCCTTCACGCCGGGCGACTCCTCGACGAAGGTCTCGTCGCCGCTCGAGTAGCTCGCGGCGTGCTTCGTTCGGAGGCTCCTGTCCGACGGCCAGGGCTGTCCGGGGCGCCACTGGCCCTCGAAGTCCTTGTACATGCGCTTGTAGTTGGCGCCGAAGGTGGGGTGGAACACGCCGGACGGGTTCACGAACCCGAAGTGGCCGGCGTAGATGTCGCCCGACTTCACGTAGAAGGGGAGGCCGAGGAGCGCGGCGAAGGCGGCGCGCGTGAAGAGGGCCGTGTCGGCGCACTCGAGCGTCGGAGCGTCGAGCTCCTTCTCGTAGGGCGCGCCCGGCGGCGTCTTCATCTTGACCGTCTCGCCGTACTTGAAGCCCTTGGTCTTTGGGTAGGCCGCGACCCAGTCGACGTAGTCCTGCTCGAACGTCTTTCCGGTCGCCGGGTTCCGGTCGGTCCAGTTGTTCTTGATCTTCCAGACCTGGGTGCCGTAGTCGGCGCTCCCCTGGGCCGCCTCCGGGTCGACCGGGCCGGCCTCCTCGGCGAGCGCCGAGCTCTCGTCGCCGCTGCCGTCGTCCTCGGTGACCTCACTCGAGCACGCGACCCCGAGACACGCGGGGGCGATGGCGAGAAGCGCAAGAAGCGTTCGGAAACCCATGGTCGATGTCCTCCCTCGGGAGAGCGCGACGGCGCCCTGCCTACCGTGGACGACAGTTGTGCAGGACTGGGGCCAGGCGCGTGGACAACGATTCTCGTGACTTGGCGCGTCGAAGCCATACGAATTGGATCCTTCCCGGATCAGGCGGATGGACCGCGGGGCGTCGATCCAGCCCTCGGGTAGCTCCCTACGATCTTGACGAAATCGGCGGTCCGCTCGACCGCTCGGAGGGCCTTCGCGAGGTGCGGGTCGAGGCGGTGGCCGTCGACGTCGATCAGAAAGACGTAGTGCCAGGCCTGCTTGCGGCTCGGACGCGACTCGATGCGGGTGAGGTTCACCCCGTTCTTCTCGAAGAGGGTGAGGACGCGACGGAGCGCGCCTTTCTGATCGACGACGCCGAACGCGATCGTCGTCCGATCCTTGCCCGTGGGGGGCGCGTCGTCGCGGGCGATGACGACGAAGCGCGTCGCGTTCTCCGGTCGGTCCTGCACGCTCGACCGGAGGACCGGCAGATCGTGGAGCTCCGCGGCGACGGCGGATCCGATCGCGGCGGCGCGGTCGTCCGTCTGCGCCTCGCGCGCGGCGGCGGCGGTCGACGTGGTCTGGACGACCTGTGCGCGCGGGAGATGCCGCGCGATCCACGCCCGACACTGCGCGAGCGCTTGCGGGTGGGAGTAGACGGTGTCGATGGCACCGAGCGACGTCGCCCGCGAGAGCACGCAGTGGGAGACGGGGAGGACGTACTCCTGCTTGATGCGGAGCCCTCCCTCGAGGAGCGCGTCCGACGTCATGCTCACCGCCCCCTCGGTCGAGTTCTCGAAGGGGACGACGCCGTAGGCGGCGTCCTTCGAGCGGACCGCGTCGAAGACGGCGTCGATCGTGGCGCACTCGCGGTACCTCGGCTGGAGGCCGAAGAGATGGCGGGCCGCCATCTGGGAGAACGTCCCCTCGGGTCCGAGATAGGCGACGCGGAGCGGCTCTTCGATCGAGAGACAGCCGCTCATGATCTCGCGGAAGACGGCGCGGATGGCGTCCGGCGGGAACGCGCGCGCGCCCTTCCCGACGAGGCGCTCGAGCACCTTCCGCTCGCGGTCGGGATCGTGGAAGACCTCGACCTTCGCCTTCCGCTTGAGCACGCCGGCGCGCTTCGCGAGGCCGGCCCGCTCGGCGAGGAGCCCGAGGATCACGTCGTCGATCCCGTCGATGCGCGCCCGGACGTCCGCGAGCGGAGGGGCCTTCGCAGGCGGTGGCTTCGCCGGGGACCGAATTCGACGCTTCACGCCCGCATGGTCGCATGACTAGGATGGGGCCGCATGCCGGAAGCCAAGCTGCTCTTCGGGGTCACGGCGCTCGTGATCCTCGGCCTCGTCGCCTGGGTCGTCGCGGTCCTGCGCGCCCCGCGCGAGCCCTGGGCGCGCGAGTACGTGATGCCGCAGCCGGTCCCCGTGGAGGAGCCGCCGCTGGTCGGTGAGGCTCCGGCGGAGCCCCCGGTCGAGAAGGGCGCCGAGGCAGAGCCGCGCTCGCGCGAGGGGTGAGCTCGGTCACCCGAGCTTCGAGGCGCGGAGGACGCCGCGGAGCACGTAGTCGAGGTAGGTCTCGTTCCCGGAGCACCAGAGGACGAACGGCGCCCGGACGCCGTGGTCGTCGGGGTCGAAGGGAAAGAGGAGCTCCGTCGGCCCGAGCGCGGGCAGCTCGTGCAGCGCTGCCTTCGGCGGGATCGCGCTCTCCTCCTCGAAGCGCGCGATCTCGAAGTCCTCGAAGGCGTCGATCGCGCCCTTGTGCCGATCGGGCTCGAGCCTCGCGAGCGGGAGGAGCTCCCAGCCGGCGTCCACGAGGACCGGGAAGACGTCCTCCTCCGCCTCGTCGTCGAAGGGGAGCGCGTCTGGGGCGACGGTCGCATCGGCCTCCGCGAGGCGCGCGCGGAGCGCGGCCCTGGCCCGCGCGCCGCTCTCCGCCGTCTCCGGCGCCCAGAACGCGGTGAGGACGGAGACGAGCTCGGCGTCGGTCGCGGTCCGGAGGAGGCGCTCGTCCTTCGACGCGCGATCGACGCCCCGATCCGCGCGCACGGCCGCGGCCCATGCGGCCGCGTCGCCGAGGGCAGGGGCCTCCGTCGCCTCGTACGCGGCCTCGATCGCGAACAGGTGGACGAGATGAAGCCGGCCCTCCACGTAGCGGTGCTTGCCGAGCGCACGCACGAAGCGCACGAGCTCGTCGCCCGTCCGCGCGGGGATCTCCTCTCCGATCAGGCTCACGCGACCCTCCTCTCCGACCTCATACGCCGAAGAACGACTTGATGGACCCGAGGATGCGATCGCGCTCGGTCGCCTCGCGCGCCTGCTTCGCGCTCGCGTCGAGCCCGTCCCGCACTGCGATGAGCTCGACGCGGCGCGTGGCGAGCTTCTCGGAGAGGAGATTCGCGATCTCGGGGCGCGCGAGGAGGACGCGCTCGAACGTCGCCTTGCCGAGGCGGAAGCAGTCGACGTCGCTCGTCGCGCAGACGTCGGCGAGGCGCGGCTCGCCCGTCATGAGCCCCATCTCGCCGAAGAAGTCCGGGGCGGAGAGCCTGGCGACGACCTTCGTCTGCGGGGGGAGCGGGCCCGCGCCGTCGAGGTCGACCGTCGTGCGGATCTCGGCCGTGCCCGCCGTCATGACGTAGAGCCAGTGGGCGTCGGCCCCCTGGCGCGTGATGACCTCCCCCGTCGTGTAGATCACGTGGCTCATCCCCTCCGCGAGCGTCCGGAGCTCGGCCTCCGTGAGGGCCTTGAAGAGCGACACGTTCCGGAGCGCCTCGAGGCGCGCGCTCACGCGGTGGTCGGCCTTCTCGGCGCGGCGCTGCTCGGCGTCCAACTCGACGAAGAGCTGCTTCGCGGGGAGGGCGAGGGGGATGCCGGCGCGACGGAGCGCCGTGTACACGCGGGCCCTCACGCGCGAGTTCGTCGGATCGTCGGCCGCGAGGTCCGTCAGCCAGTAGCGGACCGCGTAGGTCGCGAAGCTCTCGCGCAGGTCGCGACCGAAGTCCATGCATACGCAGTTCGGCGGCGGGTCGGCCGCGACGCCCTGGATCGGCGCGGCCGCGAGCGCCTCGGTCACGACCTGGATGACGTTCGTCGGCGCGTAGCGGAAATCGATGTTGAACCAGACCCACATCCGCTGCGGGACCTCGCGGCCGTCGCGCTTGCCGAGGATGGTGATGTTGTTGGCGAGGAGCACGGAGTTCGGGACGATGATCGTCGACCAGTCGCGCGTCTCGACGACCGTGTGGCGCCAGCGGATGTTCCGCACGCGGCCCTGCCGGACGTGCGGGCCCACCTCGAGCTGGATCCAGTCGCCCTCGCGGATGGATCCGTCGAGCTGGAGCGCTATCCCGCCGAGGACGTTGCCGAGCGTGCTCTGGAGGGAGATCGCGAGCACGGCGCTGACGACGGCGGCCGAGGCGAGCGCGCCCGTCGGGTTGAGGCCGTGTCCGGAGAGGACTCCCAACGTCGCGACGATGTAGCCGACGCCGACGAGCAGATCGGTCGCGATCATCGGGACCGCGACGCCCGTCACCTGGAGCCCGACCGAGAAGGCGAGCGTCGCGCCGATGTTCACGACGTTGAACGCGAGGAGGAGCTCGCGGGCGACCCCGAAGCGGACCGCCCACCGCTCGACGTGCATCGCCCGGAACGCGAGCTCGAGGCCCAGCGCGATCGCGAAGACGACGAAGAGCGCCACCACGCGGCGAAGCCGCGCGCGATGCTTCGGCGAGTACCGGTTCACGGCGGTCGCCGTCAGGACGACGCCTGCGAGCAGCCCGATCGCCCAGGTGATCTCGTCGCTCATCTCGCCGGCCACAGAGCCAGAGGTAGAAGGTCCGCGTCAAGGGGCAGGACGAGCTCAATCACAGCGCAGGTACCCGGAGCGCGCCGCGCCCGTGCTCTCGTCGAAGCCGGTGCACGGGGCCGTCTGCGTGCCGGTCGGCCAGTTCATGCACCGGTTGCATCCGAGCTCCCCGGTCGTCGGCGCGCCCGTGCCGCGCCGGTAGCCCTGACATGCCGCCCCGTCCTTGCCCGGGGTGTTCCAGCGCGGACAGCGGCCCGCGTCCAAGGGCTCGAGGCAGACGAGCTCACGAGACGCGCGATCCGCCACGCTGGGGTACCAGCACGCGCATCGGGGTGGGTCGATGAGCTCGCGGCAGACGGCCTCGTTCCAGTGCGGGCTGCCCGGGGCCTCGAGGACGCACCAGCAGTCCCTGCCTTCGCGCCGCTCGGACATCCAGGAGGGCAGGAGGCGCCCCGGCCGCGTCGCGGTCGACGTCACCGGAGAGGCCCGCGCGACGCGCGCGTCTTCGGGCCCCGCGTCGCCGACGGCCTCCTCCGTGATCGGGGCGGGCGCCGCCGTCGGCGCCGCGTCCAGCTCGGGCGACGCGTCGACGGCGGCGAGTGGGATGGCCCGGATCCAGCGACCGGCGGCGACCATGCCGAGGACGAAGACGGTGCCGAGCCCGACGGTCGCGGAGGCGGCCAGCGCGAACGTGCGCGTGCGGTCGCGGAGGCGGCCTTCCGCCCGGGGCGCGCGGCGTGCCTCTTCGACCTCGACCGGGTCGGGTACGGGCGGAGCGGCGCCGTCGCGGAGGGCGGTGACGAACGTGGCGACCTCGCCGCGGGCGTCCCGCACGAGGCGGCGCGCCATCGCCTCCGCCGCCTGCTCCGCGAAGGCGAGCGCGGTGGGATGACGGTCGCTCGGACGAGGCGCGAGCGCGCGGTCGAGGAGGGCGCGCACGTCGCGATCGAGGGATGGACCGAGCGGGAGCGGCGCCCCCCCGAGGAGCCGTACGACGGCGTCTCGGTCGTGGAGCGGGCTCTTGCCGGTGAGCAACGTGGCGAGCGTGCATCCGAGGCCGAACACGTCCGTCCGCGCGTCGACGTGGGAAGAGGCGACCTGCTCCGGCGCCATGTAGTCCGGGGTGCCTCTCGTGAAGCCCTCGGTCGTCTTCGAGACACGGCCCTCCGCGCGCGCGATGCCGAAGTCGGTGAGCTTGACGTCCCCCGTCCACGAGAGGAGGACGTTCGACGGCTTCACGTCACGATGCACGATGCGGAGGGGCCTGCCGTCGTCTCCCTCCGCGGTGTGGGCATGGTGGAGCGCGCGGGCGACGTCGACGGCGATCGCCAGCGCGACGGCATGAGGCACGGGCGTTCGGCGCTCGCGTGCCCGCTGCAGGGCCTCCGCGGCGCTCATCCCCTCGACCAGCTCGAGCGCGAGGAACGGTCGCCCCTCGTGCACGCCGAAGTCGACGATGCCGACGATGCCGCCGTGATGCAGACGCGAGAGGACGCGCGCCTCGTCGCGGAAGGCGGCGAGGTCCCCCTCCGCGTCCTCGGGGTCCGCGCGGGCGCCGAGGACCTTCAGCGCGACGCGACGCTGGAACCCGGCGGCGCTCCTGGCGACGGCCTCGTAGACCTCACCCGCGCCGCCGCGCCCGAGGAGCCGCGTGATCTCGTAACGGTCTGCGATGAGCCGCGGATCGCGGCTCAGTTCGCGCCCGGCTTCGCGTTCGCGCCGGCGAACGCCTCGTCGAGGAGCCGCTGTTGCTCGTAGAGGTGGCTCGCGTGGCTACCCGTCGCCGGGCTCGCCGCGGCGGGCCGCGAGACGACGGAGAGCGGGAGGCGCTCGCCGACGACGCTCCGCAGGTTCGAGTTCATGAAGTACCAGGGCCCGCCGTTCCTCGGCTCCTCCTGGACCCAGACGAGGGGCGTCCCGTCCTTGAAGGGCTCGAGCGCCTTCGGGAGCGCGCCGTCGAACGGGTAGAGCTGCTCGAGCCGGAGGATCGCGACGTCCTTGCGCCCGCCCTTCCGACGCGCCTCGGCGAGGTCGTAATAGACCTTTCCCGAGCAGAGGAGGACCTTCGTGACCGCCTTCGGATCGACCTCCGCGTCGACGATGACGCGCTGGAACGAGCCGTTCGCGAGGTCGTCGATCGTCGATACCGCCTCCTTGTGCCGGAGGAGGCTCTTCGGCGTGAAGATGACGAGGGGCTTCCGCCACGGGCGCACCACCTGGCGCCTGAGCGAGTGGAAGAGCTGCGCAGGCGTCGTGAGGTTCTGCACCTGGATGTTGTCGGACGCTGCGAGCTGGAGGAAGCGCTCGACGCGCGCGCTCGAGTGCTCGGGCCCCGCGCCTTCGTAGCCGTGGGGAAGGAGGAGGACGAGCCCAGAGAGGCGCTGCCACTTGTCCTCTGCCGAGACGAGGAACTGGTCGATGATGACCTGCGCCCCGTTCACGAAGTCACCGAACTGCGCCTCCCAGATGACGAGGCCGTCCGGCGTGTCGAGGCTGTAGCCGTACTCGAAGCCGAGGACGCCCTGCTCGGAGAGCGGGCTGTCGTGCACCTCGAACGGCGCGCGCGGGCTCTGCCCGAGGTTCGAGAGCGGGGTGTAACGGCGGCCGGTGTTGGCGTCGTGCAAGGTGGCGTGACGGTGCGTGAACGTCCCCCGCCGCGCGTCCTGACCCGTGATGCGGACGCGGAAGCCCTCCGTCACGATCGACGCGAACGCGAGGTGCTCGCCGGTGCCCCAGTCGAACGGCAGGCCGTTCTTCACCTTGTCGCGTCGCTGCTCGATGAGCGCCTTCACCTTCGGGTTCGCCTGGAAGTCCGCGGGGAGCGTGGCGAGGCGGGTCGCGAGGTCGACGAGGACCTCCCGCTTCACTGCGGTCGCGACCTCGGGGACGTCGGCGTCGGGGCCGCCCTTGTAGCCCTTCCACACGCCGCCGCCGGTGTTCGGCGCCTTGAGCCAGTCGCCCTGCTTCGTCTCCTCGAGCGCCTGCGAGAGGGCGGCCTGGCGATCCGCTTTGAGCTTGTCGCCCTCGAGGCGCGTGATCTGGCCCGTCTCGACGAGCTTGTTGACGTAGACCTCGCGCACCGTCGGCTTCTGATCGATGAGGTGGTACATCATCGGCTGCGTGAAGCGCGGCTCGTCGCCCTCGTTGTGCCCGTAGCGGCGGTAGCAGAGCATGTCGATGACGACGTCCTTGCCGAACCGCTTACGGAACTCGATGGCGAGGCGCGTGACCTGGATGACGGCCTCCGGGTCCTCGCCGTTCACGTGGAACACGGGGACCTTCATCATCCGCGTGATGTCGGTGCAGTAGCGCGTCGAGCGCGAGTCCTCCGGGAGGGTCGTGAAGCCGATCTGGTTGTTCACGACGAGGTGGATCGTGCCGCCCGTCTGGTACCCCTCGAGGCCGGCCAGGTTCAGCGTCTCGGGCACGATGCCCTGACCCATGAACGCGGCATCGCCGTGGATGAGGAGCGGCATCACGTCGACGCCGTTCCGGTCCTTCTTCGCCCGGACGCGCCCCTCGACCACGGGGTTCACGAACTCGAGGTGGCTCGGGTTGAACGCGAGGGTGAGGTGGATGTTCTTGCCGGACGACGTCGCGCGGTCGGTGGACTCGCCCAGGTGGTACTTCACGTCGCCGCGCCCGAGGTTGCGCTCGGGATTCGAGTCGCGGAACGCGGCGAAGATCTCGCGCACGTTCTTGTTCATCGTGTTCGCGAGGACGTTGAGGCGTCCGCGGTGCGCCATGCCGATGACGATCTCGGCGGTGCCGGCTTCGGCGGCGTACTCGATCAGGAGGTCGAGCATCGGGATCATGCTCTCGGCGCCTTCGGCCGAGAAGCGCTTCGCCCCGACGAAGTTCTTGTGCACGAACTGCTCGAAGATCTCGGCGTCCGTCAGGTGCTTCAGGATGCGGACGCACTCGGCCTGGTCGAGGTCGATGCGGTTCTTCGAGCTCTCCATCGCGGTCTGGAGCCAGTCACGCGCGTTCGGATCCTCGATGTGCGTGTACTCGACGCCGATCGAGCTGCAGTACGTCTCGGAGAGATGCGACACGATCTCGCGGAGCGTCGCGCGCGTCGGGAGGCCCGCGATGCCGACGGTCGGGAACGTGACGTCGTAGTCGGAGTCGCTCAGCCCGAAGTTCGTGAGGTCGAGCTCGGGCGCGGCGTGCGCGAACGTCCCGAGCGGGTCCGTCTTCGCGAAGAGGTGACCGCGCACGCGGTACGCGTTCACGAGCTGGTAGACGCGCCCCTGGAGCGCCGCCGCGGCGAGGAGGTGCTCGTCGCGGCTCAGCATCGCCTGCATCGGCGGGCCCGACGCGAGCGGGGCGCCACGCGGGAGCGCGAAGGTGTCCGTCGCGCTCTGCGTGAGAGCCTGCGGCGGTGGCGGCGGCGGAGCGGACGGGTGCGCGCCGCTCCCGTTCGCGCGGATGGACACCGCCGGCGAGGCAAGAGCGGCCTTCGCGTCGGGAGCGGGCGCCACGAAGGCGCCGCCGTTCGTGGCCGCCGCGTCGCCGTTGGTCCCGTTGGCGCCGTAGCCGTGGCCGTTGCCGGGCGAGCTCGCGCGCTCCTCGAAGAAGCGACGCCACTCCTCGTCGACCGACTGAGGGCTCTGCTGGTAGCGGACGTGCAGGTCCTCGACGAAGCCTGCGTTGATGCCGAATTCCTCGAACATGCGGGGTCCTTCGTAGCACACGTCCGCCCGGAAGACGCGGCTCTACGGCGCCACGACGTCGCGTTTCCCAGCCGGTGCGGCGGCCGCGGGCGTCAGCGGTCGCGGCGGGAGAGCCAGGCCGTCAGATCGGTCTCGGGGGCGAGCCCGACCAGGACCGCGTCGACGGTGATCGCCGACACCACCGTGCCGGCCGGCGCGACGTGGACGCCGTTCCCGTCGCGCCAGACCACCACACGGACGGCTTGCGTCGTCACGATCTCCTCGTCGTGCACCGTCTTCGACGGCGGACGAGGCGGGGCGATCGACGCGGGCTTGTTCGCGATCGCGGTCATGCGATCCCCCTGCGTCATCTCCTCCAGGTCGGCGCTCGACAGCGACTGCGTGGGCGCGTGATCCCAGTCGGCAGCGCGCTTGCCGGCCGCCGTCGGGCGCGGAGGGGCCCCCGTCGCGACCTCCGGCGGGACCGGCAGGTCGGTCACCGTCTTCGCCGACGAAACGGGAGGAGGCGGGATGCGCGACGCCGGCGCGTCGTCCGGCCGGCTCCTCCGCCGGGTCGAACGGGGCGTGCTCTCGTCGAAGGTACGCTCGACGGGGACCTGCATCTGGAGGGCAGGGACCTCGGTCGTCTTGTCTCCGGCGCCCGCGACCACGTCCCGCGACGTCTCGCGCTCGGGAGCCGCCGGAGGCAGCGACGCGACGCGCCCCTCCTCGTCCATGTTCTCGCGCGAGCGACGTCTCGCCCGCCGCGCCTCGACACGGGGGTTGCTCGACGTGGCGCGCGGCGGGCCCGAGGGCCGCGCGCCAGGCGCGAGCGACGCGGGGG
>JALHPN010000144.1 GCA_022842465.1 Polyangiaceae bacterium | reverse complement strand
CCTCGGTGCGACCCGCGAGGCGGCGGCGTCGCTCGGCCTCTTCGGCGAGGGCGTCGCCCGCCCGCGCGGCGTGCTCGCGGCCGGCGCGCACACGGACCTCGTCGTCTGGGATCTCCCGCACGAGCACGCCCTCGTGCAGCCGTGGGGCACCCCGCGTACCGCGCTCGTCTTGCGGGACGGCGCCCGCATCGCCGCCGCGATCTGAAGAGCGCGCGTCACCCTTCGGGGTGGTGACCGAGGCCGGCCGGCGCCTTCGCGGAGACCCCGCGGCGGCTCACGAGCGCGAGCGCGACGAGCGTGGCGACGAACGGGAGGACGGCGAAGAGCTGGGCCGGCGCCCGCGTCTGCCCCTGGAGCACGATTTGAAGCGCGTCGAGCGACGCGAACACGAGGCACGCGAGCGCAGCGGCGCGCGGGCTCCACCCCGACACGATGACGGCCGCGAGCGCGATGAAGCCGCGCCCGCCGCTCATCCCGGCCTGGAACTGGTGCAGATCGAAGGCGAGCGCGGTCCCGCCGAGGCCGGTCGCGGCGCCGCCGAGCGAGACGGCGACGAGGCGCGTCCGCGTGACGTCCACGCCGACCGCCTGCGCCGCGGCCGGGTCTTCCCCGCACGCCCGGACGCGGAGCCCGAAGACGGTGCGGTCGAGCGCGAGCGCCGCGAGGATGATCGCGAGCGCGGTCACGACGACGAACGGATCGAGGAGCGTGCGCACGATCACGTTCCAGCCCTCACCGAAGCGGACGCCCTCGACCGAGGGCGAGTTCGAGCTCGAGCCGTAGAGGGCGCGGAGGAGAAAGCGCGTCCCGCCCGCGGCGGCGAGGTTGATCGCGAGGCCGCTCACGATCGCGTCGACCCGCCCGCGCACGACGAGCAGCGCGTGGAGGAGGCCGACGAGCGCGCCGGTCCCGACCCCGACGAGCGCGCCGACGAGGGCGCTCCCCGACGCGTGCTGCGCCGCGACCGACGCGAGGGCCGAGGAGAGGAGGATCCCCTCGAGCGCGATGTTCACGACGCCGCTCCGCTCGGAGAGGACGCCGCCGAGAGCCGCTCCCGCGTACGGGACGGCCATGCGTACGGTCTGTGCGAGCATCGTCCCGCTGAAGACGACGGCGAGGAGGCTCATGCGCGGCCTCGGAGCGAGGCGCGGACGCGCGCGTCGACGAGCGCGATCGCGCAGATGACGACGCCCTGGAGGACGTCCATGAGCTCCTTCGGGACGTGCGCGTTCAGGGCGAGCCCGCCCTGCTGGAGGGTGCCGAAGAGGAGCGCCGCGAGGACGATGCCGACGGCGCTCCCGCGCCCGAGGAGCGCGACGGCGACGCCCGTGAACCCGGCGCCGGCGCCGAGCCCCTCCTCGAAGTACCCCTTGTACCCGAGCACGGTCGAGAGGCTCGCCGCCCCCGCGATCGCGCCGGAGAGGACGAGCGCCTGCGTGAGGCGCGCCGCGACGGGGACGGCCTCGGCCTGCATCGCGCGCGCGTTCTGGCCGAGGAGCCCCATCTCGCGACCGAACCGCGAGCGCCGGTAGCTCCCGACGACGACGACGACGACGACGAGGCCGAGGAGGAGCGCGAAGCTCGCGGCGCTCCCCTCGAACCCGCGGTGGAGGACGGCGAGGCGCGGAAGGCGCGCGCCGGGGACGACCTCGGCCGTCCGGACCGTGCCCGCGAGGGCGAGGCCGGCGCCGAGGGCGAGGCCGACGGCGCCCTCCGCGATGCGGTTCATCATGATCGTGGAGATGACCTCGTGCGCGCCGAAGCGGCTCTTCATGAGCGCGGGGACGAGGGCCCAGAGCGCGCCGGCCGACATCGCGAAGACGAGGGTGATCGGCACCGCGACGAGGAGCGGGGTCCCCTGCGGGAGCCGCGAGCCGACGACGCCGGCGACGAGGCTCGCGATCGCGAGCTGGCCCTCCGCCCCGATGTTGAAGAGGCCGCCCCGGAGTGCGAGGTCGACCGCGATCCCGGTGAAGAGGAGCGGCGTCGCCTTGAAGAGGACCTGGCCCGCGCCGTACGTCGTCCCCCACGTGCCGTCGAAGAGGAGGACCGCCATCGCGCGCGGCGAGGCGCCGTACGCCCAGACGAGGACGCAGAAGGCGAGCCACCCCGCCGCGAGGCCGGCGACGGCGGGCGGCGGCGACGCGAGGGCGCGCGCGAGCAGGTTGGGCTCGGACGGAGCGGGCCTCGACACCTCCGCGCTCACGGAGCCTCCGCGCCGAGGCCGAGCATGTGGCGTCCGATCTCCTCGTCGCTCGCGCTCGGGTCGAACGTCGCGACGAGGCGCCCGCGGGCGAGGACGTGGATTCGGGACGCGAGCGCGCGGAGCTCGTCGAGATCGGCGCTGACGACGAGGACGCCGGCGCCGGCGCGCGCCGCTTCGTGGAGCTGCTCGTGGATGTCGGCGGCCGCGGCGAGGTCGACGCCGCGCGTCGGGTGCGAGGCGGCGAGCACGCGCGCGTCGCGGTCGCCGCGCCCGAGACGCGCGAGGGCGCGCGCGACGACGATCTTCTGCTGGTTGCCGCCCGAGAGCGAGCGCGCCGTCTTGTCGAGATCGTTCGGCGCCCCCGACGACGCGAGCCGTGACGTCGCTTCCGCCTCGAGCGCGCGGAGATCGAGGACGCCGAGGGCGTTCGAGAAGCGGCCGAGCTCACCGAGGACGAGGTTGTCGCGGAGATCGGCGTCGAGGACGAGGCCGTCGTGCTGGCGGTCCTCGCGGACGACGCTGGCGCGACCGCCGGTGACCTCCCCCGCATCCGGCGCGCGGTCACGGGCCACGAGCGCGAGGAGCTCGTGCTGGCCGTTGCCTTCGACGCCCGCGACGCCGACGATCTCGCCGGCGTGGAGCTCGAGGTCGACGCTCGTGAGCCCGCGCCCGAGCGAGACGCCCCGGAGGGACAGCACCACCTCCCCGCCCGGAGCCCCCGGCCTCGCCGCCGGGCCGTGCTTCGGGGCGCCTTCGCCGTGGACCGCGCCCATGATCGCGGCCGTGACCTCCTCGACCTGCGCGCCGACGTCCCCTGCGCGATCGAGCGCGCGGGTGAAGACGAGCTCGCCCTTCCGCATCACGCTCACCACGTCGGCGTGCGCGCGCACCTCGTCCATCTTGTGCGTGACGACGACGATTCCCTTCCCCTCGTCGGCGAGCGCGCGGAGCGCCTCGTAGAGCGCGTTCGCCTCGACCTTCGTGAGCACGGCGGTGGGCTCGTCGAGGATGACGAGCTCGGCCTCGCGGTACAGGGCCCGCGCGATCTCGAGGCGCTGCCGGTCGCCGACGCCGAGCTCCGAGACGCGCGTATCCCAGGGGATGGTGGCAGAGAGCCTCTTCGCCACCTCGGACGCGCGCGCCCGCGCCTTGGCCCAGTCCACGCCGCCGAAGGCGCGCCGCGGCTCCGCGCCGAGCACGACGTTCTCGAGCGCGGTGAAAACGGGGACGAGCGCGAAGTGCTGGAGCACCATCGCGACACCGCGTTCGATCGCCGCGCGAGGCGTGTGCGGCGCCAGCTTCGTCCCGAAGACGACCACGTCACCGCGGTCGGGGACGATCATGCCCGCGACCATCTTGAGGAGCGTGCTCTTGCCCGCGCCGTTCTCCCCGCAGACGGCGTGGATCTCGCCGGCGCGGAACGTCGCCGACGCCTCGGCGACGGCGACGCAGTCCCCGTAGGCCTTCCGGACCTTCGTCGCCCTGGCGAGCTCGTCTCCGCGGCGCGGCACGGAGACGAGCCTAACGCAATCTCGTGCTCAGCGACCTCCGAGACCCGTCCACGCGAGGAACCGTCGCCACATGCTCGGCGGCGGCGGCTGCGGGGACGACCACGAAGGCGGCGCCCCCTGCCCGTGCGCGACCATGCCTTGGTGGAACGCGTGCCCGTGAGAGGGATACGCGCCCGACGTCGACGGGGAGGCGATCGGCCCTCCGCCCTGCGGGGACGGCGCCGGTCCCCCGCGCGGGGCTGCCACGCGCGCCCGGACGGCGGCCTGATCCTCGGCGGCGAGCGACACGCCGCACGCGACGCACGCACGCGCGTGCGGAGGGTTCGCGGTCTGGCACATCGCGCAGGTCTTCGTCTGCCCGGCGCGGTAGAGGGCGAGCTCCTCCGGGATCGATCGCTTCGCGGTCGAGAGGTCCTCCTGGATGACGAGCGTCGACGCGTCGTCGACCACGGGCGCGGGAGCGGGAGGCCGCACCGGAGACACCGCGGACGGGATCGTCGGGAGCGCGGACGGATCGGGGCGCGGGAGCGAGGCCGGACGCGGCGCCGGCCTCGCGGGAGGCGCGGTCGGGAACTGGGCGGAGCGATCGAGCTTCACCGTCGCTTCGTCGTGACGGAGCGCGCCGCTCGGCGAGGACGACGGCAGCTCCATCCCGAGCGGCGTCGATCGGTTCAGCTCCGTGCGGTCGCTGAACCCGTACGGATCGTCGTCCGCGTGGTACTCGAGGTCCATCATGGGCTCGGCCGCGAGCGACGCGTCGAGCGCGTCGGCGAGCTCCATCATCGTGTCGTACCGCTGCGTCGGATCCTTCGCGAGGCAGCGCATCACCACGCGATCGAGGGCGATCGGCACCTCCGGCGCGATCAGGACGACCGACGGCGGGACGAGGTTCAGGTGCGAGTGGATGATCGCGGGGACGCCCGCGTCGCGGAACGGCGGCTTGCCCGTGAGCATGCGGTAGAGCACGACGCCGAGCGCGTAGACGTCGGAGCGCCCGTCGACGCCCTTCGCCATGATCTGCTCCGGCGACATGTACTCGACGGTGCCGACGAGCATGCCCGTCTGCGTGAGCGAGGTCTGCTGGTCCGGCCCCGTCGCCTTCGCGACGCCGAAGTCGAGGACCTTCACGAAGTCGGAGTCCCCGGCGCGCTCGATGAGCATGATGTTCGCCGGCTTCAGATCGCGGTGGATGATCCCGTGGGCGTGCGCGACGCCGAGGGCGAGGCAGATCTGACGGCCGATGTGCACCGTCGTCTCGGGCGAGCAATGACCCACGCGGCGGAGACGCGCCGAGAGCGACTCCCCCTCGAGCAGCTCCATCGCGAAGAAGAGATCACCGCGCTCGCTCCGCCCGAGATCGAACACCTCGATGATGTTCTCGTGCTGGATCCGCGCGGTGTGCTTCGCCTCGCGCAGGAAGCGACCGGCGACGTCCTCGTCGAGGCCGATGCCCTCCACGCCACGGACGAGCTTCACGGCCACGGCGCGCTGCATGACCATGTCGGTCGCGCGATACACGACCCCCATGCCGCCGCTCCCCAGGCGAGATTCGAGCCGGTACCTCTTCGCGAGGAGCCGTGGGAGGGATTCTTCCTCGGCCATCAAGCCTCCTCAGCGTACCACGGGCCGCTCGCGCAGAGGCGCGCCGCAGCGCGGTCGCGTCAGACGGCCTTCGCGACCGCCTCGGCCGTCGAATCCGGGGCGAGGCCCACGTCCTCGCCCGCGAACGTGACGCCCGACTTGCGGGAGGGCTTTCGCTCGCTCTTCGGACCGTGGACGTTCGCGTGGAGGGCCGCGCTGTCGAGGATCATGTCGCAGAGCGAGGCGTAGTCGATGCCCGCGTGGTCCGCGATCTTCGGGAGCAGCGAGGTCGGCGTCATCCCCGGGAGCGTGTTCACCTCGAGCACGTACTCGTTCTCGCCCTCGGTCACGAGGAGGTCGACGCGGACGGCGCCGGTGCACCCGAGCGCCCGAACGGCGCGCTCGGCGAGGTTCATCACACCGCGGGCGCGCGTCGCGGGGATCCGCGGCGGGAGCACGTAGTCGGTCTGGCCGGCGGTGTACTTCGCCGCGTAGTCGTAGAGCCCGCTCTTCGGGACGACCTCGATGCAGCCGAGGACGCGGCCGTCGAGGAGGCCGACGTGGATCTCGGTCGCCTTGATGTAGCGCTCGACGAGCGCCCAGCGATCGTGCTCGAGCGCGCGCTCGATGCCGGCGCGGAGCTCCTTCGCGTTCTCGGCCTTCGTGAGGCCGATGGACGAGCCCTCGTTGCGGGGCTTCACGATGACGGGGAAACCGAAGCTCCCGTGGAGCTCGTCGAGGTCGTCGAGATCGGCCTCGGTCGCGACGTAGTACGGCGGCGTCGGGACGTTGTGGAGGCGGAACATCTCCTTCGCCTTGAGCTTGTCCATGGCGAGGGCCGACGCGAGCACGCTCGAGCCGGTGTAGGGGATGCCGAGGAGCTCGAGCATGCCCTGGATGCAACCGTCCTCGCCGCCGCGCCCGTGGAGCGCGATGAACGCGACGTCGACGTCGGCGGCGCGGAGGGACCCGTCGATGGCGTCGCGGCCGAGCACGACGCGCACGACCTCGTGCCCGCGAGCCTCGAGCGCCTTCGCGACGCCTTCACCGGTCTTCAGCGAGACGTCGCGCTCCGCGCTCGTCCCGCCCATCAGAACCCCGACGCGCCGCTTCTGCATCTGTCATCCCTCTCTTCGGTCTGGCAGTTCCAAGTTCCGCGCCGCGCGCAGGTCCCCCTGGAATCCCGGAGAATCACGCACGAAAAGCGAAGCGGGGTGTGTCCCGGCAGACACAGGTCCCGGGCCTCGCCGGCCCAACCCGCACCGCGTTCCACGGCAAGCTCGTTCTCACGTAACGAGATCGGGGTCAAGGGGCCAACAAAACGGTAGAGGCCACCGCCCCTCTCCCCCCAAGCAGAGACCGGGCACGGGCACGGGCACGGGCACGGGCGAGACCAGAGCCCTACCCTCGCAGGTCGCCGTGCGACGCCCGCCCTACCCTCGCAGGTCGCCGTGCGACGCGCGCCCTACCCTCGCAAGTCGCCGTGCGACGCGTAGCGGAGCACCCGCCGAAGGCGGAGGAGTCCTCAGGTCGCCCCGAGCCCGCAAGCCCGGATCCGCCCCCCAGTCTCAATCCACTTCAACGAGAATCGCCGTGATGTTGTCCTTGCCGCCGCGATCGTTCGCGAGGGCGATGAACTTCTTCACGGACTCTTCGCCGCCGAGGGCGACGATCGGGGCGATGTCGCTGTCGCGCAGGTAGCCGTGGAGGCCGTCGCTGCAGAGGAGGAAGCGGTCGCCGGGCATGAGCTTCACGAGCCCGGTGTCGACCTGGACGTAGTCGCGGTTGCCGACGGCGCGCGTGATGACGTTCCGGTGAGGCGACTTCTTCGCCTCCTGCGGGGTGATGAGGCCCTGCTTCAACTGCCACGCGATGAGTGTGTGATCTTCCGTGAGTTGTTCGACCGCGTCGCCGTTGACCTTGTAGATGCGACTGTCGCCGACCTGGGCCGTCACGGCGTACTCGCCGAGGACGAGGAGCGCGCTCAGCGTCGTCCCCATCCCGGTCTTGCCCCGGTCCATCTCGGCCATCGAGAAGACCATGTACGTCGCGGCCTGGACCGCGCTCTCCATGAGCCGGCTCGCCGCGCGCACGTCCTCCTCGACCAGCGGGTCGGCGAGCTCGTGGAGGTTGCCGATCCCCCGCTTCACCATCCCGTAGACCGTCTCGACGGCCTCCTGGCTGGCGATCTCGCCGGCCGCGTGCCCGCCCATGCCGTCGCCGACGATGTAGAGACCGAGGCGGTCCTCGAAGAAGAACGCGTCCTCGTTGGACTGGCGCTTGCGCCCGACGTCCGAGAGACCGGTTCCCGTTCGGCGGAGGGGGGGTTGCACGGGGGTGCTCATGGCCATCCGAGCCATCCCGGATGGTAGCCGAGGCCGCCCAAGCCACATCAACAATTCGTCGGGGCCCTCCGGTTCGGCCGCGGCCCGAGCGCGCTTTGTCGGTGCTCGGCCGAGCCTCATCTCCTATCGTGCGCGGCCAGATGCGACCGGGAGCGTTGGGGAGCCGGGCGGGCGCGGGGCTGGGCGGCGCGGAGATCGCGCTCGCCACGCTCGTCATCGCCGTCGTCGCGATGATGATCGTGCCGCTGCCGACGTGGCTGCTCGACCTCCTCCTGGCGACGAACCTCTCTCTGTCGGTCGCCATCCTGCTCGTCGTCCTCTACGTCCCCGACGCGCTCGCGATCGCGACGTTCCCGACGGTCCTCCTCCTCACGACCCTCTTCCGCCTCGCGCTGAACGTCTCGTCGGCGCGCCTCATCCTCCTCCAGGCGGACGCCGGCGAGGTGATCCGCGCCTTCGGAACCTTCGTCGTCCGAGGGAACTACGTCGTCGGCGGCGTCGTCTTCCTCATCCTCACGATCATCCAGTTCGTCGTGATCGCGAAGGGCTCCGAGCGCGTCGCCGAGGTCGGGGCGCGGTTCGTCCTCGACGCGATGCCGGGCAAGCAGATGGCGATCGACGCGGAGGTCCGCGCCGGCAGCATCGACGGGAACGAGGCGCGTCGGCGGCGTCGCATGCTCTCGCGCGAGAGCCAGTTCTACGGCTCGATGGACGGCGCGATGAAGTTCGTGAAGGGCGACGTCATCGCGTCGCTCGTCATCACGGTCGTGAACATCCTCGGCGGCCTCGCGATCGGCGTCGGCCAGCGCGGGATGCCGGCCGTGGATGCGCTGAAGCGCTACGGCCTCCTCACGATCGGCGACGGTCTCGTCTCGCAGATCCCGGCGCTGGTGCTCTCGACCGCCGCGGGGGTGCTCGTCACGCGCGTCGCGAGCGAGGAGCCGGACACTCCCCTCGGCGAAGAGGTCGCGAAGCAGCTCTTCGGCATGCCGAAGGCGCTCGGCGTCGCCTCCGTGTTCGTCGGGCTGCTCGCGATCGTCCCCGGGCTCCCCGCGCTGCCGTTCGTGGTCATCGCGATCGGTCTCGCGTGGATCGCGCGGAGCCGTCGGGCCCAGATCGCGCGCGACGAGACGCGCGAGCGGACGGAGCCGCGAGCGCCGGAGGGCAGCGGCGCCCGGCGAGACTCGGCCTTCGTCCCGGTCGTCGTGCCGTGGAGCGTCGAGATCTCGGCCGATCTCGCGGCCGCGCTCGACGATCTCCCCACCCCGGAGCGGCTCGTTCCCGGCCTCCGGACCGCCGCCCTGGGCCTCCGCGAGCGGCTCTTCGCGGAGCTCGGGGTCCCCCTCCCGTTGCCGCGCGTGCGTGTCCTCGACGCGCTCCCGGCGCGCACGGCGGTCCTCTCCATCTTCGAGGTCCCCGCGCGCGTCGTGACGGTCCCCGAAGGCGTGGATCCGGCCGGCGCCACGCCGCTCGTCGAGGCCGAGGCGCATCGCCTCCTCGCCGCGCGCGCGGCGGACTTCCTCGGCCTCGCCGAGGTCCAGCGCCTCCTCGACGAGCTCGAGCAGTACTCGCCGGCCGTCGTCCGCAACGTGGTCCCGAAGCCCGTGCCGCTCGCGCTGCTCGCCGACGTGCTCCGTCGCCTCGTCGAGGAGGGCATCTCGATCCGCGATCTCCGCGCCGTCCTCGAGGCGCTCGCGTCGGGCGCCGCGACGGACAAGGATCCGTTGAACCTCACCGAGCTCGTCCGGAGCCAGCTCCGCCGCGCGATCACGTTCCGTCTCACGCGCGGCTCGCCGGCGCTGGGCGTCGTGCTCGTCGACGCGATGATCGAGGACACGGTCCGGCGCGCCGTGACGCGCACCCCGGCGGGCTCCTTCCTCACGCTCCCGCCCGCCGCGGCGCGCGACGTCGTCCTGTCGCTCCGGCGCGCCGCGGACGAGGCCACGTCGCAGGGCGCGAGCGGGGTCGTCGTCCTCACGCAGCCCGACATTCGTCGCTTCCTAAGGAAGCTCGTCGAGAACGATCTGCCCGACGCGACCGTCGTGAGCTTCGCCGAGCTCCTCCCCGAGGTCTCCCTCCGGCCGCTCGCGCGCGCGAACCTCGCCGGGCTCGGCTGAGGGCGCCCCGCGCGACCGTCACATCCGCTGGCGGACCATCTTGCGCGGCACGATCCCCATCTTCATGACGATCTGCTTCGCCTCGCGCTCGAGCAGGGGGTGCACCTTCTTCTGCCCGACGAACATGCCGAGGAGGTGCGGGTTGATCTCGGCGAGCTTCTTCAGCGCGCGCGCGATGCCCTTCGTGTCGTTCGTCGCGGCGTAGGCGAAGGCGCGGGCGCGCCAGAGCTGCGCCCTCATCTCCCCCATCTCGGGCGCCTCGGGGTTGAAGAGCTCGAGGGTGTCGACCGCCTTCTTCCCGAGCCCGGTCCGCGCCCAGGCCTCGGCGGCGACGGCGGCGAACATGACGCGCGTCTTCGGCTCCTGCTGCTTGCCGAGGTCGAGCGCGTCGGCGAGCGAGCGCGCCTCCTGCGTCTCGCCGAGCGTGAGGTGGATGGTGGCGCGGAGGGCGCGCACCTGGCCGGCGACGGGCCCGAGCTCCTTGTCGAGCTTGACGCTCTCGAGGGTCGCGAGCGCGGCCCGCGGATCCTCCTGCATCTGGAGCTGGGCCTTCGCGATGACCGCGGACGTGTCGCCCTTCTTGAAGTCGGTGTCGAGGCGCGCGAGCGCTTCCTTGCGCCCTTCGGCCGTGTCCGCGCCGCGGAGGAGGTTGCCGAGGGCGGTCTGCTTCTTCACCCACTTGTCGAGCCAGACGAGGCCGCCCGCCGCGGCGACGCTGAGCACCGCCGCGACGACGAGGCCGATCTTGCCGGGGACGATGAACGCGACGATCCAGACGACGACGGCGATGCC
This sequence comes from Polyangiaceae bacterium, assembly GCA_022842465.1. Taxonomy (GTDB): domain Bacteria; phylum Myxococcota_A; class Polyangia; order Polyangiales; family Polyangiaceae; genus Labilithrix. The sequence continues at coordinate 13,473 of JALHPN010000144.1, read as the reverse complement.
GAAGACGCGCAGGTAGATCTTCTTCAGGTCGACCGGCGGGCGGTCGTCGCCCTTGCCGACCGCGCGGAGCTCGGCCTGGACCTCGGCCTGGGACTTCGGCTTCTTCTTCTTCTTTCCGGAGGCCTTCGCCCCGGGCGCTCCCGACGGGCTCGCGCTCGCCTTGGCCGTGTCGTCCGCCGCGTCGGTCTCGGTCTTCTCGTCGCTCGCCACGGCGACCCCTTACCGCGGGGCCGGCCCCCGTGCAAAAGGTATGGCTCTACGCGGCGCCGCCCCCGGCCGACGAGGCCGGAGGGGGCGGAGGGAGGCTCCCGACGGGCTCGTGCGCCATCTCGGGATCGGCGACCTGGATCGTGCGCCGGATCTGGATGAAGAGGCTCTGCGCGACGGACAGGCACGGCACCGCGAGCAGGGCGCCGACGATCTGGAAGAAGTGCTCGCCCACGAGGAGCGCGAACACGATGAGGACCGGATGAATCTTCGCCGCGTCCCCCATGATCTTGGGGTTCAGGAGGTTCGCCTCGAGCTGGTGGATGCCGATGATCCACGCGAGGACGAACGCTGCCGTCCCCGGCGACTGCGTGAGGGCGAGCGCGACGGCCGGCACGGAGCTCAGGATCGAGCCGAAGATCGGGACGAGGCTGAACACGGTCGCCACGAGCGCCAGCACCGGCCAGTACTTGAGCCCGACGATGGCGAAGCCGACCGCGCTGAGCGCCCCGTTGAGGAGGCAGATCACGAGCTGACCGCGTACGACGCCTTCGAGTCCGCGGTCGATCCGCTCGAAGAGCTCGGCGAGCCAGGGCCGCGAGGACGGGCGCGCGAGCGACTCGAAGAAGCCGAAGATGCGCTCGCGCGTGAGCATCATGAACGCCGCCAGCATCAGGGTGATGCCGAACACGAAGAAGAAGCGGCTCACGCCGCGGACGACGTCGCGCCCGAGCTTCACGAGCTCGAAGGCGTTGTGCTGGGCGTACGCGAGGCTCTTGCCCGCGAGGTCCGCGACCATCGTGTCCGGGTCGAACGCGTCGTCGGCCTCGCGCGCCTCGTGCGGATCGCGCGGCTCGACCGACCACCCCCCGTTCCGGTGCGGCGCGAGCGTGACCGGGCCCGTCAGCTCGACGGCGTAGGACCCGTCCGCGCGCGGGGAGACCACCACCGTCGGCGGCGCGACGACGTCGGGGTCCGACCTCGACTCTGCCGGCGCGGCTCCGCCGAGCCCCGCTTCACGGAGCTTCCGCTGCGCCCACGGCACCCACTCGGTCCGCACGGTCTTCGCGAGCGTCGGGAGCTCGCGACGGAGGGCGACGAGCTCGTGCCCGACCCGCGGCGCCGAGAGGCGGATGAACGCGCCCAGCGTCCCGAGGACGAGGACGTAGACCACGATGATGGCGACGCCGCGCGGGACCCGCTTCGACTCGACCCACGCGACGAGCGGCGTGAGGACGTACGCGATGACGAGCGCGAGCACGAAGGGCAGGAGCACCTCGTGCGCGAGGGCGAGGATCGTGACGGCGATCGCCGCGCTGACAGCGAGGAAGATCGCGTGGCGACGCCGCGCGAGCCGGACCGCCTCAGGGTCCTCGACGATGATCACGGCGCCTCACCGGGCGCCCCGAGCGGGAACGACATCGCGCCCGCACCATAGCACCGCGGCCGCGGACGTCAGGGTCCGTCCCACCGCGCTCGGAGCTGACCGTACGCGCGGTCCATCCCGCGGATCTGTGCGATGTGGTCCTCGGGCCCCTTGCCGTCGAACCCGCGGACGTGGAGGCCCGCCGCGTCGACGGCGTACGTCGGCTCCCCCCCGAGCGGCTCCTCGCCGGCGCGAGGGGCGTCCTTCTCCAGCCCGAGCTCCGCCAGCACGGCGTCGGTGCACTCCGGCGTGCTCGGATAGTCCGGCGTGTCGATCGCCGTGTGCGTGAGGACGAAGAGGGCGTCGTTCGCCCGAGCGCGCCGAGCGAACCGCACGAGCGGAGCGAGCGGCCCCGGCGCAGGCGTTCGCGATGCAGGGTCGGCGAACGTCGAGAAGACCCCGTCGGCCACGAGGACCGCGTCGAAGCGCTCGGGCTCGCGTTCGAGCAGGACGCGCACCGCCCCGCCCCCGGCGCTCCACGAGGAGAGGGCGATGCGACCGAGCTCCACATCGTCCCGCCCCCGCGCCTTCACGAGCGCGCGGCGGGCGGTCGCGAGCATCCCGTCGAACGCCGCCGGCGACGAGACCGCCTTGGCGTAGGGGGTAGACCCTGCCCCCTCGTTCACGCTCACGACCACCGCCGCGAGGCCGGACTCGTCGACGTTCTTCTCCTGGTTCGGCGACGCCCCGTGGAAGTGGACGACGACGTCGAAGCGACCGCCGCGGAGCGCGACACGCCGTGGCACGTACGCCGTCCGTGACGCCTCCGTGTGTCTCAGGGGCTCTCCCTCGAGGAGCGTCACCGCCTGAGCTCCCACCGGGGCGGCGTTCACCGTCGTCACGCCCGGGCCGTCGTAGGCGCTCTTGCCCGCGAGGAGGAGCACGCCGGTGCACGTGCCGAGGACGAACGCCGTGACCACCAACCCGCGACGACGAGAAACCATGGTCCACGGGCGCATGCACTCCGCGTGCAAACGGCAGGGCGCCCCGTCGCGCCCTCCCGAGCTCGACCACGAGCGGGGTAGACTGGCGCGCGATGCGACGCTCCTCCCCCGGTCCCCGCCTCCTCGCCCTCGCCGCGTTCGCGGCCCTCACGGGCGGCGCGTCGCGCGGAGCGGCGTTCTGCGGGTTCTACGTTGCGGGGGCGGACGCGAAGCTCTACGCGGACGCCACGCAGGTCGTCCTCATGCGGGAGGGCACCCGCACCGTCCTCTCGATGCAGAACGACTACAAGGGCCCGCCCGAGGCGTTCGCGATGGTGATTCCGGTCCCGGTCGTGCTCGCGAAGGAGAACGTGAAGACGCTCCCGCGCGAGGTGTTCGCGAAGGTCGACGAGCTCGGCGCGCCGCGCCTCGTCGAGTACTGGGAGCAGGATCCGTGTCGCAAGGGCGGCGGCGTCGACGGGCTCGGCAGCATCGGGGGGCTCGGCCTGAGCGGCATCGGCTTCGGCGGCGGGGGGCGCGGCGACAAGGACCTCGGCGTCACGATCGAGGCGAAGTTCTCCGTCGCGGAGTACGAGATCGTCGTCCTCTCCGCGAAGGACTCCGGCGGGCTCGACACGTGGCTCCGCCAGGAGAAATACGCGATCCCCCCCGCGTCGGAGCCCTACTTCCGGCCCTACGTCCAGAGCGGCAGCAAGTTCTTCGTCGCGAAGGTCGACCCGAAGAAGGTCACCTTCGAGGACGGGCGCGCCACGCTCTCCCCGCTCCGCTTCCACTACGACGCGGAGAGCTTCACGTTGCCCATCAGGCTCGGGCTCGTGAACTCGGCCGGCGTCCAGGATCTCATCGTCGACATCCTCGCGAAGCGCACGCGCTACGAGGTCGCGAACTATCCGAACGTCATGATCCCGACGAACCTCGACGTCGCGGAGACCGCGCGGGCGAGCTTCGGGGAGTTCTACGCAGCGCTCTTCGACGCTACGATCGCGAAGACCAAGAACGCGGTCGTGACGGAGTACGCCTGGGACGCCGGCACGTGCGACCCCTGCCCCGGCCCGACGCTCGACGGAGAGGACCTCGCCACGCTCGGCGCAGACGTCATCCCGGGCGGGACCCAGGGCCTCACGCGCGGCGGCGGAGGGTCGTTCGGGAGGAGCGGCCGCGGCGCCACGGTGCGCGCCGGCAAGATCTCCGTCTCCCCCGGGCTCCCGGAGGCCGTGGTCTCGCGCATCTTCCGCCAGCAGCTCGGTGTCCTCCGGCGCTGTTACGACGAGGGGCTGCGCGCGAACCCGACCCTCGGCGGGACGGTCGATCTCCGCTTCACGATCCCGAAGAGCGGCGAGGTCGCCGCCGTCTCCGTCGATGGCCAGACCTCCGACCTCACCGACGCGACGGTGAGGAGCTGCATCACCAAGCGGCTCGCGGGACGCCTCACCTTCCCCACGCCCGAGAACGGCGCGGAGGTGAAGGTCGGCTATGCGGTCGTCTTCGCGCCTGCGGGGGCGGACGCGGGAGCCGCGCCGCCGCCACCACGCTTCTTCGGCGGGATGGGCGGGGCGACGCCGTACGTCCTCACGCGGCTCCACCTGCGCTACGCGAAGGACGCCATCGGCGAGGATCTCGTCTTCCGCACCGCGCCGCCCGTCGCCGGCGGCCGGGAAGTCCGCGCCGAAGGCGGCGAGCTCGAGAAGGGCTCCCGACCCGACGCGACGAACAACTTCCAGGCGCGCTACGCCATCCGGCACCCGTGGACGGGCCCCGTCGCGTGCAAGGACCCCGTCCGCGGAGTCTGGGGAGGTCCCCCGCCCGGTGACGCGGGGCCCGATCTCGGGGGAGCGCCTCCGCCCCTCGCGGCGCGGAAGACCGCCTTCGCCCCGCGCGGCAACGTGAGGCTCGCCTCGATGCTGAAGGGGGCCGACGGCGCCGCGATCGGCGAGCCGAGCCCCGTCACCGGAGCCACCGACGCGGACGCCGGCGCGGACGGCGACGCGGGCGCGGGCCTCGGGGCGACGTCGGGCGGGCGTGGGTGTGGGTCGTGCGCCGCCGGGGCGACGGGAGGACCGGGACCAGGCGACGTGGCGCGCGCGGCGATGACGGCGGCCGCGGTCGTCCTCGTCGGCTCGAGGCGACGCGGGCGCGAGCGCAGGCGTCGCGTCTGACACGCAAAGGAAAACGGCGGCGCCCCTTCCGGAGCACCGCCGCCTTCCGTTCACGAGCTCGACGAAGCGTCGGGCGCGCGAGTGATCGTCAGATCACTCGTCGTCCTTCTTCTCGTCCTTCTCGCCGCCGAGCTTGTCACCGAGCTTCTGCTTGATGAGCTCGCCCAGCGTGCTGGCCGTCGCCTTGCCGTCGCCCTTCTTCGTGGAGGGCGCGACGCTCTGCTGCTTCGTCTGCTTCGGAGCGGCCGTCGCGGCCTCACCGATGCGCATCGACAGCGTGATGCGGCGGTCCTGCGAGTCGACGTTGGCGATCTCCGCCTGGAGCGCGTCGCCGATCTCGAAGGGCTTGTCCGTCCCGTCCTCGTTCTTCTTCTCGACGAGCTCGTTCGACGGCACGAGGCCCTCGACACCGTCGCGGATGCGGACGAAGACGCCGTAGTCGACGAGCGAGATGACCTTCGCGTCGACGAGCTTCCCGGGGGGGAACTCGCTGAAGATGGTCGGCCACGGATCGTCGAACAGCTGCTTGATGCCGAGGGAGACCTTCTTCTCGTCGTGGTTGATCGAGAGGATGATCGCCTCGACGTCGTCGCCCTTGTGGTGGAGGTCGGCCGGGTTGTTGACCTTGGCCGTCCACGAGAGATCGCTCTTGTGGACCATGCCGTCCACGCCCTCTTCGATGCCGATGAAGACGCCGTAGTCGGTGATCGAGCGGACCTTGCCGCCGATCTTGTCACCGGGCGAGTACTTCTCGGTGAAGAGCGTCCAGGGATCGGGCTCGAGCTGCTTGAGACCGAGCGAGATGCGCTTGGCCTTCGCGTCGACCTCGAGGACCTGGCAGTCGATCTCCTGCGCCATCTCGAGGAGCTTGGAGGGGTGCTTGACCTTCTTGGTCCACGACATCTCGCTGACGTGGATGAGGCCCTCGACACCCGGCTCGAGCTCGACGAACGCGCCGTAGTCGGTGATCGACATGACCTTGCCGTGCACCTTCTTGCCCGGCGGGTACGCCTCTTCGGCGTGGCTCCACGGATCTTCCTGCGTCTGCTTCAGGCCGAGGCTGACGCGCTCCGTCTCCGGGTTGTACTTGAGGACCTTGACGGTGACCTCGTCCCCCACCTTGAAGAGCTCTTCGGGGTGGTTGACGCGGCCCCACGACATGTCCGTGATGTGGAGGAGGCCGTCGATGCCGCCGAGATCGACGAACGCGCCGTACTCGGTGATGTTCTTGATGACGCCGCGAACGACCTTGCCTTCCTCGAGGGTCTCGAGGGTCTTGGTCTTCTGCTCGTCACGCTCCTTCTCGAGAAGGACGCGGCGCGAGAGCACGATGTTCCCGCGCTTCTTGTTGAACTTGATGACCTTGAACTGGTAGGTCTGCCCGATCAGCTTGTCCAGGTTGCGGATGGGGCGGAGGTCGACCTGCGAGCCGGGGAGGAACGCCTTCACGCCGCCCTTGATGGTGACGCTGAGACCGCCCTTCACGCGCTGGCTGATGGTGCCCTCGATGAGCTCGTCGCGCTCGCACGCGCCCGAGATCTCGTCCCACACCTTCATCTTGTCGGCCTTCTCCTTGGAGAGGGTGACAAGACCGTCGTCGTTTTCGCGGCTCTCGATGTAGACGTCGATGCGATCACCCGCCTTGACGGTGATCTCACCCGACCCATCGTTGAACTCGCTGAGCGAGATCATTCCCTCGCTCTTGCCGCCGATGTCGATGATGACGTTGTCGCGCTGAACGGCGACGACAGTGCCCTGGACGATCTCCCCTTCTTTGCCGAACTCTCCACCGGAGATGCTGGCCTCGAAGAGGGCCGCGAAGGAGTCCATTCCTCCGCCCTGGTCGGTAACGGTTTCAGTCGCCATGTATCGTGCTTTTCGCCTCGTTTCGTCGCGCGCTCGTCGAGCTCCGCGACGCCTTTCTCCCCCTGGGACAGGGACGGCGCACGCGCGTCGTCCGAAGCCTTTTCGGGGGCTCGCGGATGTAGCCCAGGCCGCCGTCGCTGTCAAAGGCCACTGGCTCGGGCCTTGCCTCGCAGGCCGCAGCGGCGAAGGTGTGCCCTACAAGCCCAGGTCGCCGGGGGACGCGAGGGGGAGCTCCTCCAGGAGGCGCGGCGGGACCGGGAGCGCCACGGTCACGCGGTTCACGCCCCGCGAGATCTTCGCGCTCTCGAGCCACGCGAAGCGCTTCCTGTCGCGCTCGACGAGCGCGTCCCTGAGCCGCTTCACCTGCATCTCCGCGTACGCCGTGCTGTCGTCGTCCGCGTACGCGAGGACGAGGCGGAGGCCTCCGTTCCCCGGGTCGAGGAGGACCGTCGCGCTGGAGAGCTTCTTCACGAGCGGCCCGACCACGACGCTCTTCTGGTAGCGAGGCTTCTGGACGAACTCGGGACCGAGCCGCACGACCGCGAGCGCGCGGTCGTCGACCTTCGGCAGAGGACGCCCGCTCGGGTTCGCGAAGGCCTGACGCCCCCGCGCGCGCGCCGTCCCGGTCGCGAGCACCCACGTCCGATCCGGCAGGACGAAGAGCGCGACGCTGCGCTGCGCGCCCGAAGGGCCGACCGAGGCCGGGACCCACTCGGGCACCTTCGAACGCTCGTCGAAGGAGCGGAAGAGCGCGCGGCCCTCGCCGTCGACGAGCTTCGCGGGATCCATCGAGGCGGGCACGCCGCGAAAGACGATCGCCGCGTCGTCGGCGCCGGCCTCGTCGTCCCGGTGCGCGGCCACGATGACCTCGTCCGAACCCTCGACCAGCTCGAGCGCGTTCGCCCCCCCGATGCGCTCGCGCGCGAGCGCGGACCGGACGAGCGTGCGGAACAGGTTGCCGTAGACGCCGTCCCGCTTGATGAGCTCGGGCCGCATCACCACGAACAGCTCGGGGACGCCATCGAAGGCGTCCTGCCAGGCCGGCTGCGCGGCCCTCTTCGGCGCTGCCGGCGGCGGCTTCTCCTCCCCGCCGCATCCCACGAGGGAGAGCGAGGCCGTCGCGAGCGCGAGCGAGGCGACGACCGCCAGCGCCCGCGTCTTCATGCGCTCGCGACGCCGGAGGCCGTCTTCACGACGTCGAGCATGCGCGCGACCGTCTGCTCGAAGTCGAGGTCCGTCGAGTCGACGACGACGGCGCCGTCGGCCTTCTTGAGCGGCGCGACCTCGCGCCCTTCGTCCTGCGCATCGCGGCGCTTCACGTCCGCGAGCGTCTCGTCGAACGAGACGGTCTGCCCCTTGGCGACGAGCTCGGCGTGGCGGCGGCCGGCGCGGACCTCGGGGGACGCGGTGAGGAAGAACTTCACCTCCGCGTCCGGGAAGACGACGGTGCCGATGTCGCGGCCTTCGAGGACGACGCCGCCGGCTTCCCCTGCCTGGCGCTGGAGAGCGAGGAGCGCGCTCCGCACGCCCGCGTGCGCGGAGACGAGGCTCGCGCCCTGGGCGATGTCGGGCGTGCGGATGGCCTCCGAGACGTCCTCTCCCGCGAGCCGGACGCGGACGCCGAGCTCCACGTCACGCTCGAAGGAGAGCGCGTGGGCCTCGACGAGGGCGTGTGCGAGCTCCGTCACACGCGCCGCGTCGCCGAACGCCGTCTGCGCGCGAGAGGCCGCGAGCGCGACCGTGCGGTACATCGCGCCGGTGTCGACGAGCACGTACCCGAGCGCATCGGCGAGGCGCCGCGCGACCGTGCTCTTGCCTGCGCCGGCGGGGCCGTCGATCGCGATGATGGGCCGGAGGCGCGTCGTCACGGGGAGACCCGATAGCACGGTCGCCTTCGTCCGTCAGCCGCCTCGCGCCGCAGGGGCGAGGCGCGTCGCGTCGCCTCGCCGCGCCTCGTCGCTCTCGCCCGCGGGCTCGATCTCGCGCCACCATGGATCCATCGCCGCGACCTCGGTGGGCTCGACGGGGGCGCCGAGCCGAGGCGTGACGACGTGCACGCGGCCCTCGGTCGCGCGCCGCGCGAGGACCTCGACGGGCTCCTGCCAGGGATGGAGCGCGAGGTCGAACGTCCCCCAGTGGACCGGGAGGAGCGTGCCTCCGCCGAGCATCCGCAGCGCCTCGAGCGCATTGTCCGGACCGAGGTGGATCGCGTCCCACGCGGGATGGTAGGCGCCGACCTCGAGCATCACGAGATCGAAGGGACCGAGGCGCCGGCCGATCTCCTCGTACTCCGGCGTGAGCCCCGTGTCCCCGCTGAAGAAGACGCGACGGTTCTTGCTGGAGACGACGAAGGACGACCACGCCGTCGCGTTCGCGGTCGGCCCGCGACCGGAGAAGTGTCGGCTCGGCGCCGCCGTCACGACGAGGTCCTTCGTGGGGTGGACGGCCTCCTCCCACCAGTCGAGCTCGGTGATGCGTGACGGCGCGACGCCCCACGCCTCGAGGTGAGCGCCGACGCCGAGCGACGTGAAGAACGGGACGTCCGTGCGCGCGAGCTCGCGGACGGTCGGGTAGTCGAGGTGATCGTAGTGGTCGTGCGAGACGACGACCGCGTCGAGCGGCGGCAGCTCCGCGAGCGTCGCGGGCACGACGTGGAACCGCTTCGGCCCCGCCCACGCGAACGGTGAGGCTCGCTCGCCGAAGACCGGGTCGGTGAGGACGCGCACACCGTCCATCTCGAGCAGCACCGTCGAGTGCCCGAGCCAGGTCGCGCGGAAGCCCGTGGACGGCGGCGCGCGCCAGATCTCGAGCGGCCTCGTCACCGGGAGCGGCGTGCCCGGCGAGCGCGCCCGCCCCCTCGTCGCGAAGTCGCGCAGGATCCGGGCGCGATCGGCGAAGGCGACCCCGCGCATCGGATCACGGACGGGGACCGTGTTCTCGAAGCGACCCTCGACGAAGCGAGGAGAGGCGCCGATGCGCTCGCGCCGGAGACCATGGGGCGCCGCGCCGAGGACCCGCGGATCGAACAACCTCACCTCCCTACGATGCCACGGGAGAGGCCTGCGTCGCGGACGGCTCAGCTCTCGACGTCGATGCGCGCGCCGAGCGCCCGGAGGGTCCCCACGAAGCGCGGGAACGTCGTCCCGAGGCCGTCGCAGTCCTCGATCCGACTCGGCGCCTTGCCCGCGAGCGCGAGCACGGCCGCCAGCATCACGGTCCGCGCATCGCCGCCGCTCGGCACGACGGCGGGGAGGAGCGGACCCTCCCTCCCCTCCACGCGGATGCCGTCGTCGAGCGCCTCCGTCGTGACGCCGAACTCGCGGAGCACCGTGGCGGTGACGTCGAGCACGTCCCTCCCGGGGGCCCGCAGCGCGGCGGCGTCGCGAACCGTGGTCGTGCCGCGGGCGCGCGCCGCGAGCGCGCAGAGGATCGGGATCTCGGCCTCCGCACGCGGGACGAGCTCGCCGCCGACGACGACGCCTCTCGTCGGTGCGTAGAAGGACGTGATCGCCCCCACAGGCTCGCCGACGGTCTCGCCCGTCGTCACGAGCTCGATCCCCGCGCCCATCTGCCGGGCGACCTCGCAGAAGCCCGTGCGCGTCGGGTTCGTCCCCACGTTCCGGACCGTGACGCGCGAGCCGGCGAACATCTGGGCCGCGACGAGGAGGTAGGCGGCGGCGGACACGTCGCCGGGGACGTCCATCGCGAACGGCGTCATCGCGCCGTCCCAGCCGGCAGGGTCGAGCTCCACCATCGCGCCCATCGTGCGGAGCGGGACGCCGAGCGCGTGCATCATCCGCTCGGTGTGATCGCGCGAGACCGACGGCTCCTTGAACCACGTCGTGCCGTGCGCACGGAAGCCGGAGAGGAGGATCGCCCCTTTCACGTCGGGGCTGGGCGAGCCGCTCGCCCACTCGAGCTCCGCGAGGGCGGCGCCGTCCGCCAGCGGCCCGATGACGAGGGGGAGCGACTCCCCTTCGATCCGCGCGCCGCGCGCAGAGAGGGCCGGGACGACGTCGGCGAGCGAGGCAGCGTCGCCGACGAGCTCCGCGCGGAACGCCTGGGCGGCGAGGAGACCCGCGAGGAGCCGCGCCGTCCCGCCCGATGGGCCACAATCAATCGGCCGAGCCGGCACCGTGAGGCCGAAGAGGCCCTTGCCCGTGATCCGCAGCACGCCCTTCACGGTGTCGTCGATCGCGAGCCCGAGGGCGCGGATCGCGTTCGTCGTCAGGACGACGTCGTCCGTGCGCGGGACGCCCCGGAGCTCGCTCACCCCGTCACAGAGCGACGCGAGCACGATCGCGCGCTGCGCGACGACGCCGTCGTGGGGGACGGGGACACCTCCGACGAGCGGCTTGTCCAGGGGATGGACGACGAGCGCGCTCATCCGTGTGTCACTTCTGGCCGGTGAGCTGCGGGACCGTCGCGAGGAGCGCGCGGAGCGACTGGTCGTCGACCGCGAGCGTCACCTGCACGTCCGCCTTCGCCACGGTCACGGTCGGGTTCTGGATCTTCACGCCGATGAGCGCGAGCCAGCGCGAGAGGTTCATCGCGTCCCTCACCGAGCCCTGCGCGGCGTTGGCCGCCGCCTCGTCGGGATACGTCATGCTCCCGGCGATCTGGAGCCCCGTGTCCTTGAAGTTCACGAGCGCGCGGACGCCCTTCAGGTTCTGCACGAACGGCAGCGGCACCTGACGGAGGACGTCGGGCGGAACCGGCTGCGTCGCGAGGTCGGCGGCGACCGCGGCGGAGGCCCCGGGCGACTCGACGTGCGTGAGCATCCACTGCGGGATGTCGCGCTTCACGCGATCGTCCTTGATCCGGTCGAGCACGCGGCGGATCCCGCTCTCGGACCCCGCGACGGCGACGCGCTCGCTCAGCACGGTGAAGCCGGCGTTGTTGACGGTGTAGACGTCGCGCTCCGCGTACTGGGAGACGACGAGCGGGACGCGGTTCCGGGTGGCGGTGCCGCTCGCGGCCGACGCCTTGATCTTCGCGGGATCGAAGCGGCCGACGACGATCGCCGCGACGTCGAGGCCCTGATACGAGTAGCTCGCGAAGGTGACGCGATCGACGTCACGCGCCGCGGAGAAGCCCGCCTCCTGGCCGATGGGGACGAGCTTCTCGACGTTCTGCGTGAGCTGCGCCCCGAACGTCTGGCTCGCGAAGAACGCGCGCGCGTCGACGGTGCCGAGGAGGATCGGGTTCGACGGGAGGAGGGCGAAGGCGTCGTCGAACGACGGCTTCTTCGCCGCCGCCTTCACGTCCTCCTTCTTGCCTCCGCAAGCAACGAGCACCACGACGAACAGCGCGAAGAAGACCAGGCGCAAGGCTCTCATGAGCCGGCGAGGCTAGCATGGCCCCGCGAGCCCGCGTCACCCGCTCTGGTAGGAGCCGAGCACCTTGAAGAACTTCGCCTGGCGCCGGACCTCCTCGAGCGCACCGACGACGGCGCGGTCCGTCGGGTGGCCCTGCACCTCGATGAAGAAGAGGTACTGCCACGTCTCGTCCGCGGACGGACGCGACTGGATCTTCGTCAAGTTCACGCCGCGATCGGCGAACTGCTTGAGGAGCCCGTGGAGGGCTCCCGGCGAGTCGTCGACGCTGACGACGAGGCCGGTCATGTCGCTGCCCGTCCGGCTCGAGGGACGGGTGCCGACGATGGCGTAGCGGACGCGCTCGTCGCCCGAGTCGCGCACGTTGCGACGGATCACCTCGAGGCCGAACTCCGCCGTGAACGTCTCGTGGACGAGGGCGGCCGAGCGCGGATCTCCGCTGGCCATCTGGCACGCTGCCTGCGGCGTCTTCACGTCCACGACCTGCGCCCCCGGCATCTCCCCGGAGAGGAAGCGCTCGCAGTGCGCGTGATCCTTCGCCGTCGCGAAGACCTTCTCCACCTCCGCGACGGAGGAGGCCTTCGACGCGAGCTGGAGGTTCATCGTCGAGTCGAAGGAGCCGACGATCTTCACGTCGCCCTGCGTGAGCGCGCCGATCGTGCTCTGGACGAGGCCGTCCGTCTTCGTCTCGAAGGGCACGACGGCGTAGCTCGCGCGCTGCCGCATCACCTCGTCTAGCGCGCTGCCCGCGCCGTCGCTCGCCGTGTACTGCGCCGCGACGCCGAAGCGGCTCCGCGCCGCGGCGTGGGCGAACCCGCCGTCCGCGCCCCAGAACGCGACCGTGACGGGCGCCTCGAGCGAGAAGCACGTCGCGAAGATCTCCCGGAAGATCTCCCGGAGGGCCTCCTTCGGGACATCCGACCCCGCCTTCGCGACCAGCTGCTCGATCTGGCCGCGATCGGGGAGCGTCACGAGGGAGGGCAGGCCCTTCTGCAGCTCGCCGATCCGCTTCGACAGCTTCGCCCGCTTCTCGATGAGCGCGAGGAGCTGAACGTCGAGCTTTCCGATCTCCTGCCGGTGCTCCTCTATCTGACGCTTACCGTCCATGCTTGGATGGTAGCACCGTGTCGCGAGCGGAGTCCGACCCCAGAGGAGCCTCCGCCGGCGCGAGGGATCTCGCGCAAAAGTACGCGAAGATCCTGGCGCTGCGCACCGCGCACGACCTCGCCAGGACGACGGGCGTGCCCGAGCCCGATCCGAGGACCGCGATGTCCGCCCTCGCCGCTCGCTGGCCGGGAGCGCTGCGCGAGCTCGACGAGCTCCCGCTCGCGGTGGTGCACCAGCGGATCGCCGCGCTCGCGCGCGCGGAGGTGGACGGCGCCGCGTTCGAGCCGTGGATGCAGGCGCAGCTGGTCTTCCACCGCGAGGCCCGCGCAGTGCTCGCCGCGAAGCGATGGCTCGAAGGCCGGCGCGGGATCGACGCCGCCACGCGGGCGGCGTTCGCGGTGGCGGCGCTCGACGACGCGACGCGCGCCTGG
>JALHPN010000143.1 GCA_022842465.1 Polyangiaceae bacterium | reverse complement strand
CAGCCGGGCGGGTTCGGCGGTCCGCCTCCGGCGCAGCCGGGGTTCGGCGCGCCCGAGCAGGCGGCGCCTCCGCCGGCCGCTCCGGTGGTCCTGCCGGCGAACGCGCTCCGCGGCTTCCTCGTCTCCTACCAGTCGAACTCGCAAGGTGACTTCTGGCCGCTCCACGGCGGCCGCAAGACGGTCGGCCGCGCGAACTCCGGCGAGCAGGTCGACGTCCCCCTCTCGGACGCGACGATCAGCTCGCGCCACGCAGCCGTCGTGATCGACGGCACCGCGGGCACGATCCAGATCGAGGACACGGGCTCCACGAACGGCACGTTCGTCAACGAGGAGCACATCGGCTTCAACGGCAAGCGCGAGGTCCGCGACGGCGACAAGATCCGCTTCGGCGGCTACAGCTGCGTCGTGAAGGTCGTTCGGATCTGACGGGGGCGTGCGCGGGGCCCTGCCCGCGCATTTCCGGAAGGTCGCGGCGAGCTGTAGTAGGCTGCCGCGCGTGATCAAGCGACTCCTCGCCCTCTGGGTCACCCTCGGGATCCTCTTCGCGGCGGCCTCCGCGGCGCATGCCGCGCCCGAGGCGCACATCCTCCGGATCGATCCGCGCGCGGGTATGGCCGGCGGACAGCCCGAGGTGACGACGCTCGTCGAGTTCGTCCAGTTCTCGCCGCTCAGCGAGGTGACGACGAACGCCGGCTGCGGCGCCGTCCGCGGTGACGCGCTCCTCGACTGCGTGTCGAACGCCGTCAGTCAGAAGGGCGCGCTCTGGAAGTCGATCCAGTATCCCGAGGGCAACGCGCAGCTCCTCGTGACCGTCGACGGCGCCTCGGTCCCCGCGAAGTTCGTGTCGAAGCAGTCGTGGGCGCAAGCGGCGCAGAAGGACCCGACCGCGTCGACGGCGTGGCTCATCGCGCTCGACGCCTCGAGCTCGATGGGGCCCCGGTACGAGGACGCGCGCCAGGTCGCCAACCAGTTCATCGGCACGATGGCGCCGAACGACATGGCGAAGCTGATCATCTTCGACGATCGGCTGAACACCTACGTCGCGAACTCGCCGTGGACGCCCGCCGCGAACCGGAACGCGCTCGTGGCCATCCTCGCCGCCAACACCCGCCCGTCGCCCTCGAGCGGCGCGGCGCGCCCGCTCGGCGGTCAGATCAAGTCGATCGTGAAGGCGTTCGGCGACCTCGGCAACGCCGGCAAGATGGACACGCTGCCGATGCTCCAGGCGATGGTCGTCCTCTCGAACGGCGCAGGCCGTCAGGACGCCTCGAGCGCCTCGCCGAGCGCGGAGGTGATGAAGCAGGTGTTCCTGAAGGGGCGTTTCCCGGAAGAGAACACCGCCGCGCCGAAGACGCCGCTCCCCGTCATCTCGATCTACTTCCCCAACGCGCGCGGGATGATGAACGACGCGATGGCGTCGAACGACATCTCGTTCATGCAGGACCTGTCGACGCCGGAGATCGGCGGCTACTTCGACGTGGTCAAGGCAGGGCAGGGCGTCGCGAAGGCGCCGACGATCCTCGCGGCCGTGAAGTCGCGCTTCAACCAGATGTGGCTCGTGAAGTGGAGGCTCTCGTGCCTCGCGCTCCAGCCCGAGCAGACGTTCAAGCTCGTCGTCCAGCGCACGAACCCGCCGATGCTCCCGGACGCGTCCTTCAAGGACGTCCCGATCGGCGTCGATCCGACCCAGTGGCCGCTCGACATCAACCTGCAGCAGACGGCGGCGGAGGCGCAGGCGAACCCGGTGCACCCTGGCGGCACCGTCCGCATCTACGGCGACTTCTGCTGGGGCGGCGACAAGCAACGCGCCGAGGGCTACTTCGTCCCCGCCGGGACGCGTCCCGACGCGAACGTGAACCGCAACGACCCCGACCTCGCGAAGCGCGCGATGCAGAACCTCATCGCGCAGGGCCTGAAGGGCGTCGCGACGGAGGCGGGAGACACGTACGTCACGTTCCAGGTCCCCGACGAAGAGAAGATGCTCGAGGGCCAGGGCGAGAACACCGTCGTCCGCATGGTCGTCGTCGACAACCGCGCCAAGCGCGCGAGCGGCGTCTCGGCCGAGACCGTCATCTCCCTCAAGGCGACGAAGAAACCCCTCAACCTCCCCCTCATCCTCGGCGGCGCCGGCCTCCTCGTCGTCATCCTCCTCCTCGTCGTCGTCCTCATGCGCGGCGGCGGCGGCGGCGGCGGCAAGGGCAAGCGCGGCGGCAATCCTCCTCCCGCCCCCGTCGTCGCCGGCGGCTACGGCGCCCCGCCCTACGGCGGCGGCGCGCCCCCCTACGGCGGCGGCCCTCCCCCGGGCGGCGGCTACGGCGGCGGCTACGGCCACAGCGCGTACGATGCCTCGCCCGCCCACGTGGCCGTGCCCGTGCCCGTGCCCGTGCCCGAACCCCTGGCGCTCGCCCCCGCCGTCTACGCGCCCCCGCCCCCGATACCCGTCCCACCCCCTCCCGATCCGAGAGGAGGCCTCCTCCCTTTAGCATCGGCGGGGGGCGCACCGGTCTTACAGGTGCGCTGCCCCGCATGCGGAATGACGACGATGGCGACGCCGGGTCAAGGCGCGGTGTGCTTCTCGTGCGGTCAGCCTCTCCCGCGCGATCTCGCCCCGGTCGCGCCCGCTCCCGTCGGGGCGAGCGCGTCGAGCAGCGCGGGCCTCTTCCCGCTCACGGGCGCGATCCCGTCTCCGCTCGAGCCACCCCCTAATCCGTACGGTGCCACGAGCGCGACGATCCTCGGCGCGGCGGGGCAGTTCGCGATCCAGAGCGGCGTCGAGGTGAAGGTGGGGCGCGACGCGGCGCAGTGTCCGATCGCCCTCATCGAGCCCCGCGTCAGCGGCGTGCACGCCACGTTGAAGTTCGAGGCCGGGATCATCCAGGTGCGTGACGAGGCGTCCAACAACGGCACGTACGTCGACGGCGCGCGGATCCCGGCGAGCACGTGGACGCCGGTCGTGAGCGGGAGCCGCCTTCGCTTCGGGCCCATCGAGTTCACCGTCCGCATCAGCTAAGAAGGAGAGACGTGGAGCGCGCCATCCTCTCGAGCCTCGAGATCGCGGAACGGACCGATCCGGGGCGCGATCCCGAGAAGCAGGTCAACGAGGACGCGTCCGCGCACGCGGAGACGCCGCTCGGCGTTCTCGCGGTCGTCTGCGACGGCATGGGGGGCCATGCGGGCGGCAAGGAGGCGAGCGAGCTCGCCGTCCGCACGATCCTCGAGGTGATGAAGGCGGCGACGCCGAAGACGCCCGCGCGCGAGGCGCTCCGCGTCGCGCTCGAGGAGGCGAACCGTCGGATCTGGGGGATGCCGACGGGGGAGGCCGGCTACCGGCCCGGCTCCACGGTCGTCGCCGTCCTCGTCCACGAAGGCGGCGCCGAGGTGGCCCACGTCGGCGACAGCCGCGTCTACCTCGTCCACGCGGGCGCGGTCTCGCAGGTGACGCGCGACCACTCCATGGTCCAGGAGATGGTCGATCGGAACATCATCCGCGCGGAGGATGCGGCGACGCACCCCGATGCCAACAAGATCCTCCGCGCGCTCGGGATCGCGAAGGACGTCGAGGTCGAGGTCCGCCCCGAGCCGCTCCGCTACGTCGCCGGCGACATCCTCGTCTTGTGCACCGACGGCTTGAGCGATCTCGTCGGCGCGGGAGAGATCCTCGAGCTCGCGGGCTCGCAGCCGCCGGCGCAGG
Source organism: Polyangiaceae bacterium (assembly GCA_022842465.1). Classification (GTDB taxonomy): domain Bacteria; phylum Myxococcota_A; class Polyangia; order Polyangiales; family Polyangiaceae; genus Labilithrix. The sequence goes on along the minus strand of JALHPN010000143.1, from coordinate 21,076 downwards.
CGGCCGGCAAGCTCGTCGACCTCGCGAACGCCCGCGGAGGGCACGACAACATCACGGCGCTCGTCCTCCGCTTCAAGACCTCGGCGCACACGGGCGACGCGGCGACGATCGTGAAGACGATCCAGCTCACGGCGCACGACGGCGTGTCGAAGACGCAGCCCGACCACCCGGGCGCGCCGGCCACGATCCTCACGGCGCCGCTCGCGCCCGGCGCGGGGGACGTGCCGACGCAGGTGAGCGCGGGCGTCGCGCCGCGCGGGAAGGGGGCTCCCGAGACGCAACCCCTCGCCGCGCCGATGGCGCCGCCGGTGGCGGCGTCGAGCCATCCTGCCGCGAGCGCGTCGTCGTCGAACCTCGGAGCGTCGGCGTCGATCCCGCGCGCCCCGGCTCCGCCGTCCTCCCGTCGCGGCCCGCAGGGGGTCTTGCCGATCATCGGCGTCGTGCTCGCGATCGCGGCCGTCGCGCTCGCCGTCGGGCTGTACGTCGTGATCGAGCGCCAGCCGAAGCACGTCGCCGTCCCGCTGGTCGTTCCCGAGGCCGGCCCCCCGCCGGCTCCCGACGACGACGGGGACGCGGCGCCCATCGAGGTGCCCGTCGTCCCGCCGCTCGAGGCCCCGCACGAAGGGACCGGGCACCGCCGCTTCCCGCATCGACGCGACGGCGGCGCGTCCGCTCCGCACGGGAGCAGCACAGCGCCTCTGCTCGCCCCGACGCCGCCCACCCCACGCCCGCCGGCGACCGGCGATCTCGGCGTCCCCCCGCTGCCGGCGCCGCCTTCGCCGACGCGTTAGCTCGGCCGGCGCGCGCTCGTCAGTCGAGCAGCTCGTTCCGGTCGACGACGTCGAGCCCTCGGCGCCGGCGCTCCTCCACGAACGCGTCGCCGGCGTCGTCGAGCATGGCCTCGAGCGCAGGCAAGAGCCCGTGCGAGGTCTCGGTGCGCCACGAGAAGACGTAGTCGGCGCCCGACTCGTACATGTCGCTCGCCTGCGAGAGACGGACCGCGTTGACGACGATCTTCGCCTTCGGCGCGAGCTTCCGGAGCACCTTCGTGAGCGCGAGGTTCGACGTGCGCTTGAGGAGGTCGTCCGGCACCGTCGAGACGATGATCTCGGCGTGCTCGAGGTGCGCGTGCTTCAGCGTGTCGGTGTTCGCGAGGTCCCCGTAGACGACGTGCACGCCGCGCGCGCGGATCGCGTCGTGGAGGGCGACGTTGAAGTCGACGACCAGGACGCGCTTCGCGAGGGCGGGGTGGCGCGCCTCGAGATCGTGCAGCAAGGACGACGCGAGCCGGTGGAAGCCGAGGAGCACGACGCGCGGATGGTCGTCGCCGTCGCCGGCGAGGGTGTGCCGCGGGGGCGGCTGCATGCGCAGGAGCGACAGGAGCGGTCCGAGGCGGTCCTCCGCGTGCTCGGAGAACGTGAAGAGCGCGGGGGTCACGAGCGCCGTGAGGACGAACGCGAAGATGACGGCCGCGACCGTGTCGGGCGGGATGTGCCCGAGGTTCTGGCCGAGGTAGACGATGACGAGGCAGAACTCGGACACCTGCGCGAGGCGCGTGGCCGTCGTCGTCGCCAGGCGTCGGTCCGCGCCGGCGACGTAGAGCAGCGGCACGAAGACGACGAGGCGGAGCGCGATCGAGGCGGCCGCCACGAGCACCGCGATGACGATCGCCTCGCGGTGCGGGAGGGGGATCCCCATGCCGAGCGCGACGAAGAAGAGGGTCACGAAGAAGTCACGCAGGTTCGTGACCTTGGTGACCACCTCGTGGGAGTAGGGGAGCGAGGCGACGCTCGCGCCGGCGATGAGCGCCGCCATCTCGAGCGAGACGGACACCTCGACGTCGACCCCGATGAGGTGGAGCAGACGGCCGAGGTGCGCCCCGAAGAGGCCGAGCCCGAAGCACCAGCCGAGCGCGAGCGAGACGACGAGCTCGGGGACCTTCGCGACGAAGCGGAACGCGACGGGGAGGACCCAGCGCGCGCACGCGACCGCGGCGATCGTGACGACCGCGATGCCGCCGAAGGTCGCCACGACCGGGCCGACCTTCGGCGCGGCGAAGTTCGGCTGGACGGCGAGGATCAGGATCGCCCAGATGTCCTGGAAGATGAGCATCGCGATGCAGAGCCGCCCCGACGCCGAGTCCAGCTGGTAGCGCGACTGGAGCTGTTTCACGACGAGGAGGGTCGAGGAGAAGCCGCACGCGAGCGCGAGGTAGAGCGGCACGTAGCCGGGCAAGTCCACCCCCGCGCTCTTCAGCGCGAAGAACGCGAAGAACGCCACGCCCACCGTGAACGGGACCTGCAGCGCGCCCGTGAGGAGGATGGTGCGGCCGCTCGCGAGGAGGCTCCGGACGTTCACCTCGAGCCCGATCACGAAGAGGAGCAGCGTGAGGCCGAGGTGGGCGATCGTCTCGATGCGCGCCTTGTCGGTGACGAGCGAGAGTCCGATCGGCCCTATCGCCACGCCGGCCAGGAGCAGCGCGGCGATCGTCGGGATCCGCGCTTTCTCGAACAGCGTGGACAGGACGCCGGCGACGACGAGGCAGATGCCGATGTCCTGGACGAGGGGATCGACGCCTGCCGCGCCCGCCGCGACGATGCCGGGGAGCGTGTCGAGCATGGCGACGTTCATACCGCGAGTCGCGGCCGGCGGTCACCGTTCCTCTGGGGCGGGGCGCTCGGTCGCGCCCGAAGACCGCGGCCCCGTGCTGGTCCAAACCCTGTAGTATCTCGGCGCGATGGTGCCCGGCTTCGGCAAGGAACAGATCTCGATCGGCAGCGCACCCGGCAACGACGTCGTCCTCCAGGGACCCGGCGTCGCCCCGCAGCACGCGCGAATCGTCAAGCAGGCGGGGCAGCTCGTCTTCCTCGACAACGGGCAGGGCCCCTCGCTCGCCAACGGCGCGCCGGTGGCGCCGAACCAGCCGGTCCCCTTCGACTTCCGTACGAGCTTCGTCCTCGGTCAGGTGACCGTGCCGCTCTCGCACCCGGCGATCGTCCTCATGACGATGGCCCGCGGCAACGCGCAGGCGCCGCGCGGGCACCTCGTCGTCGGCCGTGAGGCGGCGTCGGCGTCGCTCGTCATCGGCAGCGCCGCGGTGAGCGGCCAGCACGCGACGGTGATGATGGACCGGATGATGGTCACCGACCATCAGTCCACGAGCGGCACCTACGTGGGCGGGCAGCGCATCCCGCCGAACCAGCCGACCCCGCTCGATCCGAACGGCGTCGTCGCCTTCGGGCCCGTCCCCGTCCCGGTCTCGCTCCTCGCGCAGCTCGCGCAGGCCTTCGCCGGCGGCCCCGTCGGCCCCGGCGCACCGGGGGGCGCGGCCGCGCCGGACGCGGGCGCCGGGCCGAAGAAGCACCGCACCGTCATCGGCGAGCTGAAGCTCGATCAGATGCCGGGCGGCCTCGTGACGATCGGTCGAACGCCCGAGAACAAGATCGTCGTCCCGCACCCGCAGGTCAGCTCGCGCCACGCGCAGATCGTGAACCAGGGCGGGCAGCTCTTCCTGGAGGACCTCGGCAGCGCGAACGGCACGTTCGTCCGCGGCCAGCGCGTGGGCAAGGGCCAGAAGGTCCCCGTCCAGAACGGCGAGAAGGTCTTCATCGGCCCGATGCCGGTGCTCATCCACATCGCCGGCCAGCAGGTCAACGTCGTCGTCGAGGATCAGCAGGCCTCGTGGGCGGGCAAGCCGCTCTACGAGATCGAGGCGTGGGATCTCCATCTCGAGGTCCCCGATCGCGACAACAAGGCCCAGATGAAGACCTTGCTCGACCACGTGTCGTTCAAGGCGCTCCCGGGCGACATGATCGCGCTGATGGGCCCGTCCGGCGCGGGCAAGACGACGCTGCTCCTCACGCTGAACGGCTACCTCCCGCCGACGAGCGGTCAGGTGCGGATCAACGGCGAGGATCTCTACGCGATCTACGACGCCCTCCGCGGCGTCATCGGGTACGTCCCGCAGGACGACATCGTCCATCCCGAGCTCACGGTGTTCGAGGCCGTGAAGTACTCCGCGCGCTTTCGGCTCCCGAACGACTACTCCGAGGCGGAGATCGACGCGCGCGTCGAGCAGACCTTGAAGGACCTCGGCCTCGAAGGCGTCAAGAACCTCCAGATCGGAAAGCCGGAGAAGAAGGTCCTCTCCGGCGGGCAGCGCAAGCGCGTGAACATCGCGCTCGAGCTCGTCACCGACCCCGTCATCCTCTTCCTCGACGAGCCGACGTCCGGTCTCGCCGCCGACGACACGACCGCGCTGATCTCCTTGCTCGCCGATCTCACGAAGAAGACGGGCAAGACGATCATCATGACGATTCACCAGCCCGCGAAGGACGAATACGAGAAGTTCAATCTCACGTTCATCATGGGATACGGCGGAATCCCGACGTATTTCGGCCCCACGGGCGAGCAGAGCTACCGGTTCTTCGGGTCCATCGTCGAGCGGCCGGACAGCCCTTACAGGCACCTGGCGCAGGCGCAGAACCGGACCATCGACAACCCGCGCGACATGTTCGACATGCTGAACCTGCGCGAGCGCGCGACGCTCGATCAGATGAAGCAGCGCGATCCGAACACGACGCGCAACCAGTCGCGCGGCGAGGCCGCCAAGATGTGGCGCGGTGAGTTCTTCCAGAACGGCAACGCCACCTTCCAGCAGATGTTCTCCGGGAGGCGGGCGGTCGGCACCGTGCCCGCCTCGCCGGGTGTCCCCCACCGGCCCGACGTCGCGCTCTTCACGCAGCTCATGCTGCTCATGAGCCGTTACTGGAAGATCAAGATCCGGGACCGCGCCGGCGCGGCCATCATGTTCCTCCAGGCGCCGGTCATCGGCGTCATGCTCGCCTTCGTCTTCGCGGGGCAACAGAAGGCGGTGCCCTTCTGGTGTCTCGGCGCGCTCCAGGAGCTCGGAGGGAAGGTCCAGTCCGGCCAGCAGGGCTCGGCGGATCTCCTCCAGCGCATGCTCCCGACGAACGATCACACGGCGGCGATGTTCTTCGTCGTCGTCTCGGCGGTCTGGTTCGGGACGTCGAACGCGGCGCGCGAGATCGTCACCGAGCGCGCGATCTACCTGCGCGAGCGCATGGTGAACCTGTCTTTGATGAACTACGTGTTCTCGAAGTACATCATCCTGAGCCTCATCTGCATCTTCCAGTGCACGCTCTTGCTCGGGATCGTGTTCTTCACGCTCGGCTTCCACGGCGGCGTGATGGCCTTCCTCGCGGAGCTCGCCGTCCTCGTGGCGCTCGCGATGAACGCGACGGCGCTCGGCCTCCTCGTCTCCTCGATCGTCGCGTCCGCGGAGGCCGCGATGGCGCTCACGCCGATCGCGCTCATCCCGCAGATCGTCCTCGGCGGCCTCATGGTCCCGATGACGACGAACCCGCTCCTCAAGCCGCTCATGTACGTCATGCCGGCGCGCTGGGGCTTCGAGGGCTCGATCGCGTGGGAGCGCATGGCCGTCGCGAAGGATCCGGCCTGGTTCATCAACCTCCAGAACGCGACCCTGAACAGCCCGCCCGACTACGTGCTGGCCGGCTACTTCCAGTGCGCCATCGCCCAGATGGGCTCGGACGTCCTCAAGGGCGCGTGGGGGTTCACGTACTGGGACTGGCACTGGCTCCCCATCGCCGTGCTCTACGGGATGACCGCGTTCATGCTGGTCTTGCTCCTCATCCTCCTCCGGAAGCGCGACCCGGTCTGAGGGCGAGTGCAGCGGCGACGCGACAGAGGTGTCGCGCCGCCGCGACACCACGCGGGGACGCTTCGGGGCAAACAGGGCGAGAGACACGCGGATGCGGGGTTGGCGCGCGTCATGCTTCCAGGCTGCCGATGTCGCCTCCGCGTCGTCCTCGCTCGCGACCCGCTCCGCGCAAGGGCAGTGAAGAGCGCCAGCGCGCGACGACGGTGGACCTCCCTTCGGTGGCGCTCGTGCAGGCACTTGCCGCCCGCGTCCGCGAGCGCGCGCGCGCGCTCGGTGACCCGGCGCGGCAGGCCGTCGAACGAGAGCTGCGCCCGCTCGAGCGTGCGATTTGGCGATGGGCCGCGATCCCGCCCTCGGAGCCAAGCATCGCTGCGGCGATGGACATCCTCGTCGAGATCGACCGCGGCCTCGAGGCCCGGGGCAACCAGGGAGCGCCCGGACGCCGAGACGACGAAACGTGAGCGACGCTGCGCGAGGCGGGACCGGCGTGTCGATGCGCCCCCCTCGTCCAGTGCACGAGTATACTCGTCGGCCCTTGGTCCGGTCCCTTCGCGCGAAGTGGGCGCTCGCGACAGCGGGCGCCGGTCTGCTCCCGGTGCTCGTCCTCGCCGCGCTCACCGTCTCCATTCAACGCCGCGGACTCGAGGCGGCGGAGCGCGAGCTCGAGCTGGCCGCGATCGACCAGGCGAGCAGCAGCGTCGAAGGGGTCTTCGCCGCGGCGGAGGAGGCGGTCGCCGCGGCCGCCGCGATCCTTGCTGACGATCGCCTCCGTGATGAAGATGCCAAGCTCGATCTCGCTCGGCGCGCGCTCGCGCGCGCTGAGGCGGTACGCGGCGTCGCCGTGTTCGACGCCCTCGGCGCGTACGTCGGCGCCATCGCGAGGCAGGAGGACGCGGTCTTCCAGCGGACGATGCCGGAGGGCGCGCGGGTCGCGACGCCACGGTGGATCGTAGAAGGTGGCCGGGCTACTCGTCATGTTGCGCCTCTCATAGCGGACGGTGCGACGACGGGGTGGTTGGTCGCCGACTTCGATCAGGACTTGCTCGCACGGCGCCTCGAGGACGTGTCGCGCGCGCGCTTCGCGCGGCCGGACCGCTTGGTGCTGGTGGACGGCGTGCGCCGGTCGAGTGGCGTCGACCATCCCCTCGTCGCTCGCGCCCGACGAGGGGACGCCCTCCCGGCGACGGCCATGGCCATGACGAGCTCGTACACGTCCGTGTCGGGCGAAGCGATGGTTGGGTCGCTTCGGGGCATGCCCTCGCGGGGCCTCGCGCTCGTTGTCGAGCGCCCCGAGGCCGAGGCCTTCCGAACGCTCTCGACTACCCGTCGCGCGCTCATGGCGCTTGCGGCGGCCGTCGCGCTCGTGGCGGGCGGCATCGGCCTCTTGCTCGGTCGTCGCGCCGCACGTCCTATCGAGCAGCTCTCGCAGCTCGCGCGAGCCTACGGGAAGCGTCGCTTCGAAGCGAAGAGCGAGGTTCGCACGGGCGACGAGCTCGAGAGCCTCGGAGAGGACCTCGAGCGGATGGCGGGCGCCTTGCTGGGGAGCGAAGCGGAGATCGCCAGGCGCGCCGCCGTGGAGGCTGGCCTCGCGCGGTACCTGCCGGCGGAGCTCGCCGCCGCCGTCGCCCGCGGGGAGGCGGACTTCGCTCTCGGAGGCCGGCGGAAGCGAGTGACGGTGCTCTTCGCGGATGTCGCGGCCTTCACCTCGTTCGCGGAAAGGACCAGTCCGGAGCGCGTCGTGGGCCTCTTGAACGAGCTCTTCGCGATGTTGTCCGAGGTCGTCTTCACCAACGGCGGCATGGTCGACAAGTTCCTCGGCGACTGCGTGATGGCGGTGTTCGGGGTCGGGGACACCACGCGCGACCACGTGGCAGACGCCCTGCGCGCTGCGTCCGCGATGCATCGGTTCGTCGGGTCATCGGCTGCGCTCTTCGAGGCGGCCTACGGTTTCGCGCCGCAGCTCGGGATTGGCGTTGCCACGGGCGAGGCTCTCCTCGGCAACCTCGGGAGCGACACGCGCATGGAGTTCACGGTGGTCGGTGACACGGTGAACGTCGCATCCAGGCTCGAGGGCCTCGCGCTGCCGAAGCAGACGCTCGTGACGCCCGAGGTCGCGGCCGCCTCGCCCGGGGGCGTGGAGCTCGCCTCGCTCGGCACGCACGTGCTCCGCGGGAAGGCCGCGCCCGTGGAGATCTTCGAGGTCGTGCCGTGAACGTCGCCGGCCGCGTCGGAGAGCTGGTGGGAGGGCGCTTTCGCATCGACGAGGAGCTCGGGCGCGGGGGAATGGGCATCGTGTACTCCGCGACGCACCTCGAGCTCGGGGAGCCTGTCGCGCTCAAGTTCCTACACGCTTGGATGCAGACGCCCGAGCTCGTCGCCCGCTTCAAGCGCGAGGCGGTGGCGCTCGCCCGGCTTCGCCACCCCGGCGTCGTGTCGCTGCTCGAGTTCGGGGAGGACCGAGACGGCTCACGCTTCCTCGTGATGGAGCTCGTCCGTGGCGAGACGCTCGCGTCCGTCACCGAACGCGGGGCGATCCCGCTGCCGCTCCTCCATCGCATCTTTGACGAGATACTCGACGTCCTCGAGGCCGCGCACGCCGAGGGCATCATCCACCGCGATCTGAAGAGCAGCAACGTGATGGTCGTCCCTCCAGAGCACATCAAGGTGCTCGATTTCGGTCTTGCTTCGCTGCCGGACATGGTCGCGGAGAAGCTCACCGAGAGCGGGATCGTACAGGGGACGCCCGAGTACATGTCCCCCGAGCAGTGCCACGGCGAGCCGGCCGTGGCGGCGAGTGACGTCTATTCGCTCGGCGTCATGCTGTACGAGGCGTTGGTGGGTCGACTGCCGTTTCATGAGGGAAGCGCCGCGGACATCATGGCGCGACACATGTTCGTCGACCCGGAGCCGCCGGCGCGTCGAGATGGGGCGCCTCTGCCGCCCGGGCTCGTCAGCCTGGTCATGGCGGCGCTCCGCAAGGAGGCCGCGGAGCGTCCGACCGCGGCGGCGCTCCGGCGCGATCTCGCGTTCGTCGCGAAAGGGACCGACGTCGCGAGTCTCGCGCAGGTCGCGGCCCGCGAGCGCGCGAGGGTGGCGGCGCTCAGCCGAAGCGAACGAGCGTTCACGCGACGCGGCACGAGCGGCGGTCGGCCTGAGCCGGCGGGCGCCGCCGGGGTCCTCGTCTCCGTCTCCACGCGTGTTCGCGCGAAAGCGCTGGAGACCACGCTCGCGCTCGGCGGGATCCGCGTGCGGCGTGCGCCGCTCGATCCCGACGATGATGCGCGCGTCGACGTCGTGGTCGTCTCGGCGCGCGACCCCGGCGGCGTCGCGGATCGCGTGAAGGCCGCGCGCAGCGCCAATCTCGGCGCGCTGGTCCTCGTCGTCGACGTGTCCGAAGCTGCCGAAGCGACGCTCGCCATCCGAGCGGGTGCGGCGGATATCGCGACGACGCGCGACGGCGATACGGACCTCGCGCGACGCATTTCGAGCTTGCGCCGTACCCACGTTTCGCGGTGAGTGTTGCGACGTGAAGCCGCAATCTGCCCTCCTTCTCCTTCCATGGCTCGTCGTCACGAGCCGGGCGTCGGCCGAAGAGCCCACGGTCTACCACGCGCGCGCGGGGGACACCTGCGCCGCGATCGCGTCACGCTTCTACGGGGACGGCAGCCGGGTCGATCTCGTCCACCAGCTCAACACGGGGCTCGGCGCGCCGCCGCATCGCCTCGTCGAGGGGCAGAAGCTGCTCTTGCCGGTCGCGCCCACGGCGACGGCGCTGGAGGGACCCGACGCGCGTGTCGCGCGCGTGCGCAATCGGGTCGAGGTCCATGTGCCGGAGCGGCGGCCCGCGAAGGTCGAGGATCCGCTCGTACGGGGAAACCGAGTCGGCACGGAGGAGTCGTCGGCGGCGGACGTGCGCTTCCGAGACGATACCGAGGTTCGCCTCGGGGAGAAGACGCTGGTCATCATCCTCGGCGACCGTCGAGCGAACGCGCAGGTGATCGCGTCGTCCGAGGCGATGCTGGTCACCGGGAGCCTTCGCGCTCGCCTCTCCGAGCTCTCGGGGCGAAAGGTCGTGGCGTCGGTGGAGACACCGAGCGCCTCGGTGTCGACGACACGGGGAGAAGTGAAGGTCTCGGTCGACCGCGCCGATGCGACGCGGCTCGCGGTCCACGAGGGCGGCTCTCGCCTTCGTGCACAGAGGAAGGAGGTCGCCGTCGCGTCGGGGTGGGGCTCGAAGGCCGAGGTCGGGAAGCCTCCGACGCCTCCGCGCCTTCTGCCCGCGCCACCCCGGTGGACCGATCGTCCGCCCGACCTCGTCGTCTCGAGCCTCGAGAGCGTCGTCGTCGAGGGCGGCGTGACGCAGGGAGACGGCAAGGGGCCGGCGCCCACGGTATGGCACGTCCAGGTCGCCACCGACGCCCAGTTCGGCGACATCGTCGCCGACCTCACGGCGCCTTCGACTGTGGCGCGCTTCGAGGTTCGCGGGCTCACGCCGGGCGCATACTTCGCGCGCGTCAGCGGCATCGATTCGGACGACTTCGAGGGTCGCTGGTCGGACGCGCGGAAGACCGTCGTCGGACGTGTCGCGCTGGCGCCGACGCGGGGGCGGACGATGAGCCTCGACGTTTCCGACGTGCTCCTTTGCACCCTGGACGGCGCACCCGCCCCGCCTCGTATCACGCGCACGGACGACGTCCTCCTGTGGTGCGCGGAGCGTGGCGCCGACGCACCCCGCCACAGCGTCGCGTTCGCGTTCCCGGCGATCGAGGAGTCGTCAGAGGACGATGGTGCCGTCGAGACGGTCGATCTGATGGCGGAAAGACCCGTCCCGCGGAGGCGACGAGCACCACCGTTGGCCGAGCCGCCCCGCCGAGCTCGCCTCGGCGCGTTCGCGCGCGGCGGAGCGAGCTTGCGCGCGCTCTCGCAGGAGGGAGGGACCGCGGACGTGGGGCTCGGCCTCGAGGTGCCGGTCGCACGAGGGCTACTCGGCACGGGCGCCTCCGCCGTCGCAGAGTACTACCCACGTACCCTCCTCCACGACACCGCCAGGGTCGTCGGTGCGAGGCTCCCTCTCCGATGGTCGCCTTTCGATCCGGCGACCGATGGCTGGTCGCCGACGGTGTCGCTCTCCGGCGAGCTCCTCCATGTCCGGACGGAGTCGGTTTCTGCCGTGAGCGAGCAGGGACGTTTCGTGGCTGGTTGGGTCGCGGCGGGCTTCGCGGCCTCGGTCGGATACGGATTGGTCGAGGCCGAGGTCGGAGCGCGCTTCGCCAAGAGCCTCTCGGGCACGCCGCGCTCTGGGGCATCGCCCTCGAGCGCGGCGCTCACGCTAGGCTATCGCGTCTCGTTCTGATCTGCTCCGAGCACGCGACCGGCGTGTCGTTCACGAACTCGAACGCAGGAGATCGCGAATCTCGGTGAGGAGCTTCTCCTGCGCTGGCGCCTCTGGGGCTGGCGCCGCTTTCTTGAAGCGGTTGAATGCGCGCACGACGAGGAACACGATGAACGCGATGACGAGGAAGTTGACGAGCGTCTGGATGGCCGCGCCGTACGCGATCGCGACCTCCTTCACGGCGTCGTCCTTCCCGTCCTGAGCCCTCACCGCCTCTTGAAGGACCACCTTCAGATCGCCGAACGCGACCTTCCCGAGCACGAGGCCGATCGGCGGCATGATCACCTTCTCGACGAGGCTCTTCACGACCTCGCCGCTCGCGGCTCCGATGATGACGCCAACAGCAAGATCGAGGAAGTTTCCCTTGGTCGCGAAGTCTTTGAATTCACGTACGATTGACATGTGATTCTCCCTCTTGCGTCAGAACAGCGTGTAGACGAGGTTCACGGACGCGATCGAGTCGGCGTTCTCGACGTCGGGGAGCGGCTTCGCCTCGTAACGCATCGTGTACGTCGTCGCGACGGCGAGCTTGGTCGAGATGTTCGTCTTCAGGCCCACGTCGAAGACGAGACGGTACGTCTCCAGGTCGGAGACGTTCTGCAGGTACTCGAGACCCGTGACGAAGCTGACCTGATCGTAGAGCTTGTTCTCGTACCCGAAGAAGAGGCGCGCGTTGTGCAGGGTCTGCGTCTTGTCCACGAGCACGGGGGTGGTGCCCGCAGGTGAGCCAGCCGGCACCGAGATCTCGCGGTTGGCGTCGCGACGCACGTCGTGCTGTAGGTCGTAGCCGACCTCGGCACGGAGCCTCTGCTTCTTCGTGTCGAGGACGTAGTAGGCAAAGCCGGGGTCGACGTTGAGTCGCATGTCGAGGCCCTGGAACCGATCGCGTCGCGCCGACGACTGGAGGAAGAGCGCGAGCTTGTCGGTGAAGAAGTGATCGTAGCGGAGGAGGCCTTGGAAATTCTCCACCGTCGTGTCGACCTTCTCGCCCGCTTTGCCGGCGCGCGCGAAGTTCGCGCTCGCGGCAGCGCTGAACTGGTGCTCGTCGCGACGGAGCCTGAACGTGGCGGCCGAGGTGAGCGCGACGGTCCGCGCATTTCCGCTCGAGAAGAGGCCGCCGGCTGCGATCGACGCCTCCGTCATCTCGCGCGCGTCCGTCTCGCTCGGCATCGCACCCGTCGCGAAGCCGCTCTTGGCCACGTCGGTGCTGCCCTTGGTCGCCGTGTTCGCCTTGACCGTCTCGGCGGGCAGCGCAGTGGCGGCTTTGTCCTGCGCGCGTGCGGAGGAGAGCGGCGCGAACGCCGCGAGGAGGGCCGGGACGAGCCCGAGCTTCATGTTCTTCATCGCGCGCTCCCTTGCTCCACGTGGAATTCCACGCGTCTGTTCTTCGTTCGCCCCTCTTCGGAGTCGTTCCTCCCCAGCGGCTTCTCGCTTCCGAGCCCCGTCGACACGAGCCGCGCCCGGTCGATCCCCTTCGATTGGAGCCACGTCCCGACGGCAGCAGCCCGAGCCAGGCTGAGGGCCTTGTTCGTTGCCGCGTCGCCGCGATCGTCGGTATGTCCCTCGATGCGGAGCGTCTTGATCTCCGGATGGGCCTGGAGGACGCCGAGCACGGCGGTGAGGACGGCGTCGCTTTCTTTGCCGAGGATCTCCGCGCTGGCCGTCTTGAACCTCACCTGGTCCGTGATGGTGATGGTGTCGCCGGAGAGGAACGCCATGGGGCAGCCGTTCTTCTTCGGATCCGGGTCGGCCTTGCCAGGCTCTGCCGGACACGCGTCGGCATCGTCGAGGATGCCGTCGCCGTCCTTGTCCTTGTTGGGACACCCGGAGCGCTTCGAATCGTTCGTTCGCGGCCCGACCTCGTCGGGACACGCGTCCTCCACGTCCGGAACGCCGTCGTGATCACGGTCGGGCGGGCAGCCCTTCGCAGCTGCAACGCCCGGTGACAGAGGGCATGCGTCGAGGTCGTCCGGGATGCCGTCCTTGTCGGCGTCCGGACTCGGACAGCCGTTCAGCTCGGCGCGAGCCGACTTCGGGCCCGCCACGTAGCTGCACGCGTCCTCGCAGTCCGGGACGCCGTCGCCGTCGCGGTCGGGCCGCGATTCCGGCTCCTCCGGCTTCGCTTCGTCCTTCGGCTCCTGCGCATCTCCAGGTACCCACTCGAAGGAGAGGAGCCCTCGCGCGACGGGGGCTCCGTAGCCGCGCGTCAAGCCCGCGCCGACACCCGCGCCAAGGCGAATGTCGCCGCCCAGGTCGACGTGCACGCCGAGGAGTGCCTCGAGCGGCGAGGTTCGCGCCTCGAGACCGCGACCGGCGGAGACGACCGTCGAGCCGAAGAGCTCCGGTCCGACGAGCACCCTCCCGCTGGCGAGGAGGAGACCGGCGGAGACCGCGCCATCGACAGAGCTGCCGATGCGCCCGTCGCCGAAGTCCTCGTCCCGCCCACGGAACATCATCCCGAGGCGCGCGGCGTACGCGAAGTCGCTGGTCCTTCCTGCAAACAGCAGATGCGGCGCGACGCGGGGCTCCCCGTCACCCGTGTAGGCGTTTCGCGCGCCCGAGGGCACGAAGAGGTCGGCGCCCGCTGCCAAGGTCGCTGCGTCACCGCGCGTGCCGAAGAGCCGGACGTCACCCGAGAGGCGCGCGTCCCCTACGGCGACGTCGCCCGCGGGGGCGTGGCTCACGCCACGGATGTTCGTCGCGAAGCCGTCGGCGTAGAGCTGCAGGGGGATGGAGACGCCGAGTCGAACGCGATCCGCGAGGACCACCGAAGCTCCGAGGTGCGTCGTGAGCTGGTTGCGGACGAGCGACGCCTGGACGGAGCCGTCGCTCCGGTAGTCGACGAGCGAACGGTACGAGTAGTCGTTGACCGCGCCGAACGCGATGCGCCCGCGACCCTCCAGCTCGAGCGAGTCCAGGACGAACCAGCGGCTCCCTCGCGTGGAGGGCTGCAAGTGGTTCGAGGCGTAGCCTGGCTGCTCCTGGGCGGACGCGCCGCTCGCGAATGCGAGCGCACTGACGCCGAGGAGCGTCGCCGTGACGAGGCGACGTCGGTTCATGGGAAGTCCTTTCTCGAGGGAGCGGCGCGGTCCCGAACGGGGCGCCACGCTCGACGCCGCCCAAGCACCAGGCGTGCCGGCGGGGCCATCGCACCCGCCGCCGCGTTCTGGCGCGCAGAGAGGGGCGTCGACACCTACGCACCATCGAATTGCGGTTCCGGCGCGACACCGGAGTGAAGCATCGACGCGACACGCGACGCCACGATGGCTGTCCTACCGCGAGCGATCCTGCGGACGCTCAGCGAGCGCGCCTGGCACGTCGCTGGCTTCGCCCGAGCCATGGATTCGCCCGATGCGTGCGCCTACGAGACAGGCCTCTTCACCGTCGCGCGCTTCGACCGCTCACTCGTGCTGCTCGACCCGGCGCTCGCCGTGAACCATGAGTTGCTACGGGAAGGCGCGCGTGCGTTCGAGATACTCACCGACGGCGGGCGTGCGCTCGCCGCGGACGCCGAGGAGAGGGCGGCGATTCGCGCGGTGATGCCGTACGTGCGCGAGTACGTCCTCGAGGGCCGAGGCTTTCCGTCGGGCGCTGGGAGCGCCGTCGACGTCGGTGGTCGGCTGGTCATCCGCTCTCGACGTGCGCCATCCTCCTGGGCCAAAGCGATTGCATCGCCTGCTGACGGGGCGGACACGACGATTGCACCCATCTCGGGCGTGCTCGCTTCGACGGGGCAGGAGGCCATTCTGCTGATCGGGCCGGCAGCGACCTTGCGGCCGATGGCCATCAGTCTCGCGGCTTCGTACGAGAGCGTCTCCTTCGGCGTCCACGCGCTCGCGCAGCGGGGCCGTAGTGTCACGTGTCGCGCCGCCGCCATCGGGGCGCCGCAGGTCCTCGCCGAGGTCTGGGCGGTCTCCGACGACCGGGCCCGTCTGCTGACCGTCGCCCGCCTCTCCGAGTCCACGGCGCTGGTCATCCTGCTCGCCGCGTCTCCGTCGCGCCCGAAGGTCGGCCAGCTCGAGACCCTTGCTCTCGCCGCGGTCTCTACGCGAGTCTATCGGGCGACGCTGCCGGAAGGCAGCGCCGGAAGCATCGCAACGTTCGTGAGGCGAGAAGAGGGAGCACGCGGATGAACGAAGAGTCTACGCCCGAGCCGCCCGGCGCGACGGCCCCGTCGCCCCGTCGCCTCGCACCGGCGCCGCGACTCGTTCTCTCCGTCGTCCGCGAGGGTGGGGCCCCCGCGTCGCGCGAGGTGTCGCTCGACGGCGCGCGCTTCAGCATCGGCTCGCACGCGAAGAACGACGTGGTGCTCGCGGACGCGGGCGTCTCACGGTTCCACTGCGTGGTCGAGCGCGGCTCGCAGGCGTGGCTCGTCCGAGACAAGGGCTCCCTGAACGGGACGTTCCTCGCCGGGGTCTCGGTCCGCGACGCGGATCTGTGCGACGGCTGTCGTCTGGTCCTCGGCGACAGCGAGCTCCTCGTACGAACGGCCCCGTCGGTCGAGAGCGTCGAGCTCCTCGACCAGGTCAGCTTCGGTGAGCTGTACGGCAAGTCCCGCGTGATGCAGCAGCTGTTTGCCGTGCTCGAGAAGGTCTCGTCGAGCGACGCCAACGTGCTCATCGAAGGTGAGAGCGGCACGGGCAAAGAGGTGGTCGCCGCCGAGGTCGTCCGGCGCGGTCCGCGCGCTCGCAAGCCGTTCGTCATCGTGGACTGCAGCGCCATCTCGCCCAACTTGATCGAGTCGGAGCTATTCGGGTATGCGCGCGGCGCGTTCACCGGTGCAGACCGCGAGCGCGCCGGCGCGTTCGAGGCCGCGCACGGCGGCACGGTGTTCCTCGACGAGGTCGGTGAGCTCCCGCTCGAGATGCAGCCGAAGCTCCTTCGCGTCCTCGAGTCGCGGGAAGTGCGCCGCGTGGGCGAGACGAGCACCCGGCGCGTCGACGTGCGCGTGGTGGCGGCTACGAACCGGGAGCTCGAGCGGGAAGTCAACCGGGGTCGCTTTCGCGAGGACCTCTACTACCGCCTCTCCGTCGTGACGGTGCGCGTCCCGCCTCTCCGGGAACGGCTCGAGGACGTCGAGCTCCTCGTGCGTGTCTTCCTCAAGGCGCTCAACGCGACACGTGAAGAGCGGCTCTTCACGCCCGACGTCATCGCGTCGATGCATGCGTACGACTGGCCCGGCAACGTGCGCGAGCTCCGGAACTACGTCGAGCGCTCTGTGGTCCTCGAATCGACCAGCCCGGCGGGGACGGGACGGACGCGCGCTTCGGCACCGCCGGAGTCCACCGCGCTGGCGCCCGGCGTCACCTCCGCACCGTCCATCCAGATCGATCTTCAGCTCTCGTTCCGTGACGGGAAGGAACGCCTCGTAGCCGCCTACGAACGACTCTACGTCGCGGAGCTCATGCGCTGGGCCGACGGGAACGTCAGCCGTGCGGCGCGAAGAGCGAACATGGACAGGATGAACCTCTATCGTGTGCTCCAGCGGCACGGTCTGCGCGGGGCCAACGATGACGTGAAGTGACGACCGGGACCGCGCGCGCCGTTTCTCGAGACGCTCTCCGATTCACTTCGCGACGAACGTCGGATCCGTCGCGGCGGCCCAGGCCCACACGTCGGGGATGAGCTTCGGGTCGATCGAGTGCCCGTTGGAGCCGGCCTGGTACTTGGTGAAGTTGGTCTTCACCGGGAAGCCGGCCTCCTTGAGGAGCGTGCTCATCGCGCGCGAGCCGCCGGGCGAGACGACCTTGTCGTCCGGGCTGTGGAGGATGAAGTAGGGGATCTTCCGTCCCGCCTTGGCCGCCGTCTCCTTGTACACGGCGCACGAGTTGCCGTACTCGTCCGAGGAGGAGATGCAGCCGCCCGCGAAGGTGATCGCCCCGCGGTACGTCTCGGGGCGGAGGAGCGCGAAGCCCTGGACGAAGAAGGCGCCGCCCGAGTGACCGCTGAGGAAGATGCGGTCCTTGTCGATGTTGTACTGGCTGGACACGAGCGCGACGAGCTTGTCGAGCCACGCGTCGTCCCTGCCCTCGTTGAAGCAGAGGAACGGGTCGCCCTTCGGGTTCAGCTCCGGGCACTCGGAGCCCTCGGGGGCGACCGTGATGAAGCCCTTCTCGTCGCCGACGGCCTTCCAGAGGAACTGCACCTCGTCCTTCACGTCCGCGGGGGCGGGGCGCCAGCCGTGGAAGTGGAGGACGAGCGGGACGCCGGTTTCGCCCGTGTACGTCGGGGGCACGTTGATCGCGTAGACGCGCTTCGCGGCGCCGTCCTCGAGCGTCTTCTCGACGAGGCCCGTCTTGCCGCCGGTGCCCCCCGACCAGTTGTGGGGGCAGGCCGCCGGATCGGGCGTCACCGACTGCCCGTCGTCCGCGCAGCGGTACCCCGCCGTGCCGAGGCAGACCGACGCGCCGCAGGCCGCGTCGACCGCGCCCTCGGGGACCTCGAGCCCGGCGCAGACGCAGGGCGCCGTCGCGGGCGTGTCCTGCGCCGCCTGGGGCGTCGTCGTCGTCGTGGTGCAGGCGGTGGCGACCGCGAGGGTCACGAGAGCGGTGGCGACGAGGATACGAGTCATCAGGTCGGCGCCTTCCCACCGATCTGGCCTTCTGTCAAGGTCGGGCGCGACGCCGGCCGCCCTCCCGCCAGGATGGGCGCAGCCCGGCCCGGGCGCGGTGTATAGGTCTTCGCCGATGTTCGGGTGTCGCGCGCTCCTCGTCGCGCTGGCGGTCGCGTGGACGTGCACCGCGGTCGCGCCGGACGCGCGCGCCCAGGTGCGTCCGCCCGCCGGGGCCCCTCGTCCCCCGCCGCGCCCCGGGCTGCCCGTCGATCCGAACGCCGAGGATCCCGCGCCCGAAGCCCCCGCCGACGACCAGCCGACGCCGCACCCGGCCGCCGCGACGGCCGGAGACGAAGCCGCGGAGGAGCCCGCCCCCCAGCTCGTCCCGAAGTTCGCGACGGGCTTCGTCCTCATGACGCTCTCGTTCAACGCGATCCCGCGGGCCGTGCCGCGGAGTCGCTACGACGGGATCCTCTCCGGGATCGCCGGCGTCGCCGCGGTCGGCACGCCCTGGGAGAAGTGGGACTACCTCGCGTACGTGCTCGTCACGGCCCAGACGAGCTACGTGACGGGCACGAGCGGCGGCGTGCTGCCCGAGCAGATCACGATCAAGTACACGCCGACGAAGACCTTCTCGCTCCAGGCGGGGTGGATGCGCACGCCGTTCTCGATCTCGCAGTCGAGCGTCATCGCGTACTCGATGTTCCCGACGAGGCCGGAGGCGACCACGCTGTTTCTCACCGGCGCCGACGCGGGTCTCCTCGCGTCCTACGACCCGACGTCGGGGCTCGTCCACGTGAGGGCGGGCGCCTTCGACGGCTCGAGCCTCGGCCTCACGCTGCCCCAGGTCACGACGCGCGGTCCGGCGACCGTGCTCTCCGTCGAGCTGACGCCGCTCGGTCCGATGAAGCCGCTCGAGGCGGACTTCGGCGACACGCCCTTCCGGTTCGGCGTCTCCGCCGCGGGCCTCTACCGCTTCGCGCGCGCGTTCGACCCGCGCGGCTACGAGGCGCTCGAGTCGACCGACGCGCGCATCGCCCTCGCGGTCCGGGCGGCCTTCCGCGGCGCGTTCGTCCAGGGCGAGTACCTCCAGGCGGTGCAGACCGACGAGCTCTCGCGCCGCCCGCGCATCACCCGCGGCGCGTACCTCGAGGCGTCGTACTACCTCGCCGTGAAGAAGAAGCTCGGCCTCTCGCCGGCGGCGCGCGTGAGCTGGTCGGTCCAGGACGAGAGCTTCTTCCCGAACCACGTCCTCGGCCTCCAGGCGGGCGTCGCCGTCTACCCGCGGGGGGACGTGCCCGATCCGAGCACGCTGCGCTTCCTCCTCCAGTACCGGGGCGAGCGCCGCGTCGAAGAGCTCGAGGTCGCGCACGGCGCGCTCCTGAGCGGCATGTATCGCTTCTGAGGCGCGGGCGGGCCCGGCGCGCGTGTCGTGGTAGCCTGCCGGCGCATGCGTCGCTCACGCTCCCTTTGGTTCTTCGCGTCGTTGGTCGCCGTCGGGTGTGGCGGTCCGGGTCAGGGTCCGGAGCCCGCGCGGCCGACGCCGACGGCCGAGGCCGACGCAGGGAAGGACTCCGCCGCCGTGGCGCGCAGGTTCGTCGAGCAGCTCTCGCGTCACGAGTGGCAGCTCGCGGCGCTCTCGCTCGACAAGACCCTCACCGCGCCGAAGTCCGGCCCGAGCGCGACCGCGAAGACGCTCGAGACGTTCTGGGCGGCGGTGGAGCAGGGGACGCCGCTCACGGCGATCGAGGGCGTGGCGACGGGCCGCCGCGGCCCGCTCGACGTCGTGCTCCTCGTGTGCCGCTTCGGGGAGAAGCTCCGCGTCGTGCGGCTCTCGCTCACGGCCGAGGACCGCGTCGCGGGCCTCTTCCAGGGCAGCGCGCAAGATCTCGCCGCGCCCGACGCGCGCACGTTCGTCGAGGCGCTCGCCGCCCACGAGGTGTCCGCCGCCCACGGGATGCTCGCGCCGTCGCTCCGCGCGAAGGTCACCGAGCGTGAGCTCGGCGGGATGTGGAGCGCGCTCGAGCAGGAGCTCGGCGCGTTCGTCGCGATCGAGCGCGTCGACGTGACGACCCCGGCCGAGACGCGCGCCACGGTGACCGTGCGCTTCGCGAAGGGCGCTCGGGCTATCGTCGTCGGCTTCGGCGAGACGGCGGACGTGATCGGCGTGAAGGTCGCGCCCGCGACGCCGTCGTGGGACCCGCCCCCGTACGTGAAGCCCGCCGCGTTCACGGAGAAGCCCGTCGCGATCGGCACGCCGGAGCTCGCGGGCTTCGTCGCCGTGCCGAACGACGCGGCTCGCGCCGTCCCAGGCGTCGTGCTGGTCCATCGCGACGGGCCGCAGGACGAGGACGAGACGGTCGCGGCGATCCGCCCGTTCAAGGATCTCTCGGGAGGGCTCGCCTCGCGCGGGATCGCCGTCCTCCGCTACAAGAAGCGCGCGCTCGGCGAGATCAAGGGCGAGGCGACGGAGAAGCAGGAGGTGATCGAGCCTGCGCTCGCCGCCGTCCTCGCCCTCAAGGCGACCCCCGGCGTCGACCCGGCCCGCATCTTCGTCGTCGGGCACGGCCGCGGCGGCGCGCTCGCGCCCATCATCGCGCGCGAGGCGAAGGCGCAGGGGGCGGCGATGCTCGCGGCGCCGGCGCGGACGCTCCCCGAGACGCTCGCCGAGCAGCTCGCGTACCTCTCCTCGCTCGATCCGAGCAACGCGGACCTGAAGGCGCAGGTCGAGGGCTGGAAGAAGCTCCGTCAAAAGGTGGAGGACAAGTCGCTCGATCGGAGCGCGGCCGTGGCGTTGCCGTCCGGCGGGCAGCTCTCGGCCGCCTACTTCCTCGTCGGCCGCGAGCTCGCCCCGGTGCAGGCCGCCGCGGCGTTCCCGGGTCCGCTCTTCGTCGCGCACGGCGCGAAGGACTTCCAGGTCGCGCCTCCGCACTTCGACGAGTGGAAGAAGGCGCTCGCCAAGGCGCCGAAGGCGACGTTCAAGTCGTACCCGACGCTCGGACACCTCTTCACGGCGTCGAGCGGGCCGAAGCCGGGGCCGGCCGACTACGACGGCCCGGCGCACGTGGACCCGCAGGTCGTCGCCGATCTCGCGGCCTGGATCGAGCGCCCCTGACCGTGCCTCCAGGTCCTGGGGAGGAGGGGCCCCACGACCGGTCCGTCCGCGACCCACCTCTCGGCGTCCGCAGCGCAAAAGCCCCGAGGTTTCGGACCCGAGCCCCGAGTCCGCGACGGCATTGTGGGTGCATGTAGTCGGGCGACCCGAAAGGATCGTCTCGATGAAGCTGGTTGTCCGCCTCGCTCCCGCTACCGCCGTCTGCTTCCTGACGACGTTCGCGTTCGCGCAGCAGCGTCCGCAGCCCGTCGCGCCCCACGTCGCGGTCCCGCACGCGCAGCCCGCCGCGCCGCACGCGGCCGCGCAGGCGCA
>JALHPN010000142.1 GCA_022842465.1 Polyangiaceae bacterium | reverse complement strand
AGCTCCGCGGCGCCTTCGCGCGACCCCCCCTCGACGGCCGCGGCGACGATCGCCTCGAGCTCGTCTACGCCGAGCTCGCCGGGCGACCACGCCGCCGAGAGCGCGCGCGCGACCTCGGCCTCGTCGCTCGGGATCGCCTGGTCGTCGAGCGCGTCACGGAGGCGCTTCGCGGCCGCGAGCTCCTCGTCCGTCGCCGGGGCGAGCGGGCCCTTCACGTCTCGTCGTCCCTTGCCTTGCCGTTCACTCATCGCCCGTCACCGAAAGCGCCTTCTTGAGCGCCGCGATCGACCTGTGGAGGAGGACGTCGAAGGTGGCGGGGGTGACCTCCATGGTCTTCGCCACCTCCTCGCGAGGCCTCTCCTCCAGGATGCGAAGGCGGATGGCCGTCGCATAGCGCGGATTGAGGCGCGACAGGGCCTCCTCGACCTTCTTGCGCGCGGCCTCGCGGTCGCGCTGATCGCTGATCTGCTGCTCGACCGGCGTTTGCGTGCTCGCCTGATCGACCTCCCGCGCGAGGTCCTCCTCCTCGAACAGGACGACGCGCTTGCGCGCGCGGAGCTGATCGAGGGCGACGCGGAGCGCCACCGTCCGGAGCCACGGGTAGAAGCCGACGTTCTGCCACGTGAACTTGGCGATGTTCGCGACGACCTTCGCGTACGTCTCGGAGAGGGCCTCCTTCGCGGCCGCCTCGGAGCCGAGCCGCGGCAGGAGCACGCTCCGGTAGAGCGAGGTGCCGTGCCTCTGGAGGAGCTCGCCCAGGGCGCGCTTGTCGCCCGCCTGGGCGCGCGTCACCAGATCGCGATCGACCGCGTCCGACGCCGCCCGGGCCTCGTCCTTCGCGGGGTCGGAGGACGCCGCTCGGCCCGCTTGCCGCAACGCTTCCTCGCCCGCCACGGGCCGCAGCATAGTGCCGAGGACGGTCGCGAGGGACCTTTTCGGGCGCCCAGGCGCAGCGTACGGCCCGAAGGCGAGCCAGGCGGTGGGGGCTGCGGCGGTCACGACAGGAGAACGTGGCGACCCTCCGGGCCCTTACATCATGGGGGCGGGTCCGGTAGAGATGAGCCCATGCCCGGGCGCACGACCTCGAAACCCGTCCCGTCCGCCGTCGCCGCTGCCCTGATCCTCGCCGCGTTCGCGCTCCCCGGCGAGTCCCGTGCCGGCGACAGCGTCCCGATGGGGCCCCCGGGGCCGACGGTCCCCCCGCCCCGGACGAGCCCTCCGTCGAAGGACGTGACGCTCCCGTTCATCCGGAGCGTGCTCCCGAACGGAATGGTGGTCCTCGTCCACGAGGATCACAGCCTCCCCATCGCGGTCGTGAACGTGTCGTACGGCGTAGGCTCCCGGTACGAGACGAAGGGCCGGACGGGCTTCGCCCACCTCTTCGAGCACCTCATGTTCATGGGGACGAGGCGGGCCCCGACGAAGGCCTTCGACGCCTGGATGGAGGCGGCCGGCGGCTGGAACAACGCGTGGACGAGCGAGGACCGGACCGACTACTACGACGTCGGCCCGCCCTCCTCCGTGGACCTCCTCCTCTGGCTCGAGGCCGACCGCCTGCGCGACCTCGGTCCGCTCATGACGAAGGAGAAGCTCGACGCCCAGCGCGAGGTCGTCCGGAACGAGCGGCGCCAGACGAGCGAGAACCGCCCCTACGGCAAGGTCGAGCTCCGGCTGCCCGAGCTGCTCTACCCGCCGGAGCACCCCTATCACCACCCCGTGATCGGCTCGCACGCCGACCTCGAGGCCGCCACGGTCGACGACGTGAAGCAGTTCTTCGCGACGTGGTACGACCCCGCGAACGCGTCCCTCGTCGTCGCGGGCGACGTGGATCCCGCGAAGGTGAAGCCGCTCGTCGAGGCCTGGTTCGGCTCGATCCCGTCGCGCGGGAAGCCGGCGGACCCGAAGGCGCCCGGCTTCACGGACACGAAGACGACCCTCACGTCCGTGGTCCGCGAGACGATCGAGGACGACGTCGAGCTCGCCAAGATCACCATGGCGTGGCAGACGCCGAGACACTTCGGCGACGGGGACGCCGAGCTCGATCTGCTCGCGACCGCCCTCGCGAACGGCAAGGCGAGCCGCCTCTACAAGACGCTGGTCTACGACCTCAAGCTCGCCCAGAGCGCCTCGGCCGCGCAGGAGTCCGGGAGCCTCGGCTCGCGCTTCACGGTGGAGGTGCTCGCGCGCCCCGGCGCGTCGCTCGCGGCGATCGAGGCGGCCGTCGACAAGGAGCTCGCCGTCGTCCGCGCCAAGCCGATCGGAGACGACGAGCTCCGCCGCGCGAAGAACGTCGTCGAGACGGGGTTCGTCGCGCGCCTCGAGAGCGTGCGCGAGCGGGCATCGCTCCTCAACATGTACCAGGCCGAGGTCTCCGACCCGGGTTACCTCCCGAAGGACCTCGCGCGCTATCGCGCGGCGACGAAGGAAGGCGTCAAGGACGTCGCGCAGAGGTACCTCTTGCCGAACGCGCGCGTGATCGTCCACGCGGTCCCGCGCCCGAAGGCGCCGGCGAAGCCGGCCGCGGCCGCGAAGGAGGGGACGCGATGAAGCGCCTCGTGATCATCGCGACGCTCGCGTCGTCGGCCGTCCTCGCGTGCGGCGGTGACGGGGCGCCGCCCGTCGTCCCGGCGAAGCCCGTGGCGAGCGCGCCCGGCTCCGCGGCGACACCCGCGACCGATCCGCTCGGGCCTCGGCCCACCGCCGCCGTCCCCGCCGCGTGGACGCCGCCCGTGCCGGTCGTCTACGAGCGGAAGGGCGGCACGAAGGTGTGGCTCCTCGAGCGCCACGCGCTGCCGCTCGTCTCCGTCCAGGTGGTCGTCCCGGCGGGCGCGGCGTCGGATCCTGCAGACAAGGGCGGGCTCGCCCTCGTGACGGCGAACATGCTCGACGAGGGAGCCGGCAAGCGCGGCGCCCTCGACCTCGCCCGCGCGGTCGACGAGATCGGCGCGTCCCTCCAGACGGGGGCCGTGCAGGACTACGCGTTCGCCCAGGTGACGACCCTCACGAAGAACCTCGCGCAGGCGCTCGAGATCTGGGGCGACGTCGTCGTCCGCCCGAGCTTCCCGGCGATCGAGTGGAAGCGCGTCCACGATCTCTGGAAGAACGAGCTCGTCGCGCGCCAGAGCGATCCGGACTCGGTCGCCGCGGTCGTCGTGCAGAAGGTCGCGTACCCGGCGGCGCACCCGTACGCGCATCCGACGAACGGCACGACGGCGAGCGCCGCGAAGGTGTCGCTCGAGGACGTGAAGCGCTTCTACGCGTCGCAGTGGCGGCCCGATCGCGCGACGATCGTGGTCGTCGGCGACGTCACGCGCGCCGAGCTCGACCCCGTCCTCGACCGCGCCCTCCAGGGGTGGGCGGCGCCTCCGGGGGCGGCTCCCGCGAGCCCCGACGCGCCACCGCCGTCGACCCGAGGCGCCGGCGCGCGTCGGGTGGTCGTCGTGGACCGGCCAGACGCGCCCCAGTCCGTGATCGCGGTGGTCGCGCCCGGAGTCGCGGCGAGCGACGCGGAGGCGGCCGGCCTCGTGCGGGTCAACGCGGCGCTCGGCGGGAGCTTCACGTCGCGCTTGAACCAGGACCTCCGGGAGGAGCACGGCTGGAGCTACGGCGCGAAGTCCCGCTTCTCCTTCGCGCGCATGCGGGGACTCTTCGCCGCGCAGGCGGCCGTGCAGACGGAGCACACCGGCGACGCGCTGAAGGCGATGCTCACGGACGTCGAGACGATGGCGAAGAGCGGCCTCGTCGAGGACGAGATCGACAAGACGAAGCTCCTCGCGCGGGCCGACGTCGTCGAGTCGTACGAGGGCGTCGCGAACGCGGCGCGCCGTCTGGCTCGCATCGCGGGGGTCGGCCTCCCGCCGGATCACGACGCGAAGACGAGCGCGCGCATCTACGCGGCGACGCCGGAAGAGCTCGCGACGCTCGCGAAGGCGTACCTCGACCCCGCGAAGGCGGACATCGTGATCGTCGGGCCGCGCGCGAAGATCGCGCCGCAGCTCCAGGCGATCGGTCTCTCGACACTGGAAGCCCGCGGGCCCGAAGGAGAGTGATGGCGGACGACACGATCCAGCTCGCGGACGGCGCCGAGGTCAACGCCTTCGCGGCGATGCTCTGCGACCTCGTCAAGCAGAACCTCGAGAGCAAGCCGCACAAGCGGCGAGACTTCGACGCCCTGGACGGGACGGTCGCGCTCGTGGCGGACGATGCGGACGTCGCCCTCACGCTCGAGTTCCGGAGGGGGTCGCTCGTCCTCCACGACGGGATCCGGAACGTCCCTGACGTCGCCGTCCGCGGCTCCGCCGAGGCGATCATGGCGCTGTCGAACGTCCCGCTGACGCGCCCGCTCGCGCTCCCGATCCCAACCGACAGGCAGGCGTTCGACGTCCTCGCCGGGATGGTGAAGGCAACGCGGACGGGCGAGCTTCGAATCTACGGATTGTGGCGTCATTTCGGATTGATGAATCGGCTCACCCGTGTCATGAGCGTGAACGGGTGACGATCCTTCCGCGGACGGATCGCCCTGAAGCCCTCGCGATTGCTGGGGCTTGACACGATATGTGCCCGCAAGTAGCTTGCGCGGCCCCGAAGGTGGCGAGGAGCCACACGAACCGTCACGTCGTCTCGGAGACTCTAGAAACCATGGCCGTCCACATCCGTCTCGCCCGCTCGGGCACCAAGAAGCGTCCCTTTTACCGCGTGGTCGTGACCGACCAGCGGAGCCCGCGCGGCGGCCGTTTCCTCGAGAACATCGGGACGTTCGATCCCGCGATGGAGACGAAGGACAACCCGCTCAAGATCGACGAAGGTCGCCTCGCCTACTGGCGTGGAACGGGCGCTGTTCCCTCCGAGACTCTCACGCGCCTCATCAAGCGCAGCGCCAAGGTCGCGGCGGCCGCCGCGGCGAAGTGACGTTCGCGGTTCCGCTCGCGCGGAGCCCGTCTGTCCGGTGCAAAGGCCCAACATGGCGCTGAAAGAGCTGATCAAGGCGATTGCCATCGAGCTCGTGGACCATCCCGATCAGGTGGTCGTCACGGAAATCGCCAGCGAGCACAACAGTCTGATCGAGCTCCGCGTCGCGAAGGAAGACATCGGGAAGGTCATCGGCAAGGAAGGGCGCACCGCCCAGTCCATGCGGACGATCCTCTCGGCCGTGTCGACCAAGCTCGGCAAGCGGGCGCATCTGGACATCGTGGATTGAGCGACGGTCTCGTACCCGACGAGGCGCTCTCCGGCTGGGTTCCGCTCGCGGAGATCGCCCGGCCGCATGGCGTTCGGGGTGAGGTCCGCCTCAAGCTCTACAACAAGGACAGCGACACGCTGCTCGCGCAGGACGAGGTCCTCGTGCGCCTGCCGGACGGGGCGGAGCACGAGGTCTCCGTCGACGCCGCGCGCCGCGCGGACGACGCCATCCTGATGAAGCTCCACTCGGTCGACGACCGGGACCGAGCCGAAGAGCTCCGCGGCGCGGTCGTCTGCGTGAGGCGCCGGGACTTCCCGCCGCTCGCCGAGGGCGAGTTCTACGAGGTCGACGTCGTCGGCGCCGAGGCGCGGCTCGAGGGCAAGCGCATCGGCGAGGTCGTCGGGATCCTCTCGTACCCGAGCGTGTCCGCCGTCCGCATCCGGGACGAGGAGGGTGGCTTCTGGGAGGTGCCCCTCGTCGAAGCGTTCGTCGCGCGGGTCTCGCCGGCGGAGAGGCTCGTCGAGCTCGTGACGCTCGAGGGAGTGGAGCGAGAGGCGAAGAAGGTCCGGAAGCCGCGCGCTGCCGGCAAGAGCGCAGGCGACGGCGAGGCCGAGAGCGACGCCGACGCCGGCGCCCCGGCCAGCGAGTAGGTCGTGCGCATCGACGTCGTCACGCTCTTCCCGGAGCTCTTCGACACGTTCCTCGCGACCAGCTTCGTCGGTCGTGGCGTGACGGGCGGGCAGCTCGAGGTCCGTCGCATGTCCCCTCGGGATCACGGGCTCGGTCGCCACAAGAGCGTGGACGACACGCCGTACGGCGGCGGCAGCGGCATGGTCATGCGCGTCGACGTCCTCGTGACGTGCTTCGAGGCGCTCGACGCGGAGGCGGCGGCGGCCGGTCAGCCGAAGGCACATCGCGTCCTCCTCACCCCGCAGGGCCGACCGTTCACCCAGGCGCGCGCGCAGGCGCTCGCGGCCCGTCCCGCGATCATGCTCGTGTGCGGTCGCTACGAGGGGTTCGACGACCGCGTGCGCAGCTTCGTCGACGAGGAGATCTCCCTCGGCGACTTCGTGATGACGGGCGGCGAGGTCGCGGCGATGGCGATCATCGAGGCGACCGTTCGCCTCCTCCCCGGCGTCCTCGGCAACGCCGAGTCGACGCGTGAGGAGTCCCACGGCGACGACGGCCTCCTCGAGTACCCCCAGTACACGCGCCCGGCCGACTTTCGCGGGCTCGGCGTCCCGGAGGTCCTCTCCTCGGGACATCACGCGGTGATCGCGAAGTGGCGGCACGAGCAGGCGCTCATGCGCACGGAGGCGCGTCGTCCCGATCTCCTCGTGCGACGCGAGGCGGGCGGGTCGAAGCGAAACCTGGGCGACACGTGAGCGGGCGCCGCCTCGGGATAGCACTCGTGCACCACCCCGCGCTCGATCGCGAGGGGAACGTCGTCACGACCGCGCTCACGAACATGGACGTGCACGACATGGCGCGGAGCGCGCGGAGCTACGGGTGCACGGACTACTACGTCGTCCACCCGATCGAGGCCGCGCGCACGATGGTCGCTCGCATCGTCGACCACTGGACGAACGGGTCGAGCGCGAAGCGGATCCCCGACCGGAAGGACGCGCTCTCGATCGTGCGCGCGGTCGCGACGCTCGACGACGCGCTCTCCGCTCACGCCGCCGGCGGCGAGGTCGAGACGTGGGTGACGACCGCGCTCGAGATCGGCACCACGATGACGTTCGGTGACGCCCGCGCGCGGCTCGCGAGCGAGGGGCCGCCGGTGCTGCTGCTCTTCGGGAGCGGGTGGGGGCTCGGGCCGTCCGCGACGTCGCGCGCGACGCACGTGATCGAGCCGATCTACGGACCGGGTGACTACAACCACCTCAGCGTGCGGTCGGCGTGCGCGATCGCGCTGGATCGTTTGCGATCGCGATCGGCGACGTAGGGCCTTCCGACCTGCGGGCGGCTCCGGCCCCTCCGGCCCGGAGGCGCTCTCGCCGGCGCGATGAGGTCGCGGTCGTGCGGGCTTCCGGGGTTCGGGCGCCCAGGGTCCTCCCCCCCGAACCATTTCGAGTGACCTGGCGGGTCGTGCCACGGACCCGCCCTGCGGATCCGACCTGGTGACGCGGTTCGGGGCCCCCGAGTAGGTCGGACCCTCGCTACGCTTTTTCAGGCTTCGGCTTCGTTTCTCCGCTCCTTTTCGCTTGGCGAGAGCGCCTCCGGGCCTGCGGGGCCTCCGCCGCTGGGCCGGGCGGCGAGGGCGTGTCCCTGTTGCCCGTACCCTGGCCGGTGGCCGTGCCCGTGCCCGTGCCCGTGCATTTTGGGGGGCTCGGTGGCTCACGCCTCGCCGCGGAGGAGGGCGGCGAGGGAGGGGGAGGCGGTGCCGCGGCCGTCGGTCTCGAGGATGGGGGGGGAGACGACGAGGCCGCCGGGGCGGCCCGCGAGGGCCTCGACGAGGACGACGCGGGCGGCGGCGTCGGGGCGACCGTGGACGGCGGCGAGGCGCTTGGGCTCGAGGCCGCGCGCGCGGAGGCCGGTGAGGAGCGTGGTCGTCTCGATCGCGGGGTAGACGATGCAGACGCGGCCGCGGCGTCCGAGGATCGTGCGCGCGGCGTCGAGGAAGGCGTCGAGCGAGCCGGAGCGGGCGCGCGCGCGGGGCTCCGCCGGGGGTCTGCCGCGGCCGGGCTCGACGTAGGGAGGGTTCATGACCACGAGGTCGGCGGTCGCGGCGAGGTGACGGGCCGCGACACGGACGTCCGCGGTGACGACCTCGCCGCGTTCACCCCAGCCGTTGGCGAGGAGGTTCTCGGACGCGAGCGACGCATAGCGCGCGTCGATCTCGACGAGGACCACCCGGTCCGTCGCGCCGAGGACGAGGAGCGACAGCGCGACGCCGCCGACGCCCGCGCCGAGGTCGACGGCCGACCGCGCGACCCTCGTACGTGACGCTCTCGCCGGCGCGCCCAGGATGCGGGCCGCGAAGCCGGCGAGGAGGATCGCGTCGACGTTCACGCGGTAGCCGCGCGCGGGCTGGGCGAGCGCCACGCGCCCGCCGAAGAGAGCGTCGCGCGTTACGTCAGCCACGGCCGGAAGCGCGAGCTCATGCGTTCGTTCTACTCGATGCGGCGGCCGGCAAGGAACCCCGATATGGTCTGCCGCGTGGTTGGCGGCGCGGATACGACCGTGAAGGCGCGCCTCGTCGCGGAGGCGAAGCGGCTCGGCTTCGACGCCGTCGGGGTCGCGCGCGCGGACCTCCCGCTGGACGTCGACTTCGCCCGCTACGAGGCGTTTCTCCGCGAGGGGATGCAGGGCGAGATGGCCTGGCTCGGCGACGTGCCGGAGGCGCGCCGCCGGCTCGACGACGCGCATGTCCTTCCGGGGGCGAAGAGCGTCCTCTGCCTGGCGCGGCGCTACGTGCGGCCCGCCGAGGAGGAGGCGGAGGATCCGGCCACGGCGCGCGTCATCGCCCGCTACGCGCGCGGCCGCGACTACCACAACGGGATGCGGAAGAAGCTCCGCAAGCTCGCGAGCCTGGCGCGCGCGTTCGGCGGCGACGCGCGCCCGCTGTGCGACGAGGAGCCCGTGCTCGAGCGGGCGTGGGCGTCGCGGGCGGGGCTCGGGTTCGTGGGCAAGAACGGGCTCCTCATCGTCCCGGGCACGGGGTCCTTCGTGCTCCTCGGCGAGGTCGTGACCACGCTCGAGCTCGAGCCCGACTCGCCGATCCCGGAGCGCTGCGGCTCGTGCACGCGCTGCCTCGATGTCTGCCCGACGAGCGCCTTCCCGGCGCCCTTCGTCCTCGATCCGCGCCGGTGCATCGCCTACCTGACGATCGAGCACCGCTCCGCGGTCGACGAAGAGCTCCGCGCCGAGATGGGCGAGCACCTCTTCGGGTGTGACGACTGCCAGACCGTGTGTCCGTTCAACGCCCGTGCCCTCGGTCCGAACGGGCCAGCCCTGGAAGATCCGCGGTTCTTTCCGGATCCGCGCTGGGCCGCGACACCGCTCGAAGCGCTCCTCACCCTGGACGAGGAAGGCTTCGTCCGCCTCCGCGAGGGCAGCCCCGTCGGTCGCGCGACGCGCGCCGGTCTCGCCCGCAACGCCGCGCTCCTCCTCGGGAACCGTGGAGACGCGTCGGCCGAGCCGCCCCTCTGCCACGCGGCGGCGCACCACGACGACCCCGTCGTCCGCGAGGCGGCGGCGTGGGCCCTCGCGCGCCTCGCGTCGAAGGACCGGTGATTTCGGCGCGTGACGGGCTTGATCCGCGCGTCCGAAGCGTTAGAGAGGAGCCACGCTGCAGGCACGTCGCCTGCACGGCTTACGCGCACGCGCGCGTGCCTCGCCTGAGAGCCCGCGTGCGAGCGGGGTGTTATCCATGCGTTGCATCAGCGTGCTCTCCCTCGTGACGGGGACCCTGGCGGTCCTCCTGACCAGCCACCCTGCGACCGCCCAGGAGTCGGCGGTCCCGGCGGCGCGTGAACAGGTGGCCAAGGCCCCCGGCCGTCCAGAGGCGCGGCTCGCGCTCGGACGCGCGCTCCGGCGAGCCGGTCGGGAGGCCGACGCCCTGACCGAGCTCCGCCGGGGGCTCGCGCTCGGGGGGAAGCCGGCCCTCGCGCAGGCGCTCACGTGGGAGATCGCGCGGACGCACATCGACCGCCGCGACTTCGCTTCGGCCGCGAAGACGTGCCGTGACCTCGGCAAGCTCCCGGCGGCGACCGCCGCGAGCCGCGTCTGCGCCGCGGAGGCGCACCTGCTCTGGCGACGCGCGACCGAGGCGATCGCGGAGCTCGACAAGGTCGGAAGGACGACGCCCCTCGCGCCGGAGGTCGCGTACGCCGCGAAGGTCGCCCTCGGCCGCGCGCGCGAGCTCGAAGGAAAGGAGCTCGAGGCGGAGCAGGCGTACCGCGCCGCGATTGCGCTCGAGCCGGCGCAGGCCGACGCGCACGTCGCCCTCGGCGTCCTCCTCCGACGCACCGGCAAGGACGGCGCCGTCGACGCGCTGAAGCGCGCAGTGGAGACGGATCCGGCCGATCCGGAGGCTCAGCTCGAGCTCGCCCGCGCGCTACCCGCGGGGAGCCCCGAGGCGATCGCGGCCTACGAGCGCTCGCTCGCTTCGCGGCCCGAGAACGCCGACGCGCTCCGCGCCGTCGCCGAGGCGTACGTCCTCGCGAAGCGCACCCCGGACGCGAAGCGGGCCGCGGAGGCCGCGCTGAAGCTCGCGCCGAACGACGTCGCGTCCCAGGTCCTCTCCGGTCGCATCGCGCTCGGCGAGGGCAAGCCCGACGAGGCGATTCGCGCGGGTGAGCTCGCCAGCGAGCGGATGAAGAACTTCGCGCCCGCGAAGCTGCTCGTCGCGGATGCCAACGCGAAGAAGGGCGAGATCGACCTCGCGATCGAGGCTTACCAGGCCGCGATCGGGCTCGACAAGAGCGACCCCACACCGCTCGTCCGCGCCACCGAGGCGTGCCTCGCCGCAGGGCGGACGACGAGCGCGAAGGCCTTCGCCGAGCGCGCGACGCGGGATTTTCCGACGAGCGGCGCGGCCTGGGAAGCCCTCGGTGACGCGCTCTCCGCCGACGAAGAGAGCGCGGCGGCAGAGAGGGCGTACGCCACGGCGAAGACGAAGGGCTCCGTCGACGTCGCGTCGATCGATCGAAAAATCGCGCGTTTGAGGTAGAGTCGCGGGCTCGTATGAGCCAGCTCGCCGAGCGCATCGTCTCCGGAGACGCGAGGGCCGCCGCGCGCGCGATGCGCGACGTCGACGATCGCATCCCCGGGTACCTCGATCTCCTGAAGGAGATCTTCCCGAGCACGGGCCGCGCGACCGTCGTCGGCGTCACGGGCAATCCCGGCGCGGGCAAGAGCACGCTCACCGATCGCCTGATCGACGCGTACCGCAAGCAAGGCAAGAAGGTCGGCGTCATCTGCGTCGATCCGACGAGCCCTTACTCCGGCGGCGCGATCCTCGGTGATCGCATCCGCATGACCCGTCACGCGAGCGACGCGGGCGTCTTCATCCGATCCGTCGCGACGCGGGGGCACCTCGGGGGCCTCTCACGCTCGGCGCGCGACATGGTGCGTGTCCTCGACGCGTACGGGTGCGACGTCGTCATCGTCGAGACGGTGGGCGTCGGGCAGGACGAGCTCGAAGTGACGAGGACGGCCCACTCGACCCTGGTGGTCATGGCGCCCGGCCTCGGCGACGAGGTGCAGGCGATCAAGGCGGGCATCCTCGAGACGGCCGACGTCTTCGCGGTCAACAAGGCCGATCGCGACGGGGCCGACTCCACCGTTCGCGACCTCGAGCTCATGGTGGCCCTCGGGAGCGAGGCGCTCGTCGCCTCTGGGAAGCGGCGAGGCCACGTCGTGCACGGAGGGGTCAAGGTCGACGTCGTCCCCACCGCGGAGGACGCTGGCGCGAAGGGCGAGATCTGGATGCCGCCGATCCTGAAGTGCGTCGCGACGCGCGGCGAGGGGATCCAGGAGCTCGTCGCCGCGCTCGATCGCCATGCGGCGTGGCTCTCCGGCACCACCACGGGGCGCGCCCGCCGGCACCTCCGGCTCGCCGAGGAGGTGCGCGAGTCGCTGCGGGAGACGCTCATCGACGCCGCGACGTCCGCCCTCGCGAGCGAGCTCGACGACGCCGTCGCCCAGGTGGAAGCGCGCGCGCTCGACCCGTACACGGCGACGGAGCGCCTCCTCGAGGCCTTCCGCCGGCGCTGACCTCAACCGGTGACGCGGAGGCGGGGCGGCTTCCGACCCACGTTCTCGGCCGCGAAGGCGCTCGGGCACATGTCGCTTATCCCGCATTTTTCGCAGGACGGCTTCCGCGCGAAGCAGATCCGGCGACCGTGGAAGATGAGGACGTGCGAGGTGCGGTCCCACTTCTCGCGCGGCAGGAGCTTCACGAGGTCCTGCTCGATCTTCACGGGGTCGGTGTTCTTGGTCCAGCCGAGGCGCTGCGAGATGCGCTGCACGTGGGTGTCGACGACCACTCCTTCCGGCGTGTTCCAGGTCACGCCGAGCACGACGTTCGCGGTCTTCCGCCCGACGCCCGGGAGCTCGACGAGCTCCGCGAGCGTCCGGGGCACCGCTCCTCCGTGCGACGCGACGAGCTTCTTCGAGAGCCCGATGATGCTCTTCGCTTTCTGGCGAAAGAACCCGAGGGTGGACACGAGCGGCTCGACGTCGTCCTGCGTCGCGCTCGCGAGCGTCCTCGCGTCGGGGTAGGCGGCGAAGAGCTTCGGCGTCGCCTTGTTGACGTTGACGTCCGTCGTCTGCGCGCTGAGGACGGTCGCGACGAGCAGCTGGAAGGGCCCCTCGTGATCCAGCTCGCAGTGCGCGTCGGGGTGGATGGCCTCGAGCCGCTCCAGGGTCGGGACGGGCGGCGCCATCTTCTTTTTCACCTGCGCCTTCGCGCGCGTGCTGGCCGTCGTCGTCTTCTTCTTCGCTGCCACGGGCCCACCGTGTCGCGCCTTCGCCGCCGACGTCAAGCGAAGCCGTCAGCCGTCGACGGCTGCGTCGCGGATGGGCTCGCTCGCGTCGGGCACACCGGGGCCACCCCCGTCGGGCGAATCGCCGCCGTCTCCCTCGTCGCCGCCGTCGCTGCTCGTCTCGGCGTCTCCCACGGGCTCCGCGCAGGTGCCCCCGTCGCGGCCGTAGCTCCGGAACGCGGCAACGCAGACCGCGGAGTCGGGGGGGAGGAGCTCGACCCCCTCGGGGAGGGGAGGGCAGACCGTGGAGACGTAGATGGCGCCCTCGATCTGGAGGCATCGCGGAGAGCACCTCGCGCTCGCCCCTTCGCCGGGGAGCAAATCGATCGATTCGTACGGCTGGATGCAGTCGGCGGCCTCGTCGTACCGCGCCGCCGAGTAGATGTAGACGTTCCCGTCGTCACACGCGCTGACGACGGCCGCTCCGCCCGCGGCGGCGGAGAGGAGGAGCAGGAGCGGCGTCACGCGCGCCGTTTTCTGGAGGAGGGGGAGCATGGCGTTCAGAAGTTGATCGCGCCCGTGGCGAGGAGCGTGCGCCCGCTCTGGGGCATCGTCGTCTGCCGGTACTCGGCGCTGATGGGGACGGACCACTGGGCGTCGAAGGCGTTGTAGACGCCGACGGCGTAGGTGAGGCCCCACCGCGGCTCGGCGCCGGAGAAGACGAAGTCCCAGAGCACGGCGGACGAGGTCTTCCCCTGCGGCGAGGCGCCCGGCGCGTCCGCGTCGTTCCGGTCGAACCGCGGGGCCTCGAAGGAGAGGCGGGTCATGAGCATCAGCGCGCGCGCGAGGATGGGCACGCCGCCCTTGATCGACGCCAGGTGGTTCGGCGCGTTCGGCACTTCGCGGAGGCCGGGGGCCTGGTCGAACGAGAGGAGACCTCCGATCCCGCTGTCCGCGAGGTAGCGCGATTTCTGGAACGAGTACGACGCGCCGAACGACCACCCCTCGCGCCACTCGCGCCGGAGCTCGAGCTCCGTACCGAGGGTGCCGACCGGCACGCTCGTGTTCTGGTAGGCGTACTCCGCGATCTGTCCCGGGGCGGTCGGCAGATCGCGCAGGGCGATGAGCCCGGTGATGTAGTTCGCGTAACCGGAGGCGAGCCCGACGAGGCCGCGCGAGAAGCGATGGCTGTACTCCACCTCGCCCGAGTACATGTTCTCCGCGTCGAGATCGGTGCTCGCGCGCTGGCCGCCGCCGGCCACGTTGTAGAGCTCGTAGAGGCTCGGTGCGCGGAATGCCTTGCCGCCGAGCACCTTCACGTTGCCGCCGTCGTACGGCTTCACGATCACAGCGAGGCGTGGGTTGATGGACGAACCGAAGGTGGTGTACGCGTCGAGGCGGGCGCCGGCGGAGATCTTGAGCCGGGGTACGGGCGTGACGTCGGCCATGCCGTAGGCGGCGAGGACGGAGAACGTCTGCTTGTCGTCGAAGTACGTGCCCTCGATCTCGTTCCTGCCGCGCTGGTGCGCGAGGAAGTGGTGCTGGGCCTCGCCGCCGCCCGTGAAGCGGAGGATGCTCATCGGGCGGACGACGAACCGCTGCTCACCGCCGACCCACGCGCCGTCGAACCGCTGGTTCTCGACTCCGCCCTCGTTCGGCGTGCGCGCGAAGACGCCGTGGTAGCCGGCGTAGTTCCCGTGGACGCGGGTGGTCGAGTCGACGTACTTGCCGATCGTCGGCTCGAACTTCGCCTCCACGTAGCCCTTCGTGTCGCTCTGGTGGGTGCGGCCGTCGCCGAAGAGCGTCTGGAACTGGCCCGTCGGGAGGTCCTTGTCCTGCGCGTTCAGGAGCCACTGGACCGTGAACGGCCCGCTCCAGAAGCGCCCCGTGACCATGCCCGCGCGGAAGCCGTCGAGCCCTCGCGCGTTGCCGGCGACGCTCCGCGGCGTGTCGCGCACGTACTCCGGGAAGAAGAAGTCGCGTCCCGCGCCCTTGGCCGCGCCCGCCGACACCGTCACGCCCGAGTCGCGGCCGAAGCGTTGCGTGTAGCGCGCACGCGTCCTGGCGACGCCGTCCTCGGCGACGCCGACGCCGACCTCCCGGCCCTCGGGCGTGTTCCTGCCGGTCGTCACGACGTTGACCACGCCCGAGAAGGCGCCCGTGCCGTAGAGGACGGAGCCCGGGCCTCGGACGACCTCGATCCGGTCGACGTCTTCGAGGTCGGTCCTGAGATCGTATCCGACGTACGAGGTCCAGACCCAGTTGTCGTTCGTCGGCTGCCCGTCGATGAGGATGAGCACGCGGTTGCCGTAGTCGCCCGGGCGCGAGAACCCGCGGAAGCCGAGCGTCCGGTACCCGCGGTCGTCGGAGACGTAGACGCCGCGCGTTCCGCGGAGCGCCTCCGCGACCGTGGGGTAGCGCATGCCGCGGAGCTCGATGTTCGGGACGAGCGAGACGGACGCCGGCGCGTCCTCCGGGGCCTCCGCGACGCGGGACGCGGCCTCGACGGCGGCGGCGCTCAGGAGCTCGAGGTCGAGCTTGATCTGCTCGTTCGCCTTCACGTCGATCCGTCGCTCGATCGGCTTGAAGCCGCTCAGCGAGACGCGGACGAGGTGCTCGCCGACGGGGACGGAGAGGACGGCGGGCGTGAAGCCGGCGGTCCTCCCGTCGATGTCGATGACGGCGTCGCGCTCGTCCGCGTTGACGATGACCGAGCCGCTCTCGACCTCGAGCTCGAGCTCCGTGCGCGCTTCCACGACGGCATTCGCCTTCACGTTGATGGCGGCGCGCGTCGTCCGGTACCCCTTCTTCGTGAGCACGAGCGTGTGCTGGCCGGGCGGAGACGCGAACGTGCACGGCGCCTTGCAGAGGACGGGCGAGTCGTCGGTGTCGAGCCGCACGTCGGCGCCCGCCGCCCCGACCAGCTTCACGGTGCCGACGATGCGGGTCAGCTTCACCGTGACGGACTTCTCCGCGCCGACCCGGACCTCGACCTTCTGCGGCGGGGCCTCCTCGTAGCCGGGGAGGTCCACGATGACGTTGTACGTTCCCGGTTGGAGCGCCAGCGTCTGCGGGGTCGCGCCGCGATCGCCGAGATCCTTCCGGTTCAAGTAGACGAGCGCGCCCGGCGGGTCCGTCTTCACGTCGAGGAGCGCGACGCTGGGCGCGATGCGCCCCATGGCGTCCTTGATGCGGTTCTTCGCGGCCGGCTCCGTCTCCCCCTCGAGCGCGCGCTGGTAGTAGCGGTACGCGTCGGGAAACTGGCGGAGGTGCTCGTACGTCCGCGCGATGTTGAACATCACGTTGCGGTTGCGTACGAGGCGATTCGACGCCAGAAAATACTGGAGCGCGCCCTTGTGGTCGTTCGCCTGGTAACGCTCCGCGCCGAGAGAGAAGAGGTGGTCGGCCTCGTCCGCGACGTCGTCCGCGCGCGCCGCGCCGGGCACGAGGCCGGAGACCATCGCGAGGAGGGTGAAGGCGACGACGATGAGTCGACGTCGTGTGCGTTCCAAGAGAAGTCGGCCTCGTGCTCGGAAGAGGGCTGCCGCGCTCAGCGCGTAAGCCGGATGTCCGTTCCGTTGCCGCCAGGATTCGGCGGAGTGCTGGTGGTCGTCGTCACGGGAGGTCGGGGCAGCGGGCGCGTGCCGCCGGTCGCCGGCTTCTTGCCTGGCGGCGGCTCGGCGCCGAGCGTGACGACGCTCCGCACGTCGCTGTCGGAGGGGCCCTGGAGGAGCACGGTGTCGACGAAGCCCTCCTTCTTCACGGTGAACGAGCGGGGCTCGTGCGAGACGGAGGCGCGCTCGACCTTGAGCTGCGTGGGGGTGATGCCGACCAGGCGGTCGCCTTCGAGGACGTTCGCGCCGGGCGGATTCGAGTCGATCGTGAGGACGAACACGCCCCCGGTCGGGTCGATGCTGGCGCTCCCCGTCGCGGCCGCGCTGCTCGCCGGAGCGTCGTCGCCGGTCGCGCGAACCTTGGGGGCGCCGCGTGTGGCGTAGAGCGCACCGCCGCCGAGGAGGAGGGCGACGGCGGCGACGCCGACGGTGAGGCGTGCCTTCCCGCCCGAGGTCGGCGCCGTGCTCGGCGTCGCCATCGGGCGCGGCGTGAGGGGCGTCAGCGAGGCGCCGGCGATGGACGGCGTCGACGCGACGACGGTCAGAGGTACGCGGAGCGCACCGTGATGGGACGACGGGGCCGGGGAGATCGGCCCGTGCACCCCGGAGACGGACGGCGGCGGCGGCATCATCGGGTAGGAGCCCGTCGAAGGCGGCACCATCGGCGGCGGCGTGACCGAGCCCGTCGTGCCCATCATCGCCGCCATGTAGCCGCCCGTCGCCATGCGCCGTCCGGCCGACGTCCCGAACGTCTCCTCCTCGCACGCCGCGAGCTGCCCGAAGGCCTCTTCGAGCGAGGGGCGCTCCTCGGGTACGCGGGCGAGGAGGCGCATCACGAGGGCCTCGAGCCGGTCGGAGGCATCGCAGCCGGGGTGGACGTCCCGGAGGCGCGGAACGGGGTGGGCGAACTTGGCGACCATGAACTCGGCGAGCGTGCTGCCGTTGAAAGGCAGCCGGTTCGTGAGCGCCTGGAAGAGGATGGTCCCGAGCGAGTAGATGTCGCTCGCGGGCGAGGCGATCCCCTCGAACTGCTCGGGCGCCATGTACTTCGGCGTGCCGACCATCATGCCGTCCTGCGTGAGGTCGTCCGAGCCAGGGACGCGCTCGAGCACCTTGCCGATCCCGAAGTCGACGAGCTTCACGAGCTCGCCGCCGTCCCCCTCGGGGACGAGGATGATGTTCGACGGCTTGAGGTCGCGGTGGACGACGCCGCGCACGTGCGCCTCGCGGAGCCCGCGGGCGATCTGGCGGAAGAGGACGAGCGCCTCGGCGGAGGGGAGGGGAGCGCGCGCGGCGAGCCGATGGGCGAGCGTCTCACCCGCCAGGTACTCCATCGCGATGAAGTACCGCTCGACGGCGGAGCCCTCGATCTTCCCGTAGTCGAACAGCGTCACCACGTTCGGGTGCTGCAGCTTCGCGAGGATGCTCGCCTCCTGGAGGAAGCGCTTCAGGAACTGCGACTCGTGCTCGCGATCGCCGTCGGCCTGCACGACCTTGAGCGCGACGGGCCGCTCGAGCGGCACCTGGGTCGCGAAATAGATCCGGCCCATGCCGCCCCGCGCGATCGCAGAGCGGACGTGGAACTTACCGTTCACCACGGAGCCGACGAGCGGGTCTGGACGCCCGAGGGCGTCCACGTCGGCCATCGCGAAGTCGCTGGCCTTTTGCTCCATCCCGTTGCCCATCCCCAGGCCTTTTCATCCTAGCACCAGACTCCGGCGCAACGCGTGATCCGCTTCGCGTGCGCCGGAGGGGCCCGGTGTGGGTGAGACGAGGGAAACGTGATCCCGTCCGCGACGAGCGGCCCCGCGCCTCAGTTCAGCGCGCCGCCCTCGGGCGGAGGGGGCACGCTCCCGCCATCGGCCGCGCCGCCGGCGTCCGCGTCGGGCTCCCCCTCGGGCGGCGCCTCGCTGCCCCCCGGCTCGCCTTCGACGGCCGGCGTCTCGGCGAGGCGCTCGAGCGCGACGATCCGCTCGTCGTCGTCGACGGACATGATCTTCACGCCCTGGGCGTTGCGGCCCGTCTCACGGATCTCGAGGACGGTCGTGCGGAGCGTCTGGCCGCGGTCGGTGATGAGCATGATCTCGTCGCCGTCCTTCACGAGCTTCACGTCGACGACCGGCCCGTTCCGCTCGCTGGCGTCGATGAGGATGATGCCCTTGCCGCCGCGGTTCTGCTGGCGGAACTCCTCGAGCTGCGTCCGCTTGCCGTAGCCCTTTGCGCAGACGGCGAGCACGAACGGACGCTCCGGATCGGTGACGGCCATGCCGACGACCTCGTCCTCGTCGGACAGGTCGACCGCCTTCACGCCGACGGTGCCGCGCCCCATCGCGCGGACCTGGTCCTCGGGGAAGCGGATCGACTGGCCCTGCTTCGTCGCGATGAGGAACTCGCGTTGCCCGTCGGTGAGCGCTGCGGAGAGGAGCTGGTCGTCGCCCTCGATCTTGACGCCGATGATCCCCTTCTGCCGGAAGTTTTCGTACTCGGTCACCTCGGTCTTCTTGATCTGACCGCGCTTCGTGATCGTGACGACGAACTTCCCGGCCTCGATCTTCGGGATCTCGACGATGGCGGCGACCTTCTCGCCGGGCTCCATCCCGACGAAGTTCACGATCGCGCGCCCCTTCGCGGTGCGCGGCGCGATCGGGATCTCGTAGACCTTCTTCACGTAGACCTTGCCGCGGTCGGAGAAGAAGAAGACGTACGCGTGCGTCGACGCCACGAAGAGCTGGGTGACCCAGTCCTCCTCGCGCGCCTCCATCCCGATCTTGCCCTTGCCGCCACGCTTCTGCGCCCGGTAGGCGGACGGGGGCGTCCGCTTGACGTACCCCGCGTGCGAGATCGTGACGATCATGTCCTCTTCTTGGATGAGGTCTTCGTCGGCGATCTCGGCGTCGTTCGTGACGATCTCGGTGCGGCGCTTGTCGTTGTACTTCGCCCTGATCTCCTCGAGCTCCATCACGATGAGGTCCATGAGGACGTGCTCGTTCGCGAGGATGTTCCGGAGCCGCGCGATCTCGTTGCACAGCTCGCCGTACTCGGACGCGAGCTTCTCCTGCTCGAGGCCCGTCAGCTTCGAGAGGCGCATCTCGAGGATCGCCTTCGCCTGCCGTTCGGAGAGGAAGTAGTCGCCCTTCGCCTGCGCGGCGGCGATCTCGTCGTCGGGCCGACCCGCGCGACGGACGAACGCCTCGAGCCCCTTCAAGGGGAGCTTCATGAGGGCGGCGCGCGCCGTCTCGACGTCCCGCGACTGGCGGATCGTCTTCACGACGAGGTCGACCTCGGTGGTCGCCATCCCCAGGCCTTCGACGATCTCGCGCTGGGCCTCCGCCTGACGGAGCTCGTAGCGCGTGCGCCGCGTGACGACGTCGCGCCGGTGCTCGACGAACACCTCGAGGGTCTGCTTCAGATCGAGGACGGCGGGGCGCCCGCGGACGATCGCGAGGTTGATGACGCCGAACGAGGTCTGCAGATCCGTCAGCCGATACAGCTGGTTGATCACGACCTGCGGGACGACGTCCTTCTTCATCTCGACGACGAGGCGGATGCCGTCGCGGTCGCTCTCGTCCCGGACCTCGGCGATGCCTTCGATCTTCTTCTCGCGCATCAGCTCGCCGATGCGCGCGTGGATCCGCGCCTTGTTCTGCTGGTAGGGGATCTCCGTGACGACGATCTGTTCCTTGTCGCGCGTCCCGGGCGCCTTCTCCACCTCCATGCGAGCGCGCATGATGATGTTGCCGCGGCCCGTGCGCTGAGCCTGCTCGATGCCGCCGCGGCCGTAGATGATGGCGCCCGTCGGGAAGTCCGGACCCGGGACGAAGCGCATGAGGTCGTCGATCGGGCACGCCGGATTCCGGATCAAGTGCACCGTCGCGTCGATGATCTCGCCGAGGTTGTGCGGCGGGACGTTCGTCGCCATGCCGACGGCGATGCCGCCCGAGCCGTTGACGAGGAGGTTCGGCACGCGCGTCGGGAGCACCGTCGGCTCCATGCGCGAGTCGTCGAAGTTCTCTGTGAAGTCGACGCACTCCTTCTCGATGTCCGAGAGGAACTCGACCGCGATCTTCGAGAGGCGAGCTTCCGTGTAGCGATAGGCCGCCGCCGGGTCGCCGTCGACCGAGCCGTAGTTGCCCTGCCCGTCGATGAGCGGGTAGCGCATCGAGAAGTTCTGCGCGAGGCGGACCATCGCGTCGTAGACGCTCGAGTCGCCGTGCGGGTGGTACTTGCCGAGCACGTCACCGACGATCGTCGCGCTCTTCCGGTACGCGGCCGTCGGGACGAGGCCCTGCTCGTACGCGCTGTACAGGATCCGGCGGTGGACGGGCTTCAAGCCGTCCCGCGCATCCGGGATCGCGCGCCCGACGATGACGCTCATCGCGTAGTCGAGGTAGCTCGTCCGCATCTCCTCCTGGATGGAGATGGGCACCTTCTGGCCTCCACCCTGGGGGGGCTGCGGAGGCTGCTGCGGAGGCGGCGGCTGGATGTTCGACATCGGCCCGGAGGACTAGCGCGGGAGCGCCCGGGCGGAAAGGGAGAAACGGCCCTCGACCTGCCCGGAAACCCGTCTCATTCCCGCGAGATGGGGGCCGCCGTCACTTCGTCTTCAGGACTCGCTCGCGCGGGGGTCGGCGTTCGCCGACCTACGGCGCGTCCACCGCCCGTGGTGCCGAGAGGTTGGGGTGCTGCGCCGCGATCATCGCATCGAGCTTCCCTTCGGGGATCCCCCGCTCCCGGAGATAGTCTCGATAGGCTTCGCTCTTGAAGATCTCGGGATTGGTCAGGCGCGACTCGCCCGTGGCGTTCCGCTGCATCATCAGGCGCGCGTCCCCGTAATCGAAGTCGAGCTTGTAGTCGTAGCCTTCGTGGCGAAACGCGGGGACGGTCTTCTTCAAGTCCTCGATGGACGGCACGGGGTTGTCACGAACGAGCCCGGACATCGCCTTGTCGTTGCTCTCGATGAGCGCCCGACTGTTCAACGGCCGGTTGCCGACGACGTTGTCGAGGAGCGCGGTCTTGAGTGCCTTTCCAGCGCCAGGAGGGCCCTCGCCGGTCTTGATCCCGTTCACCTTCTCGAGGTCCACCATGTGGACCGTGCCTCCGTCGGCGATGACGTTGTAGGTGAGAATTCCCTGCCCCGGAGGGGCGCCCTCGACGCGCAGTTGCTGATACCGATGCCCGTACGCGTCGGTCTTCGTCTCGTCGATGATCGAGTACCGCCGCCCGTCCTGCTCGACCGCATAGGTGCGCGGCGGGTCATCCTTCATGCGAGGCGTCACCTCCGGGCGACCCCCGTGGGGCGCGACCTCGTCAGCGACCTTCGCGCAGGCGTTGTGCACCCACGCCGCGGTGCGACCGACGAAGTAGGTGTGCGTGCGCTCGACCTCGAAGTTGTAGACGGTCCTGGTCTCCGGCAGCGAGGCGAGCGCGACGATGCGTGCGGTTCCGGTCGAGGTGTCGACCTCGTCACCGGGAAGGAGGTCGGCGACCTTGTGGAAGCCTGCACCGTGCACGCGGAACGGATGCTCCGCGGTCGTCGTGAGCTGCTCCGACACTCCGCCTGCTCCGGCGAGGACGAGGGCGACGACGGCCGCCTGGCGAGCGAAGGTCTGCGCGACACGCTCGTGGCGTGTCTCGCCGGACTCCGGGTCACGCGTGAGGACGAGGTCCCCGGTGGCGACCTCTTCGATCGGCTTCGCGCCGATCGCCATCGCGACTGGAGTGCCGGCGACGAAGCACTGGCCGGGGGCCGTGCAGACGCCGCCCTTGCACTCGATCGACGCGAGCTTCTCGGCGTCGGTGACGGCCTGTCGCGCCGTCGCGACGTCGGCCGCCGCGTCGGGCACGACGGCGTCGGACCCGCGGGCGATCTTGCCGACGACGCCGGCCTTCGAGACCGGGATCACGGTCGAGGCGACGTCGAAGAGGGCCTTGCCGACGGCGCGGGCGCCGTCCTTCTCGTAGGCGGCGACGAAGCCGTCCTTGATGCCCGTGACGGTGTCGATCGGGTGCAGGACCGCGTTGCCGATTCCGCTGAGCACGGCGCCGCCCGTCCCGATGGGATCGGTCACGACGCCGACGGCGAGGTCCTTGATGCCGACGAGAGCGCCGCCGAGCCCGTCGACGACGACGCCCTTGCCGAAGCTGAGGACGCCGCCCGAGACGGTCCCCTTGTCGAACCAGCCAGGTTCGTCCGCCGTGCTCGCCTGCGTGGACGTGCCAGTGGCGCCGCCTGCTCCCAGTCCGCCGCCTGCTCCGGTCCCGGCTCCGCCAGCGGGGCCGCACGCGCCCTCTCCGCCGATGCAGTCGCCGATGCTCTCGTTGTGTGCGCGGACCTTCTCGGAGA
The DNA here is from genome assembly GCA_022842465.1 of Polyangiaceae bacterium. Taxonomy (GTDB): domain Bacteria; phylum Myxococcota_A; class Polyangia; order Polyangiales; family Polyangiaceae; genus Labilithrix. The sequence goes on along the minus strand of JALHPN010000142.1, from coordinate 2,325 downwards.
GCTGTCGGTAGCCGAGGATGACGGTCACCGCGAGGAAGCAGGCGACGACGACCCATTCGACGGTTTCGACGGCTCTTTGTCGGGTGGTTCGTCCTGTCATCTTTGTGGGCGCAGGCAGGCGCGGACCCCACTCATCAAGCGGCGCGCCAGGTGATGCTTGGCGCACAACATCGTTCAAGTGCGCGGTGTTGTGTCGAGTCCTCATGATCGAGCCGATCAGGCTGGATCGCGCATGACCCAACGCTGGGGATCTCGGGATCCACCAGCCGCTCGCCTAACCGCCCGACTCTACGTGTCCCGCGCGGCGCGGATCCGCCGGCGCTCCTTTCGTGTCAGGAGCTTACGGTGCCGCTTTCGGGCGCGCAGGGTGAAGCCCCCGTCGGGGCTCCCCTGGACGTCGACGGGGTGCAGCCCCCGGGGGACGTCCTTGCCGGCGTCGTCGGTGCAGGCGCCGGTGCGCGGATCGAACCGGGCGCCGTGGTGGGGGCACACGAGCGCACCCTTCTTGAGCCGGAGCGGGACGAGGGCGAGATCCTTGTGGGAGCACGCGGCGACGAACGCGCAGGGCCGGCCGTCCTGGACCACGACCGCGTAGGGCACCTCCTTCACGACGACGAGCGTGACGGCGCCTTCCGGGGGGAGCGAGATCGGGACGTCCTTCGCCACCTCCGTCCCATCGCACGACGGAGGGGCGAGCGCGATGCGATCGTCAGCGCGCGACCTCTCGCACGAGGATGATCGAGTGGTCCGGCAGGCGGTGGTCGACGAAGACGCGCGTGCCCGGCCCCGACTGCTCGACGAGCTCGCCGAGCGTGGTCTGGCGCATCTGCGCGGTCCGGATGTCGTCGTAGCCCTGGCTTCCGCGGAGGGCGGCGAGCTTGTCGTGGTTCGTCGACACGTAGAGGACCTCGAAGTCCGTGGCGGGCCGGGCGCCGAAGCCGTACTGCTCGGGATCGAAGTAAGGCGAGACGTGCGGCTCCATCCTGAAGCCCTCCTGCTGCATGCGGAAGACCGGCGTGCTCGCGTCGAAGGTCCACGGAATGCGACCGAAATCCGACGTCTGGATGCCGGTGACCTCGACGCCGTTCCTCACCGCCGCGGCTTCCGGCGCGACGCCGTCCGGGACGACCGTGCCGTGGTCGGGTGGCAGGTTCTCGGCGCAGACGTTGTGAACCCAGGCCTGGAGGTGCCCGACGAAATACGTATGCGCGTGGTCGACCTCGAAGTTGTAGACCGTCACCCGATCCGGCAGCGACGCGAGCGCGACGACCTTCGCGGTGCCGGTCGCGGTGTCGACTTCGTCGCCCGGGGCGAGCTCCGCGACCGTACGGAAGCCGCCGCCATGCACGTGGAACGGATGCTCCGCGGTGACGAGGAGGTGCTCGGCCTGACGGACGGTCCCCTCGACGGCGAGCGTCAGGTCGACGACCGGCGACTCCCGGACGAACGTCTCCGCGACGCGCTCGAGCTTCGTCTCCCCGGTTTCCGGGTCACGCGCGAGGACGAGGTCGCCGACCGCGATGCGTTCGATCGGGCGCTCGCCGACCTGCGTGACGACGGGCGTGCCCGCCGCGAAACACTGCCCCGGTCGGGTGCAGACGCCGCCGGCGCAGTCGATGGAGGCGAGGCGCTCGGACTCGGGCAGGACACCGTCGCGCCTGACCACCCGGGTCCCCGGGACGACGGCGGTGCCGGCATCGGCGGCGTCCTGGGCGGCGTTGGCCACGCGGCTCACGGTCGACGCCTTGGTGACGGGGATGAGGATGCTGGCGATCTCGAACGCGCCTGCGCCGAGGGCACGCGCGGGGTCCTCCTCCCAGGCGCGGTTGAAGTTGTCACGGACACCCGCGAACGTCTCGCCGGGGTTCATCACCGCGTTCCCGATGCCGGAGGCGACGCCCTCCACGGTCCCTCGCGGGTCGGTGACGAGCGCGACGCCGAGGTCCCAGGTGCCGACGATCGCGCCGCCTGCGCCGTCGACGACGACCCCCTTGCCGAAGCTCCAGGTGTTCGAAGCGCCGCTCTTCACGCCGCCCCAGAGCCAAGACCCCCAGCCCTGCTCGCCGGAGTCCGGGAGCACGGTCCCCGAGCCTGGGCCACCGGGCCCCGGCAGTCCGCCGTTGCCGCCCATCGGGAAGCCGTTGGCGTCGGTCCCCATCCAGTCGAAGTTCTCGGCGAACGTGTCCGCCGAAGGCTCCGAGCTGCCCGACATCGACCCGCCGCCGGGGGCCCAGCTGCCCGTTGCCCCCCCTGCGCCCGCGGTCCCGCCGCCGACGGTCAGCGCGCCCGTGCTCGTGCCGGTCCCGCCGCCCCCGCCGGTCAGCG
>JALHPN010000141.1 GCA_022842465.1 Polyangiaceae bacterium | reverse complement strand
CGGGCGCCCCTCCCCCGAAGCGGGCGTGGACGGCGACGGACCTCCTCGTCGTCTTCGTCGCGCTGGCGGTGATCGGCGCGAGCCTCGTCGGCCTCGTCTGGATCGTGCGCGGGAGCTGACGTTCAGGCGTCGGGTGGGTCCGGCGGCGGCGGCGGCGGCTCGCTCGTGATCGCCGACACGGTGGCGGAGTCCTCGCGCGCGGCCACGACGGACCGCCGACCGCGCGGGTAGCTCATCGGGAGCCCTTCGAGCGGGATACGCGTCAGCATCGCCTCGAGCTCCTCCGCGCTCTTCGGACGCTCGTGGATCCGTTTTTTCAGACACTTCATGATGACCTCGTCGAGCGCCTGCGGGATGTCGAGGTCCGCTCGACGCTGTCGCATCGGCACCGGCACCTGGCGCTGATGGAGGTCGAGGAGCTCGCGCCGGCTCTGCGCCGTGATCGGGAGCTCGCCCGTGAGCGCCTCGTACATGAGGACGCCGAACGCGTAGATGTCCGTCTGCGCGACGACGTTCGCGCCGATGCACTGCTCGGGCGCCATGTACTCGGGCGTGCCGAGGGTGTAGCCGGCCTGCGTGAGCGACTCGGCGGACGTGAGCTTGCTCATGCCGAAGTCGAGGACCTTCGGCGTCCCGTCGTCGCAGAGGAAGATGTTGCCAGGCTTGAGATCCCTGTGGACGACGCCCTTCTTGTGCGCGGCCGCGAGCGCGCGGCAGACGCCGATGAACACCGGGATCCCGAAGCCGGGCGTGACGACGTGCTCGCGGGAGAGCTTGTCCGCGAGCGAGCGTCCATGGAGGCGCTCCATGACGACGTACATCGAGCCGTCGGGCATCTGGTCGAGGTCGTGCACGCGGCACACGTTCGGGCTGTCGATGTTGACCTGGATGTAGGCCTCGCGCCTCAGGCGCGCGATCTCACCGCCGTCACGCGCGGCGGCTCCGCGGAGCACCTTCACCGCGACCTCGTGCCCGAGCGTGTTGTGCTCGGCCGCGTAGACGACGCCGATGCCACCCGAGCCGATCTTCTTGCCGATCCGATACTTCCCGCCGAGGACGGTGCCGGTGAGCTCTCCGGGCACGGCCGTGCTCGTGGCCTCGCCCTTCAGATCGAGGCCGCGCTCGAGCGCGGCGATGCGGTTCTTCTCGAAGGTGCGCGCCGACGCGTCACGCTTCGACCCCTCCCAGAGGCGTCCGAGGCCCGCGCCGAGCCCGCCCGCGAGCGCCGCGCCGAGGACGGCGGCGATCCAGCCGCCCGCGATCCCGACGGCGGCGCCCGAGACGGCCGCGGCCGACGCGCCCGCGAGGAGCGCGCCGTTCCCGGAGACCGGGGCCGTCCACGACACGATGTACGTGCACGCGTCGTCCCCCTTCGCGATGCAGGTCTCGTGAGCGACGTGCGCGTCCGCGAGCCCCCAGATGCGAGGCATACCGACGAGCTCGCCCTCGCGTGCCGCGCAGAAGAGGACCTCGGAGGCCGTGTCGAGCTTCTCGCCGTCGTCGTAGCCGTCGCTCCGTGGACGGTACGTGAGGCGCACGGACTTGATGGTCGCCCGCTCCGCCTTGTTCGTCGGGAACGGCTCCGGGAAGCCCTCGACGTCGCCCTTTTTCTGGTCCTTGCGCTCGGCCTTGGTCTCCTCGGCGTCGGTCCCCTTCGCGTCCTTCTTGGGCGTGCTCGGAAGCGCGATCTCCCACGTCCCTACGCGGGTGACCTCGCGCGCGTTCTCGGCGAGGTACTGGTAGGCGTCGAGCGGCACCTCTGCCGCGCGGAGCATGCGGACGAGCGCGCCGAGCGCCTCGGCGTGGGTCACCCACTCGCCGCGCTGCTTCAGGGCATCGACGCCGAGGAGCTCGGCGATGCCGCGGAGGGCACGCTTCGCGGCGAGGGTGCTGACCCAGCCCGTCTCGTTGTCGACGGTCGAGGGATCGATTCCTGCCGCGGAGAGGACCTGACGGACCGCACGCTCACCTTTCTCCGCGCGGATGCGCAGGAGATAGGTCTTGAGGATCGAGGCGCGGAGCTCCTCTTTTCCGCCCTGCCTCACCGAAGCTTTCGGCAGTTCCGAAGCCGACATACGAGATGGAAGGTAGCCGACCGGCAAGGTGCCGAGAAGCCACAACGGTCGTCACGCGTTCACGACGACCTCGAGCGTGACTGCGCGCTCCACGTCGGGCAGCACCGCGAGCGCGCGAACGTCGTCCAACATCGCGGCCGGACCCGCCGCGAACACGAGGAGGGGGGCCGTAGCCCTCGCCAGCTCAGCGCCGGGACGGAGCGCGCGCGCGAGCGCGTGTTGCACGTACCCCGTCGTGCGCGCAGCTCGTGGGACGACGTCCGGTGCCGTGCTGACCTCGGCGCGCGACAGGCAGAGCGTCACGTTGGTCTGCTCGGCCCATCCCTCGAGCTCGCCCTGGATGGGGAGGTCGGCCGGCGCGCGCACCCCGACGAAGAGGTGGGTGGACGGGCCGTCCCCGTGCGCGAAGCGCTCCTCCATGAGCGCGCGGGCCACCGCGAGCGCGCTTCCGGCGACGGCGACGACGAGCGGGCGACCTCGGGCACGATCGACGGGAAACCCCGCACCGAGCGGGCCTTCCACGTCGACGACGGTCCCGAGCGCTGCCGTCGCGAGGACCGCCGACGCGTCCCCGTTGTTGCGGACGAGGAGCTCGAACGGCGTCTGGCCAGGCTCGCTCGCGAGCGCGAAGTAGCCGTTGCCCGACGCGGTCACCACCTGGATGTACTGGCCCGGCGCGACGTAGGCGGCGGCCTGATCGGAGGCCACATCGAGGGTCGCGAGCCAGAGCGGCCCTCCCGCGGGGCGCCGCGCCCCGAGCGTCGCCGGCCGGCGCATCGTCAGAAGCGACCGCCGATGCCGAGCCCCGCAAAGCCGGGCGCGAGCGAAGGCGTGACGTTCGGTCGACGGCTGCTCGCCTTTTCCACGGGGCCCGTCGGCTCGAGGAAGTGCCAGAGGAGGCCAAGTCCGATGGCGGCGCCGCCGATCGCCATGCCGCCGTACCCCAGCGACCAGGTGGTCTTCGCGTCACCCGCCTTCTCTCGTCGCTGGAGGTCGCGCGCGAGCCGCTGTTCTTCCGTCTCGCCGGCCAAGATCGGGGTGACGCAGGAGCCCTTCGCCTCGTCGCAGCCTTCGGGCAGGTCTCCGCGCCCGACGGCATACAGGACGACGCCCACGACCGCGACCACGGCGCCGCCGCCGACGACGAGCCATGGGTACACCGTGTGCTCTCGCGTCTCCGTCGTCGTCGGCGGCGGCGACGACGGCGGAGCGCTCGAGGGTGAGGTCGTCGCGGGTGGCGGCGTCGCCGTCGGAGGGGTCGCCGGCTTCTCCGCGAGCTGCTTCTTCATGTTGGCGATGCGAGCCCGGATGCTCGTCGCTTCGACGGGGCTCACGGTGGCGCGCTCGAGGTAGAGCTCGAGCGCGCGGATCGCCTCCGCCTTGTTGTCGGCGAGGTCGAACGACCGCGAGATGATCACGAGCAGCTCGTGCTTCGTGCAATCGAGGGTGTAGGCCGCGAGGAAGCGCGCGATCGCGGTGCTGTAGTTCGCCTCGTCGTACTCGAGCTTGCCGGCCTTGTAGCGGTAGTGCGCCTCGTCGGAGTCGTCCTTCGACACGACCTTCCCGGGCGGGCACGTCGGGTACGACGGGGTGAGCGTCTGTGCCGGCGTGACGGGCTGCGGCGAGGTGCCCGTGGGCGCGGCAGCGCAGACGGACTCCACGCAGACCAAGGCCGGCAAGGCGAGAGCGATGGCGAGGACGCGGGTTCGCATCGACGAGCGGCGAGCATACGTGGACCGCCGCGTCATGTCGCGCGCTTCTGCGCCTTCGCACCGAAGACCGACACGGCGTCGACGAGCCACGAGAGCCCCGCCGCGTCCGCGGTCACGCCGACCGGAGCGAGCACGAACCCACCGGGTCGCAGCTCCGCGTGCACGGGGATGCGCCAGGACAGGAGGAGCCGCCGCACGCTCGGCCCGAGCGCCGCGGCGAGCTCGAGATCGTCGGGCGCGAACGATGCGAAGACGTGGTCGAAGGCCGCGTCCCCGGTGGCGCGACGAGGCATCGGCACGAGATCGAGCGGCTCGCCGAAGACGCCGCCGACGTCCGAGGTCGTGGCCGCCCGCGCGCGGAGCCGCTCGTCCTGGGCGATGACGAGCCAGAAGCCCCTCTCGGTGGGCGGGCCGGCGGGGACCGACACGACCGCGCGCGCGATCGAGATCGAGCCGCTCGTTCCCGTCGCATGGAGGGCGTGCTCGTAGCGGATCGGGACGCGGACGGTCGCGAACGGCTCCCACGCGCGGAGCCACCGCTCGTCCGCGTCGGGCTCGTAACGGAGGCCTCGCTGGGCGGCGAGGGACGCGATCCACGGGACGGGCGGCGTCACGGCGCCGGGGGCGTCGACTCGAGCGCGGCGTGCGGGGCCTTCTCGCCCTTCGACGCTTTCTCCTTCATCTCGTACTTGCTCGGGCACTTCGCGAGCACTTGGCTCGCCTCGAGCGAGTCGTCGGCGCGGAGCTCGCCCTCGACCGTCACCTCGAGGGGCATGCCGGGCACGTCACGGAACGTGTCGGGGACGACGCACTTCTTGAAGGTCACGGGCACTTCGGTGCCGTTCTTCTCGATGGTGAAGCGGTACTCGCAGGGCGACTCCTTCTTGACGAGGGAGCCGTGGACCAGATTGCCCTCGGCGCGGACGGCCTTGCCGACGAACTTCGCCTTCTCCGTGATCAGCTGGTCGACGGGCTTCGAGTACATCCCGTTGTCCTGCATGCCGACGAGGACGAGCGCGGCGATCGCCGCCGCGGCCGTCACGAGCGGGATCACGAGGAGGAGCCGCTTCCGCGCAGCCTCTGGGTCTTCTTCCACGGCCTCGCCCCGACGACGACGCGGGCTCGCATCGGCGGTGACGGCTCGCTCACTCGGGGGCGCGTCCTCGCGGGGCTCGTCGCTCATGGCGTACGAAAATGTAGCTGGCTGTCGCGGTGGGTCAACGTCATCCGTCGCTGACGCGTCGACGACACGTCGCGCCCCCCCGTCTCGGGCCTCTCTCCAGCGCCGGTGCTATGCTCGTCGTGTTCGGGCACGCAACATGACCGACATCCTGTCGAAGCCGGTCCTCGTCCTCAACCGCCACTTCCAGCCCGTGCAGCTGACGACGGCGAAACGCGCCTTCGTCCTGCTCTACGGGGGTGCCTGTCAGGCGCTCGACGAAGAGGGGGAGGCGTACGAGTTCGACGACTGGCGCTCCCTTCCCGTCAGAAACGACGACGACGCGATCCCCATCGTGGGCGGCGCATTGCGCCTGCCGCGCGTCGTCCACCTCCATCGCTACGACCGGACTCCGCGCGTCACCGTCCGTCTCACGCGGCGGAACCTGATGGTCCGCGACGCGCACCAGTGCCAGTACTGCGGGAAGCAACCGCCGCTCCGGGAGCTGAACATCGATCATGTACTCCCACGTAGTCGCGGCGGCCCCGACTCGTGGGAGAACCTCGTGACCGCTTGCCGGGTCTGCAATCTCCGGAAGGGATGGAAGACGCCGGAGGAGGCGAACATGCGCCTCGCGCGGCGCCCGTTCCGCCCGAAGTGGTCGACGACGGCGCAGATCCTCCTCGGGACGTCGACGAAGTACCGCGAGTGGGACCCGTTCCTCAAGGCGAGCTGAGCCGGGGCGCTCAGCGGCCGCCCTGACGGACGCCGCCGTCCCCGCAGCTTCCCCAGAGGTCCCAGCCGCCCTCGCGGCAGACGAAGAGGTCCTCGCACCCGCAGCAGTCCGCCCCGCACGCGAGCGCGAGGCCGAGCGCGCAGTCAGGGAGGACGAGAGAGCTGCATCCCGGACCGCCGAACGCTCCTGGCGGCGCGTCGATCGCGGCGTCGAACGGTGCGCCGGCGTCGGAGGAGGCGACGGCGCCGTCGACGCGGGCGCCGCCCTCGCGGGCGGGGCAGGCCTTCTCGAGCTCCCACACGTCCCCCGGACGGCAGGCGTAGACCGCCTCGCAGCTCGGGTCGTCGCACGACACGCCGCGGGCGACGGGGCACCCGCCCTGCGGGATGTTCGTGCACGGCGCCGCGATCGGGAGATCGTCGCTGCACGCGGAGGCCGCTGTGACCACGAGCCCGAGCACACCGCCGAGCCCTGTCCAGGCGAAGAGTCGGGGCGTCATCGCAGCTTCGTGAAGCCACCCTTCACCGTCCCGACCGAAGCGGTCGGCGGCGGCGAAGGCGGGCGCTTCGCCGAGGGTTGCCCGGCCGGGCGCGGGGAAGGCGCGGCCTTCGGCGGCGCGGCGACGACCTTCGGCGGCGGCTCGTCGACCTCGAGCGTCTCGATGACGAAGCCGCCACCCGACGGCCTCGCGACGCCGTCGTCCTCCACGACGGACGCCTCCGCGCGTGCGCCGTCCGGCGCGACCGCGACGACGTGATGGATCCCTGGGCTCCCCGCGGGCACGTCGACGACGACCGCGGAGGTCGCCTGCTGGACCTCGACGGGCTTCCCGTCGAAGAGGACGTGCGACGCCGCGAAGGGCAAGGTGACGATCACGCGCCGCGGCTCGTCGAGCGCCACCGCAGGACGCGGAGGCGCGGAGACGGCGACACGGGCATCGGCGTCGGGCGCCTCACGCGCGAGGCCCCAGACGAGACCGCCGAGGATCGCGAGGCCCCCGATCGTGATCGCCGCGAGGTGACGACGAGGTCTACCGGCGAACGCGTGCCGGATCGCGTCGCGCGCGCCCGAGGCGGCGACGGCGTACGCCGCGCTCGGGACGGCCGGGAGGAGATCGAGCCGCGCCCGCTCGCGCTCCCGCATCTCCTCGGTCGGCTCGGGGCGGGGCGCGAGGCCGGACACCTCGAGGACGTGGGAGACGTCGGCGGCCGCGCCCAGCGCTCTCCGGATCATCTCGTGCCGGACGCGGAGCTCGTCGCCGAAGACGGCCTCGACGAGATCGGCCACCTCGTAAGGTTTCGCGATCCCGTCCGGACCGGCGGCCTTCTCGATCTCGGCCGCGAGCTCGGCGGCGCGCATGTAACGCTCGTCGAGATCGCGCGCGAGGCCGCGGAGGATGACGTCGTCGAGGGCTTGCGGAATGTCGAAGCCGAGCTTCCGGAGCGAGGGGATCGGCGCGGACACGACCTCTTGCAGCGTCTCGAGCGCCTCTTCGCCCCGGAAGAGGCGGCGCCCCGCGATGCACTCCCACAGGACCACCGCCATCGAGAACACGTCGCTCTGGGCAGTGCAGAGGCGACGCCTGTCGATGCGCTCGGGCGCGAGGTAGGCGAGCTTCCCCTTCACCTCGTGCTCGCGCGTGACCTGCACGCGATCCGAAGCCTTGGCGATGCCGAAGTCCGTGAGCTTCGACGAGCCGTCGCACCCGACGAGGAGGTTGTGCGGGCTCACGTCGCGGTGAACGATGCCGAGCGTCTTGCCCTGGTCGTCCTTCAGGGAGTGCGCGGCCTCGAGCCCGGCGAGCGCGTCGAGCGCGATGCGGAGGGCGAGGCGCGGCTGGAGCGTCCGACCGAGCTCGGAGAGCTGGCGGCGGACCTCCGAGAGCGAGCCGCCCTCGACGTAGTCCATGACGATGAAGGGCTCGCGCGCCTCGAACGCGAGCTCGCGGACCCGCACCACGTTCGGGTGGTCGATCGCGGAGGCGAGGCGCGCCTCGTCGACGAGCATCGTCAGGAACGACGTGTCGGTCGCGAGATGACGATGGGGGCGCTTGATCGCGACGAGCGGCGCGTCGCGACCGTCCTTCGCGCGCGCGAGGTACACCGTCGCCATCCCGCCCGACGCGAGCTCCACGAGCAACTCGAACGGACCGCAGCTCCCGAGCTCGGCAGAGCGTTCGGGCGGTCCGCCTTCGGGGAGACGAGTCACGTCGCGGGGTTCCACGGACGCCACGGCATCTTCAACAAAGCACCGGATGCGCGATCCGTCGAGCCCCGCTTGCTCGGTCCTCCCTCCGCGGGCGTCTTCTGGGGTACCGTACGGACCATGCGTCGACGGCACACGTCCCCCTTCCTCCTCGCGTCCTTCGGCTCCTCGGCGGTCCTCCTCGCGCTCGCGTGCGGCGGGGGCGAGGCCAAGTCTCCGGCCGACAAGCCTGCTTCCGGCACCGAAACGCCCGGCGCCTCGAGCGGTGGCGCGACGAGCAACGCGGGGAGCAGCGGCGGGACGTCGACGACGCTGCAGCTGGGTGATGCCGGTGACCTGCAGGGGGCGAAGCTCGGGACGTCGAGTCGCACCGAGGTCGAGTCCAAGGGCGAAGGAACTCCCAAGCCGGGCGGAGGGAGCTCGGAGCCCGGACGTTCGGCCGCGGACCTCAAGACGATCATCGGCGGGGCGCGACGGGACGAGGCCCGCGCCTGTTACGACAAGGGCTTGAAGGACCACCCGGGCATCGAAGGAGACATCGACATCAAGTTCGTGATCGACAAGGACGGAAATGTACAGTCCGCCGAAGTCGACTCGACGAAGTCGTCGATCCTCGAGCCGAGCGTCGGCAGCTGCATCGTCGACATCATCAAGAAGATCAAGTTCGCTCCGAGCGCCAAGGGCTACGAGACGCGGGCGCACTACCCGTTCAACTTCCACCCGCGGAACACGCCCGCGAAGGCCGACGCGGGCAAGTAACGCCGATGGCCGAGCCCGACGTCGTCCCTGCCCTCGTCGCCCTCGGATTCAGCCTGAACGAGTCGCGCGCGTATGCCGCGCTCCTCCAGGAGAGCCCCGCGACGGGGTACGAGGTGGGCGTCAGGGCGCAGATCCCGCGGTCGGCGGTCTATGGCGTCCTGCGCCGGCTCGTCAAAGCGGGCGCCGCTCGCTCGATCGCGGGCACGCCCGAGCGCTTCGCGCCCGCGCCCGCCGAGGAGGTCCTCGCGCTCCTCCGGAAGCGGTTCGATTCGTCGACCGCGCAGCTCGAGGAGGCCATCCGCCGGATCGACACGACCCCGGCCGCCCCGGACGCGTTCAGCGTGCGCGGCTACCAGCGCGTCCTCGAGGAGGCAGAGCGCCTCATCCGGACGGCCGAGGAGCGCGTGGTCGTGAGCGGGTGGCCGCGTGAGATCGAGACCCTCGCGGCGGAGCTCAGGCGTGCGGCGAAGCGAAAGGTCTACATCGTCGTCTTCTCGCATGCGGAGCTGCCGCCGCTGCCCGGCGAGATCTTCAGCTACGGCCTCGAGGAGAGCGCCCTCGAGGACTTCTGGAAGCACCGCCTGACGGTCGTGGCCGACGATCTGCGGTCGCTGGTGGGCGCGACGGAGCGGACCGAGACCGACAGCGCGGTGATCAGCGAGACGACCGCGATCGCCGAGGTCGCGACGAGCCAGGTCGCGCTCGACATCACCCTCCTGTCGCAGCGCGGAGGACGGGACGTCGGCGACGTCATGGCCAGGATGCTCGGGACGCGCGTAGGTCGGCTCGACACGCTTCTGTCGCGCCGAGAAGGGGAGAAGCGCGCCCGCGCGAAGGCCGAGCGATGAACGTGCCGCCGCGCTCGCTCCCCCCCGGGGCGATCGGGGCCCTGGCCGGGCACGGCGTGGGAGCTGCCGATGCGTACCAGGATCTCCTCCGCGACACGCGCGGGCTCCGGAGAGAGCACGCCGCCGCGCGCGAGGCATGGCTCGCCGGCCTCGAGCTCGAGCGCCGCGAGGAGGCGCTCTTCGAGCTCGAGATCCTCCTGAAGGGCATCGCGTGCTTCGCGAATCCCCGGAACCATCCGGGCCCGCCGCGCCGCACGGCGATCGTCGCGCAGGACTACCGGGAGCCGCTCCTCCTGGCCCGAGAAGGCCTGGGCCGCGTCGCGCAGCTCTCGCGGCTGCTCCTCGGCGAGCGGGAGCGCGCCTTCGTCTTCCAGCGGTACCTGGAGATGCTCGTCCCGGACGACGGCGCCCGCTCGCGGCTCGTCGAGGGCGGCGGCCAGGGCACCCCCGAGCAGTCGCTCTTCGCGCTCCGGCAGGGGATCACGAATCTCGTGGAGGTGGCAGGCGGCGTCGCGCGCCTGCCGCGGGTCCCGTTCCGCCTCTTCTACGCGACGCTGGCATCCGTCCAGCGAGAGGTGGGGCAGTCGGTCTTCTTCAACCCCTTGGCCGCGCTCGAGTTCCGGCCCGAGTTCGATCGGATCACGAACGCGCGCGTGCTCGACGTGATGAGGCACGTCCCAGGAGAGGACGCGCGCCGGCTCGTGGCGTTGACGTTCCTCTCGCTCTTCCGGATGCTGCGCTACTGCGCGCTGCTCGAGCACGTCAGCCGGGACGCGCGGCCCGGGCTCACCTACCTCGTCCTCGCCGTCCTCCGGTCGGATGCGCGCGCGCTCACCGACCACCTCCGGAAGCGCGGAGGCGAGCAGCTCGCGGCGAGCTTCGATCGGGAGCTCTTCAAGGTGAGCGCGCCGCAGATGGCGTCGCGCTACGAGGAGCTCCTGGCGGAAGCCCATCGCCTCCTCTCCCTCAAGGCGACGCTGCGCGGTGTCGCCGCGAATCTACGCCTCGAGATGCGGCGCGCTTTCGAGCACGATCTCCCCGCTCCGGAGGTCGGCACCTCCGCACCCGTCGAAACGCTTCGCTCGTCGGTGTCGCTGGTGGTCGGGAATCTTCGGCCCGCCCTCCAGAACGCGGTCCTCGTCCTCGGCAAGTCGCTCGGGGAGCGATTGGACGAGCACGGCGTGTTCGACGACGCCGCCGCGAGGCGCGCGCTCGGCGAACGGCTGCGGCGAGACGTGTGGATGTTCGCGCAGATCGTCCGAGCGTTCGGTGCGAAGGCGCGGTCGACCCCCTCGAGCGAGGACCGATGGAGCGGGCCGTCCTCGCTCCAGTTCGTGCGCGAGTTCGTGGCCTACTTCGAGGCGATGGGCTCTCCGCTGCTCCGTGCGGCGGACTATCCGCGCTTCGACGCGTTCCGCGAGGCGGTCACGGCGCTCGAGGAGAACGACCTCCTCGATCCGGAGCGACTCGCACGCGCGGTGACGGAGGCCGAGCAATTCCACACGTTCCTCGTCGAGCTCTTCGAGAACATCGGGCACCGCGACGAGCTCCTCGGCGTCCCGTTCGATCGGCGAGCCGCGGCGGAGTCGCTGCGCCTCTACCTCGTCGCGACGTGATCGTCGGGGCTGAACGAACGTTCAGGCAGGCGGTCGCCTGGTCGCACGGCCGCGCTGCTGGCTCGGGGAGCTCATCGGAAGGGGCACCGTTTCCACGGATGCGAATCCGTGATGACGGATGACCTGGGCTGCTGTGGCTGACGCCGGCGGCCCGGACGATGACGCGAAGCACAAAAAGACGGCAGGGCGCCCCCCATCGGGGTGCGCCCTGTCGTCAGTGCCCAAGTGGGCGAAACTACGGTCTGTGACGGGTGCTTTATTCCTCCCCTTCGTCTAGCCCAGCGCTAGACGTGGGGGCGCCGCCCAACATCGACGGAACACCGGCCGGCGGAGCAGCCTTCGGAGCCGCGGACTTGCCGCGACCACCGGAAGAGCGCTTTGCCGCAGACCGCCCAGTTTTCGCCGCCTTGGGGGCGGCTCGCCTAGTTGGCTTCTTTGCAGCCTTTTTGGCAGAGCCAGCCTTCTTGGCAGACGACTTCTTGGCCGAGCGCTTCTTCGCGCCGGTCTTCTTCGCCGTCTTGCCAGCGGCCTTCTTCGGGGTCTTCGTGGACTTCTTCGCAGCAGCCTTCTTCTTCGCAGCCATTCTGAGTTCCTCCTGCAGAGGTGATCTACATGACGTATATGGTCACCTACGTCAGGTGTCAAACAAAAAAACTTGACGGGCGAGCACCCTGAGCAAGCGATCCGGTAGCGGGCGCCCTTTTCGGCTTCGGTGGGCTCGCGAGCGATTTTCGGGCCAAGTCATCGCCTTCTGCGCCGCAAAAGGCCTGCCCCTGTGGCGAAGTCGCCATAGGCCAGATTCTTACGCGAGTATGGAACGTACGTTGTCCTTCACGCGGCCTCGAAAACGTAGGCTCCGGCGTAAAAATATTTTTTTTCGATCGTGGTGGCGGGCGCGCGACCGTGACGTCGACGTGCTGCGGAGACCCTCGACATGGGTCGGCGACGACCTCGTTCGAGGTCGTCGGCCGGCCTCGGCGGCCCGTCGTGTGGCGCGCGCGCGTGTCGGTCTCGCCACACCCGATGCGAAACGTCGCTCGTGAGCGTCGGGCTCGACGTGTCCGACCTCGCACGACGCGCATTCTCCCGTCGCCACCTGGCGCGCAGGTCGCCGAGCTCGTCACGACCGGACGCGCGAGCGACCACCACGCGTCGTTGCTCGGTCGCCGAGGCGCGCGCGGGCGACGCGTCGTCTCTCGCTCGCCACGAGGGGTCGCCAGATGGCTGCGGCCGCCGTGCGTGTCCTTTCCACGGTCCGCTCGCAGAGACGAGGCGTCGCGAGCGAGGGCAGGCCGGGCGACCCGGGCGCAGCAGCGTGGACGTCAGATCGGGCACGGGCACGGGCACGGGCAGCGGGCAGCGGGCAGCGGGCACAGTGAGAGGAGAGCGGGCGACGTGCCCATGCGGCCGTTGACGTCGGCATGGGGGGGCCGATACGGTCGAACGCCTCGAGAGCTGCGTGCTCCGAGATCCCCTCAGGAGGAGATGATGAGGAAGCTCTGGTCCCTGCCGTTGGTCACCGCGATCGCCCTCACCCTGGCCGGCTGCGGGCACACGGACGAGGAGATGGCCGCGAAGCAGCGCGAGATCGACAAGCTCTCCGCCGACCTCAAGGCGGCGAAGGCGCAGCTCGCCGACGATCAGGCGAAGTTCAGCGAGGCGCAGAGCTCGATCGAGCGCATGAAGGAGCAGCTGAAGCAGGCTGGCCTCGGCCTCGAGAAGTCGCAGGGCGAGGCTCAGCGGCTCGCGCAAGCGCTCGCGGAGTACAAGCAGCGCGCCGACCAGCTCGCCGTCATCGAGGCGCGCTTCCGTGAGCTGCGCTCGAAGCTCGACAAGCTCAATCAGTTCGGCGTGAAGGTCGTGCCGCGGAACAACCGCCTCGTCATCCAGCTCCCCGGAGACATCCTCTTCGACTCGGGCAGGGACGACCTCAAGCAGCAGGGCAAGGAGGTCCTCGGCCAGGTCGCCGAGGTCATCCGCAGCGACAAGGACCTCGCGAACCGCTACTTCATGGTCGGCGGCCACACCGACAACGCGAAGTACCCGGCCGGCGGCCCCTTCCGCGACAACTGGGGCCTCTCGCTGGCGCGCTCGCGCCAGGTCCTCTTGTTCCTCATCGACGACCACAAGGTCGACCCGAAGAAGAAGGGGGATGTCGGCGGCGGTGGTCTCAACCCGCAGCGCTGGGCCGCGGCGGGGTACGGAGAGACCGACCCGCAGCAGGGCACGGTCGAGAAGCAGACCGAGGAAGACCGGAAGAAGAATCGCCGCGTCGAGCTCGTCGTGCAGCCGAACGTCGAGGAGATGTTGAACCTCGGCGCGATCAAGTGAAGGCGCGCCACGACGTCGTCGTGGCGTGAGATGCGGAGACGAGCCCCGAGCGGGCTCCTGGAGCAAGCCTCCCGGAGCGACGCCTCGGGGCTCGTGCCCTTCGTGGCGACGAAGAGGAGGACGCGGCGTGCGAGTGGCCACCATCGACATCGGCACCAACACGGTGCTCCTCCTCGTCGCGGAGCGCCGGGACGACGGCAGCCTCGTCCCCGTCGAGGAGCACGCCACCATCACGAGGCTCGGGCAGGGCGTCGATGCGTCGCGACGTCTCGCCCCCGAGGCGATCGCGCGGACGAACGCGTGCCTCGAGACCTATGCGGAGATCGTGCGCCGCTCTGGCGCCGCGAAGATCGCGGTGGTCGGGACGAGCGCGATGCGCGACGCCGGCGGCGGAGACGAGGTGCGGAGGCACGTCGAGGAGCGGTTTGGCGTCGCCGCCCGCACCATCTCGGGCGACGAGGAGGCCCGCCTGACGTTCCGCGGCGCCCTCTCGGGCCTTCCCCACATCGACCCGGCGCGCGACGCGCTCGTGTTCGACATCGGCGGAGGCAGCACGGAAGTGGTCGTCGGTCGCCCCGGGAGCACCGACCTCGCGTTCGCGCGAAGCTTCGATGTCGGCAGCGTCCGCCTGACCGAGCGCCACGTGAAGACGGACCCGCCGACCGCCCCAGAGCTCGGGTCGGTCCGGAGCGCCGCCCGCGACGCCTTCGCCGACGTTCCACGGCCCGAGGCCGGCTCGGTCACCGTCGTCGGCATCGCCGGCACGGTGACGACGATCGCGGCGGTCGCGCTCGGTCTTGCGCGCTACGACGCCCAACGCGTCCACGGCCTCGCGCTCACGACGTTGCGGATCGAGGACGTGGTCGCCGAGCTCGCGCGCGTTCCTCTCGAGGAGAGGAAGACGACCGTCGGTCTCGAGCCCAAACGCGCCGACGTGATCGTCGCAGGCGGCCTCGTCGCGCTCGCCTTGCTCGAGCACCTCGGGGCCCGCGAGCTCGTCGTCTCGGATCGTGGCGTGCGCTGGGGCCTTGCGGAGGAGCTCGCCTGCTGACGACGCGGGACCGGCTCACGCGTCAGGTGCAGCTTGCACGTTTCGACATCCGCGACATACTCCGCGACCACGATGTGCGCACTGTGAGGCGCCGTGAGGAGCTGGCGCAGGTGTCATCACAAAGAATTTGACAAGAGGGCCCTTCACGCACTAGAGTACGCCGGCCTGAAGTCATGTCCTGCGCCGGCAGCCTCGACGGTTCTCGTGGGGTTCACGACGCTTCGCCAGTGACACTTCAGGAATAGCTCCAGGAATATCTGGCGGCGCCCCCAGTTTGGACTGTGCTTGGTCTTCGTCCTGAAGAGCCAGGCCGTCGGCGAGGTTTCTCTCGCGTTCGTGAAGTGGAGCTGAGCGGGGGCGGATTCGATAGGAGACGCTATGCAGGCTGGTTCCGACGTGACGACTGGTTCCGACGTGACGTTCAAGGTGGGCGACAAGGCCGTCTACCCTGCTCAGGGTGTGGCCGAGGTCATCAAGATCGAGGAGAAGGACATCGCCGGGAAGCGGCAGCGCTTCTACGTGCTCCGCATCCTCGACACCGATCGCAAGATCATGGTCCCGGTCTCCAACGCGAGCGCAGTGGGCCTCCGTCAGGTGATCAGCGAGCAGGAGATCTGCGAGATCTTCGACATCCTGAAGGAGCGCACGATCGCCTTCGACAACCAGACCTGGAACCGGCGCTACCGCGGCTTCATGGACAAGATCAAGACCGGCTCCATCTACGACGTGGCCGAGGTTCTCCGTGACCTCTACCGTCTGAAGACGGACAAGCAGCTCTCGTTCGGCGAGCGCCGGATGCTGGACACCGCGCGCGGCCTCATCGTGAAGGAGATCGCGATCGCTCGCGAGCAGACCGAGGAGCAGGTCAAGACGGAGATCGAGTCGATCTTCGTCAGCAACTGAACTTCCACGACGACGCACGACGTCGCGACCACGAGCGCGCGCTCCTCGCCGAGGCGAGGGCGCGCGTTTCGCGTTTCAGTCCATCTCCATCTCGAGCAGCCCGAAGTCCCACTGCTCCTCCGGCTCACGGACGCCGGAGACGGCGGACTCGACGCGCCGGAGCAGCTCGGACGGGGCCGACATCGCAGCCGGTCGCACGCCGACGGCCACGCGGCCCTCCCAGTGCCACACACGCGCCGCCGTGACGCCTTCGACGCCGTAGACGAGCTCGAGGGTTCTGCGGATGCGCGGAGGGAGCTCGGTCGGCGGCGGCGTGGGGGCTGGGTTCATCGACGGAAGAACCTTTACGCCTCCGCCCGACGCGAGCAAGCCGGCTGCCGCTCGAGTCAGGACGATTCCTCGCAACGTGCTGAATACACACGTCGTCGGTCGGCGCCTACCGCAACGTGCCCAGCACCTCGGCGGTGATCTCGTCGACCCGGAGCGCGCGCTCGGCGCCGTGGTCCTGGATGAACTTCGTCGCGCGCGCCGGGTCGACGGGCACGAGATCCGGGCCCATCGGGCCGAGGACGTCGCCGCCGACGATGAACCGGAGGTCTCTCCCTCTCCGAGCCGTGCGGTCGTAGTACTCGGAGACGCGGACGTCGCTCGCAGGCACCTTGCCGCCGCGCCATGCGAGGAACGCGCAGCGCGGCGTGTCGAACGCGGCGAGCGGCCTCTCCGCACCGTCGATCAGCTCCGCGCGCCACGGGCTCGCGCGATCGATCTTCATCCCGCACGTGCGACACCGCTCCTCGTCGCGCTTGCAGCCCGGCCCGAGCGCCCACGCGACGAGCGCGAGGAGGAGCACGTGTCGGCGCGTCAGCGACGGCATCGCCCTCACGGCCCCTGGAAGAGCGACGCGCCGCCGGACACGATCGCGTAGCGCGCGACGGGCGCGATGCCGATCGCGAGCGCGACCGACCACGCCACCGCACCGCGGAGGAGCGCGGCGCGCGAGTACGCCGCGAGCACGTCCCCGGCGCCTCCCTTCCGCGCGAGGACCGCGGACACGCCGGCGCCGGCGGCCCAGGTCACCGCGAGGAACATCGCGCCGAAGAGCGGGTACCCGACGGCGAGCACGTCCGTACGGAGGAGGCAGAACGGGCAGACGTGGTGCGGCACCTCGAAGGCGTGCGGCGCGACCTCGAGGACGCTCGCCGCGAGCGCCGCGGGGAGCGCGACGAGCGAGGTGACGCCGGCGACCGCGACGCGGACGGGGGAGGGCGTGCGGCGCGCGAGGAGCGCCGTTCCGATCGCGAGCGCGGCCGAGGTCAGCGCAGCCAGCGTCGCGAAGACGCGTGGGCCGGTCGCGTAGGCCTCGCCCGCCGCGGCGGCCGGGTCGAGCTGCACGGAGCAGCACGACGCGACGGCCGTGAGATCGAGGCGAAGGAGGAACTCGGCGGCGAGCGCGAGATCGATCGCGGCGAGCGGCGCCATCACGAGCGTGAGAGAGGCGAGGGACCGAGCGAGGTCGAGCGTCCTCACGCGCGCGTCGAACGCGTAGACCTGCGCGACGACGCCGGCGGCGAGCGCGACGACGCCCGTCATCGCGAGGGAGCGGAAGCCCCACGGGTTCGCGCCGAAGACGCCGTAGGCGCACATCGCGCCGCGGACGGCGCGGCTCATGCGGTCGGCCCCGAGCACGGCGAGGACCAGCGCGAGGACCTGCACCACGGCGCCGACGCGCACGAAGGTGGCCGCGAGCTCCACCTGACGCTCGAGCGCGAGCTGGCCTTCCGTCGCCCGCCTCAGGTCGAAGTGGCGGAGCACTCGCCGCGCGACGAGCGCGGCCCGGAGGAAGAGGAGCGCCGCGACGAGCCCCGCGACGAGCCGGAGCAGCACCCAGGGCTCGAGCAGGTTCCCGGTCATCACGCCACGTCAGCCTGGGGCTTCAGGCGGCCCGCGGCAAGGTCGAGCACGCTGGAGACTCCGCCTCCGCGGAGGACGCGCGCGTCGTGGGTGGCGACGAGCACGGCGCGGCCGTCCTTCGCGAGGCCTCGGAGCTCGGCGGCGATCGACATCGCTCGCTCGTCGTCGAGGTGAGCGGTGGGCTCGTCGAGCACCAGCAGCGGGGGATCGGCGAGCAGGGCGCGGGCGAGCGCCACGCGCTGCCGCTCGCCGCCCGAGAGCGCCCGCGCCGAGCCGTTCGCGAGCCCGGCGAGGCCGAAGCGCGCGAGCAGCTCGTCGGCGCGCGCCTCGTCCACGCGACGCACGCCGTCGGGGACGCGCGGGAGGAGCACGTTCTCGCGCGCCGAGAGACCGTCCACGAGCTGGAGGTCCTGGAAGACGAAGCCGACCTTCTTCCGTCGGACCTCGGCGCGATGCGCGTCGCGGAGGCGCGAGGTGGGCTCTCCGTCGAGGAACACCTCGCCGCTCGTGGGCGACAGCATCGCGCCGACGATGGCGAGGAGCGTGGTCTTGCCGCTTCCGCTCGGACCGCGCACGACCACGAGCTCCCCCCGCGCGATGTCGAAGGAGACGCCGTCGAGCACCGTCCGCCGTTCGCGGCCGTCCCGCACGCGCTTCACGACGTCGCGGACGCGGGCGGCGGGCGCGGTCTCGATCGGGTCCGTCATCGGGGCGGTCATTGTGCCAACCTGGGCCACGACCCCGCAAGGTGTCGTGCGCCAAAGGCGGAGACGCGAGGCAAACGCTTGAATGGACGGGGTGGCATCGGTGATGCTTGTCGTGTGATCGCCATGCGCCGTCTCCTCGCTCTCTCGCTCGTCTCCGTAGTCGCCTCCGGCGCCGTCGGGGCGGGCCTCGTCGCGTGCGCGGCGGACACGGACGAAGCAGGCCTCAACCCGCAGCCTCTTCCGCCCGACGACAAGAAAGAGAACGACCCGACGACGGGCCTCGGCGACGACAACGATCGCGGCGCCTCGAGCAGCGGGGGTTCGTCGGGCGCGGCGACCGAGAGCCCGGCCCCGAAGGCGCCGGACGGTGGAGACGGCGGATGAGCCGCGCCGGCTGGATCGGCCTCGGTCTCGTCATCGTCCTCGCTGCGGGGGCGGGCGCGTGCGATCTGAACCCGCAACCCCTCCCTCCGATCGTCGACGACGAGCGAGCGAGCGAGAACGGCGAGGGGGCGGGCGCGGGCAACGGCGGCAGCTTCGAGCAGGCGCCGCCGGCCGCGGACCCGAGCGCGGGCGGCGTCTGGAGCGACGCTGGCACGGCCCCTCCAGGGGACGCCGGCGACACGGACGCGGCGCCCGACGCGGGCTGACGACTCAGCTCTTCTTCGGCGAGACGACGTACTCCTCGAGCACGTTCGCGGTGAAGTCGGCGAGGAGCCCGTCGGCCACGCGCAGGCGGCGCGAGAGGTCGCGCGCGATGTTGAGGACGATGAGCGTGTACGACTTCAGGTCGTGCCGATAGAGAGAGTCCATCTCCTCCGTCGAGATCTTCAGCATGCGCGCCGGGCCGAGGGCGCGGACGGTGGCGGAGCGTGGCTGCATGTCGATGATCGACATCTCCCCGAGGCAGTCGCTCGGGCCGAGGATCGCCACGCGCGTCTCGCGACCGCGCCGGCTCTTCTTGAGGACCTCGATCTCGCCGTCGAGGATGACGAAGAACTCCCGCGCGGGATCCCCCTCTCGGAAGATCGTCTCGCCGGGCATCCAGGTGACGACGGTCAGGGTCTTCACGAGGAAGTCGAGGAAATCGTCCGAGAGCGCCCCGAAGAGGCCGACCTCACGCAGCTGCGCGACGGACACCGTGGGATCGCTTCGACGCGGGGGCTTCGCCGACGACATGCTCAAGTCTTCGCGCAGCGAGGTCCCCGTGTAAAGCGGATCAGGGGCAGACCCCGTGCTCGACGCCCGAGACGGTCACCTTGGGGGCGAACGCTCGACACGTGACGCCCACGCCGCAATCGGCCGTTCCCACGCGACACCAGCGCTTGCACGTCGAGGGCGCGCCGCTCGCCCCGAGGACGCAGACGAGCGCCGGGCCGCAGTCCTCCGTCGTGCACACCTCGTTGACCTTGCGCGGGCCGCCCACGACGCAGTCCGTCCCGCCCTGCTCGTCGCTCGTGCAGACGCCGGTGCCGGCCCCGTTCGTCCCCCCACACGCGGCGGCGTCGCGGAGATCACACGCGGTGCGGCAGACGGCGAAGCCCGGAATGGGGACGCCCGCCGTGCGGTCGACCTGGACGCACGCCCCGGTGCCTGCCTCGCCGCAGGCCGTTCCCGGCGTCGCGCAGAAGGAGTGGCACGTCCCGAACACGCAGGTGAGACCGACGCCACAGCCGACGGTGGAGGTGCACGGCGCGCCCCGCACGAACCTCCCGGCGGGCACACACGCCGTCCTCCCGTCGTCGCTCGCGACGTCGCACGTCGAGGCGGCGGGGCACCCACACTGCGGCGCGACCCCGCAGGCGGAGCCGGAGGGTGCATTCGCGCAGGTCGAAGGGGTCGGGCCCGCATCGGGCTCTCCGGTCTCGGCCGGCCTCGTCTGCGCCGGCGCGCGGGACGGAGAAGGCGACGGCTCGACCGACCCGGCGCTCGTCGGGCTGGTCGAGCTCGATTCGAACGGCGCGCGGTCCCCGTCGGAGGCGCTACAGGCGACGAGCCCCGCGAGCGCGACGAGCCCGACGACGAAAGAGCGTGGCGTCGCCGTCATCGCCCCCTCGTCGTAGCACCCGGAGGAGGCCGAAGCCCGCGACGAGACACAGGTTGGACGCGCGCGAGGTGCGGTGGAGACGCCTCAGCTGGACGCGCCGGCCGCCCCCGGCAGTGTCTTCGTGAAGACGATGCGCTTGCGCCCCTGGCCCGCATAGTCCTCGACCTCGTCCGCACGCCAGCCGAGCGCCTCGTGAAAGCGCATGGATCCTTCGTGACCGACCGTCGTGATGGCCTTCATGCGCTCGCAGGCGAGGCTTCGACACCGCTCCGTGAACTGCTCGTAGAGGAGGCGTCCCACCCCCTGCCGCCGGAAGTCGGGATGGATGCCGACGAGATGTACGTAGCCGGTCTTCGGCGTCTTGAAGACGATGAAGCCGAGGAGGAAGCCGACGAGGCGCCCCTCGTGCTCGACGATGAGCGCGTTGTCGCCCAGCTCGTAGAAGAAGATCGGATGCGCGAAGGTGCTGATCGGCCCGCCCCACCAGCGATCGATCACCTGGACGATCTCGTCGTAGTCCGCCTTGGTGATCTTCCTCGTCTGCATCGAGCCCACAGGCTCACGCAGATGGCCTCGGATCGCAAGCGGCTAGCGTCTCCGTTTCAGCGCGAGCTCAGCGCTTCTCCCAGTGCCAGTTCTCGGACGGCACGGTGCGGATGAAGCCGAACCTCCCGCCGTTGCGCGTCAGCCACCGGTAGACACCCGGCGCGCGCGCGTTCAGATCGAGCGCGAGACCGCTCTGGTGGTTCGAATACCCCGGCGGAGCCGCGAGATTGCCGCGGCCACGCTTGTAGAGTGCATAGAGCTCCCGCTGCTTCTGCATCGTCCGGAAGCCGCTCACGACGACGAGCGTGACACCGTCGCGTTTCGCAGCATCCCGCATCTTCACGTACGCCTTCGCCGTGTTGATCTCGACCTGCTTGCCGCCGACGGTGGTGATGCAGATCTTCTTGGCGCGGCCGCGCGAGTAGCCCGTCGTGTTCGTGCACCCGGCCCCCGCGAGGGGGCGGAGCGACTGCGGCGCTGCGGCGCCGGGGGCGGCATCGTCGGCCGGCGGGCCGGGATCGTTCGTGTCGTCGACGGCCTTCGCGAGGTCGGCCTCTTCCTCGGGCAGGAGATCGTCGTGCTCGCCCTGCCAGGCCGAGCCGTCGGCGCGCTCCTCCGCGGTCATCGCGTCCTCGGCGTTCACGACTTCGCCGTAGTCCTCGTCCCCCGCATCCGAGCTCGTGGCGCAGCCCGCCGCGAGCGCGACCATCGAGGCGACGAAGACGGACCGGAGACCGGAGCGGAGGAGAGAGCGGGGCGTCGACATGCGAACACCCAGGAGCACATGTCCTGCCACGTGCGATCGACCAGGAATTCGCGGGAAACCCGCCTGGTACGATCCGATCGGTCATCCGGCGACAGGGACGGCGCCGGGGTCCGGCGGAGGGCAAGCATGGACCCAGCGCACCCCGCCGAGAGGCGTGTGGTAAGGACGCGGACGTCCCCATGAGCACGGAAGCCTCGCCACGCGCAGAAAGCGTCCTCGTCGCCCCGTCGATCCTGTCCGCGGACTTCGCGCGCCTCGGCGAGGAGATCGCCGCGGTGGAGAAGGCTGGCGCCGACTGGCTCCACGTCGACGTGATGGACGGCCGTTTCGTCCCGAACATCACGATCGGACCGCCCGTCGTGAAGGCGATCCGGAAGATCACGAAGCTTCCGCTCGACGTGCACCTCATGATCGTCGAGCCCGAGCGGTACGTGGACGCGTTCGCCGAGGCGGGGGCGGATACGATCACGATCCACGTCGAAGCGTGCACCCACCTGCACCGGACGCTCGGCCACATCCGCTCGCTGGGCAAGCGCGCCGGCGTCACGATGAACCCGTCCACGCCAGAGGACTCGCTCCGCTACGTCCTCGACGCCTGCGACCAGATCCTGGTGATGAGCGTGAACCCCGGGTTCGGCGGACAGTCCTTCCTCCGGGAGACGCTCCCCAAGGTCCGCGCGATTCGGGCGATGATCGACGCGCGGAACCTGCCGATCGATCTCGAGATCGACGGTGGCATCACCGCCGAGACCGCGAAGGAGGCCGTCCTCGCCGGCGCCCGCGTGCTCGTCGCCGGCAACGCCGTCTTCAACCAGCCCGACTACGCTGCCGCGATCGCGGCGCTCCGCGTCGGGGTCTCCGCGTGACACGGCGGGCGCCCTTTCTCTTCGCGACGCTCCTCGCGTGCGTCTCGTGCTCCGGCGGCGCGACCGAGCCGAAGACGGTCGGGCACGCCGCCCAGACGCCGCTGCCCCCGCCCGAGAGCGCTCCCGACCCCGAGGCCGGGATCCCGCCCGAGCGCCGGAAGGGCGGGGCGCACCTCGCGCGCATGCTCGGCCTCGTGAGCGAGCTGCGGCAGCTCCCGTCGAAGAAGCCCGTCCCCGGGGAGTGGCTCACGCGCCGGGAGCTCGTCGGGCGTGTGAAGGAGAAGGCGCTTCGCGAGTTCCCGTCCGACGTCCTCCGGCGCGAGGGCCTCGTCCTCCAGCTCATGGACTTCGCGCCCCCGGGCTTCGACTACCTCTCGGCGACGCTCCAGCTCCTCGAGGCGCAGCTCGAGGGCTTCTACGAGCCGAAGGACGGCACGATGTACATCGCGTCGGACCTGCACGGCGAAGAGGCCGAGGCGACGCTCGCTCACGAGCTCGTGCACGCCCTCCAGGATCAGCACTGGGACCTTCGCTCGCGCTCCGACTACAAGCCGGGAAGGAGCGACGAGACGCTCGCCCTCGCCGCGCTCGCGGAAGGGGATGCGACGAGCGTCATGCTCGATTTCATCCTCGCGGAGAAGGAGCAGACCGCCATCGATCTCCCCGATCACATGATGCGGGGGCTCATGACGTCGAGCATGCAGCTCGGGAACGTCCAGAGCGTGCCGCACATCCTCCGCGCGAGCCTGGTCTCGCCCTACGTGGAGGGCCTCGCGTTCGTGAACACCCTCCGGCGGCGCGGCAAGTGGAAGGGCGTCGACGGCGCCTGGGAGTCCCTCCCGAAGACGACGGAGCAGATCCTCCACCCGGACAAGTGGGAGAAGCGCGAGAAGGCGCTCGTCGTGCCGGCGCCGACCGTGAACGCGCTCGGCGCCGGGTGGAAGATCGACGACGAGGACACGGCCGGGGAGCTCGGCTACGCCTTGATGTTCGGCGAGTGGATGTCGGAGCAGGAGGCCCGTCTCGCGGCGTCGGGGTGGGGCGGGGATCGCTCCATCGTCGTCACGAAGGGCGAGGAGATCGCCGGGATCGATCTCCTCCGCTACGACGAGGGCACGCTCACGCCGAGCGCCCTCGCGGAGCGGGGCTTCACGAAGGTCTCGAAGGGCCTCGCCAAGAAGTACGGAAAGCCCGCGATCGAGAGCGCGACCTTCTCGTGCTTCGAGAGGCCGACGACGGGCCCCATCTCGGTCCTCCGGCGCGGGCGCGACCTCGTCGTCACGGCAGGGCCGGCGAAGGTGACGGGGACGACGTGGACCTCGACCGGGACCTGCGCGCTCGCGCGGACGTGGGCGGAGGAGGCGGCTCAGCCGCGCGCGCAGACGTCCTTGACCAGCGAGAGCCCGACGTACGCGGCGAGCGTCTGGATGCGGTGACGGTCGAAGGCGGGCGGGAACCGCCGCTCGACGACGTCGGTCCCGTGCGCGGTCGCGACCGCGAAGTAGACGAGCCCGACCGGCTTCTCGTCACTGCCGCCGGTCGGCCCGGCGACGCCGGTGATCGAGAGCGCCACGTCCGCGCCCGAGACGCGGCGCGCGCCCTCCGCCATGCGGATCGCGCACTCCGGGCTGACGGCGCCGTGCCCCCGGAGCACCTCCTCGTCGACGCCGAGCACGGCTTGCTTCGCCGAGTTGGCGTAAGTGACCGCGTCGAGGAGGAGGAACTCGCTCGCGCCCGGCTCACGCGTGAGGAGGTGCCCCACGAGACCGCCGGTGCACGACTCGGCGATCGCGAGCGTCCAGCTCCGCGTCCGGAGCGATCTGCCGACGACGCCGGCGAAGGTGTCCTCTCCTTCTCCGAAGAGCACCTCGGCGAGGCGTGACCGCACGGCCGTCGCCGCGAGCGAAGCGAGCTCGCGAGCCGCGCCGTGGTCGAGCGCGCGCGCGAGCACCTTCACCTCGATCTCGGGGAAGTGAGCGCGATAGCCGACGGTGACACCCGGGAACGACGGCTCGATCGCCGCGAGCCGCTCGCCGACCTCGCTCTCGGGGAGGCCGAAGGTGCGGAGGCGGATCTGGTGGGTGTCGTTCGGAGCCAGATCCCGGATGCGGGGGACCACCTGCTCGTCGAACATCCGCTTCATCTCGGCCGGGACGCCGGGCATGAAGAAGGCGCGGGCGCCGTGGAGCTCGACCATGAAGCCCGGCGCGGTGCCGATCGGGTTGGGGAGGACCGCGGCGCCGCGC
The DNA here is from genome assembly GCA_022842465.1 of Polyangiaceae bacterium. Classification (GTDB taxonomy): domain Bacteria; phylum Myxococcota_A; class Polyangia; order Polyangiales; family Polyangiaceae; genus Labilithrix. The sequence goes on along the minus strand of JALHPN010000141.1, from coordinate 635 downwards.
GGAAAGAGCGCCTGCTTCGCGTTCGACGGGTTCATGGTCCGACCGAGCTTGTCGAACCGCCGCCGGATCGCGTCGAGCGACGCGTCGTCCTGGACGAGATCGAGCGAGAGCGCGGCGGCGACGGCCTCGGTCGTGAGGTCGTCCGTCGTCGGGCCGAGGCCGCCCGTGCAGACGATCACCTTCGCGACACGCGCGAGCCGCTCGACGGCGGCGGCGATGCGCTTCCTGTCGTCGTCCACGACGACCTGCTCCAACACTTCGAAGCCGAGATCGACGAGGCCGGCGGAGAGCCACGCCGCGTTCGAGTTGACGAGCTCACCGCGCGTGAGCTCCGTGCCGATGGCGAGGACAGCGCAAGTCATGGGGGCTCGTCAGGGTACACCTGGCCGAGCCGCCGAATACGCACAACGGAGCCCGATCGCGGGCGATCGGACCGCGTCGCCGAGCTCGACGCGGACCCACGTCCGGAGCGCCGTCGCCATGTCGGTCTCGTACGAGCCGCCTCGCACGACGCCGCGGCCCGGCGCGAGGTCGCGCGCCTCGACCCACTCCGCGACGTTCCCGGCGAGGTCGTGGATGCCGAGCGGGCTCGCGCCCTCGGGGTGGGCGCCGACGGTGTCCGGGCCGGTAGCGGC
>JALHPN010000140.1 GCA_022842465.1 Polyangiaceae bacterium | reverse complement strand
GAGGCGCCGGCGTCGGCGCGCGCGGCCGGCAGAGACGGCGCGCCCGGCGTCCCCGGCGCGGTGGGCGCCCCAGGCGAGGACGGTTCCGTGGTCGAGCTCTCCACGTCTCCCGCGGAAGACCTGCACGACGCGTGGAGGAGCGACGCGGACGCGGCGAGCAAGCTCATGCCGAGGACATGGGGCGGCCATCGCATGCGAGCCGGGATGCACGTTCGAGGCCGCGCCGCGAAGGTGCGTCAAGGCGTCGTCTTTCTCACGGTCAGCTCGACGTTCTTCCGCCAGCCGCCGCGATAATCGATCTCGTAGCCGTTCCACGCCGCGTGGGTGCGCTCGGAGCTGAGGTGCACGGTGCCTTCCTCTCCCCTCGCCCGGACCCGGAGCTGGACGCGCATGAAGTCGTGGCCTTCTTCGGTCCGCTTCTCTGTGTTGTCCACGACGTGGATCTCGAGGCCGAGCACCGTCGCCTGCCCGTCCGTGTCGATCGTGACGTCCTCCGTCATCCGAGGCTCCGTTCGCGCCGAAGGCGCCGCAGGTGCGACGACCGGCGAAGCTCGGGGAGGAGCCGCCGGGGAAGGCTCCGCGCACCCTGCGGCGCCGACGAGCAAGAGCTTCGCGCCGGCGGTGGAGAGCCCGCGGAGGGCGCGCGACGTCATGGGAGCACTCTAGGCGACGCCTGCGCGTGGAGCGAGCTGCCTCTCCCCGCGATCTCTCGGAGACCGTCCGCCGGCGTCTTCATCGTGGATCAGAGCGTGAACGTCGCCCGGGGACATCCGCCGCCGCACGCGCCGGGCTCTGCCGTGAAGCTCACGGTCTGCGTCGCTTCGCGCAGCACGGTGCCGCTCCGCGTGAACGTGACGGTGAAGGTTCGTGACGGCGCGTCGGCGACGACGTGGACGATGCGGACGCGAGGGCGGCCCTCGGGATCGAGCTCGGGCTTCGAGCACGCCCCCGCCACGCAGGTCTCGTCGCCCTCGCGTACGAAGGCGAGATCCGCGCAGCCCTCTCCCGCCGTGCAGATGCGAGCGACCACGCCGTCGAGGTCGGCTGCGCTGCCCGGCAGCGTCGTCTCCACGGCGAGCGTCGACGCGCACGCCCCGACGAGATCACATCGCTCCGCCGCCTCGTCGCTGCATGCGCCGACGAGCGCGGCGAGGACGCCACAGAGCAGAACGCACGGCGAAACGCGGCGGCGAGGGCGGTTCATGCGCGTCGCCAGAGCAGGTCCCGTACCGAGCAGACCTCGCGGGTAAAGGCTCGATTTTCCAGGGATCGACACCTCGCGCGACCGGGCGCCCTGACAGCCGGATCCGAGCTCGGCACAACCTGCGGCGTCCCGAGCCTCGACCTCGAATGCCGGGCACGGGCGCCGTGCGCGCGCGACGGGGCATCGCGCCGTGGCTCAGTACCCGGCGACGACGTACAGGGTCGTGTTCGTGGGCAGGTAGGTGAGACCCGCGCCTCTGCCCGTGCCCCACGACGCCCAGGCGTGGGCCTGGGTGCGGAAGGCGCGGTAGTCGGCGAGCGCCGCGGTCTCGTAGGCGCTCACGACCGTGGTCTGGAACGTGTTGCTCTTCATCGCCCACGCGTCGAGCGCCGCCGGGAGCGCAGGCACGGTGAGGCTCCGCACGCTCGGGGGAGCGATGAATCGCCAGCGCTGCGTGCCCTCGCGCAAGTGCGCGCTGATCCCCTTCGCCGGCGTGTTCGCGGGCCAGCTGAAGGCGAGCTGAGGACGGCCGGCCGCGCTGGGCGTGGCGACCACGTTTCGCGGGATGGGCGGCGCCGTGCTGAAGTCGAACGTGTAGCTCGTCGCGCCCGGCCCGCGGACGATGATGCTCGAGCTGGCCCTCACCGGCCCCGGCGCGTGGAATCGCGCCACCCGCTCCACCGCGGAGAAGAGCGAGGGCGGAGGCGCGCTCGGAAGCTGCTGCGTCCCACCTGGCGAGCTGAACGACAGGCTCCCCACGAACGACGCCGGGAAGAGAGCGCCCGGCACGTTCGTGGCGCCCCAGGCTTCGGCGGCGATGAGCGGCGCGCCTTCGTTGGGCACGTTCGCGACCGTGAAGCTCGTCGGCACGCCGGCCGTCCACGGCTCGACGTTCACCGCGGCGTTCGGCGCCGCACCTGCCTTCACGGAGTAGACCGAGACGCCGCCGTTGTTCGTCGCCCTCGCGAAGAGCTGGGTCGACCCGGCGAAGAGGCAGAGGGGATTCGCGGCCACGTTGACCGGGACGGTCGTCTGGCCGGAAGGGGAGGCCCCTCCCCTGCAACCGCCGTTGAAGCCCGGCTCTGCACGCGTCAACGCCCGGAGGTCGAGGAGCCCCGTATCGGCCGGGATCCCCACGGCACTCGCGGGAACGGTCTGCGTGTTCTCCAAGAGGCCGCTCTGCCGTGCGACGAGCCCGTCGCCGTTCTCCACGCCGAGGAACGTGAGCGCATCGGTGTCGTCTCCCTGCATGACGATGCCGCGGAGGAGCGCCGTCACCATCTCGCCCGCAGACACGGCCCGCTCGACGAACCCCTGCGCGTTCGTGACGAGGGTCGCGATCGGCGCGCCGTCCGAGGCGTGGAAGACGACGCTCGTGTTCGCCATCGGCGTCCCGTCGATGGCGAGCACGGTGACCCGCGCGACGCTCGGCGACGACGGCTCCGTGCTGGGTGTCCCTGCGTCGGTCCCCGCGTCGCCCGAGGTGCCCGGGGTCGCCGGGCCCCCGGAGGACCCTGGCGCCGCGGACGTGGACGGCTCGGGGCTCGGCATAGGCGGGGTCGACGCGGGCTCCTCGGAGGAGCCGCAGGCGTACGCCGACGCGACACAGACGAGACACGTGAGAAGGCGAACGGGTGCAAGCCTCATGATTCGATCGGGTCCCTTCGGCGGTGTGTCTTTCCCTCGGGTCCGACGGGCGCAGCGCATCTCCCGTCGGACCTCGAGACGCCCAGGATACGTCCCTCCGTCGCAGATCTTCCCTGCCCCGTCGAAGCCGGACCCCCTCTCCCGCCCGAGTGAGAAGCGCGGGATCAGAGGGCCTCGATCCGTCGAAGCGGTCTCGTCCCCGCCCGCCTGACCGGCGCGGAAGCGAGCAACTCCGTAGACTTGCGTCCGTGCCGGCGCCTGGCCTCCAGGTTGCTCACACGCACCTACATGAAAATCCTCATCGCCTCGTGCCTGTTCGCGCTCACCGCTCTGTCTTCCGCCGGCTGCGCCGCGCCTGCGTCGGGGGAGGGCGTCGCCTCGAGTGAAGACCCGATCGCGACGGCTCCCCTCATCGACGAGCGCGGCAACGGCAAGACCTTCACCGTCGAGATCGGGACGGACTTCCGGGTCGCTCTCGGAACGTCGGACGGCTTCCAGTGGAAGGTCACCCGCACGTCACGGTCGCTCGGATACCCGGTCCCGAGGGAGGGGACGTACCAGCCTGCGGACCCCAGCGCCCCGCCTGGCAGCGGCGGCAAGCAGCTCTTCATGTGGAAGACGAGCTTGCCCTTCCTCCAGCCCGGCGCCATGGCACACGCGGTCACGCTCGAGTACCGTGCCGTCGACGACGACGGAACGACGCCTCCCGCGAAGACGTTCACGTTCGAGCTCGTGATCAAGGCACCCACCGTCGCCCCGCCGCCCCCTCCGCCCATCACGCTCTACGCGCCGGACGACGGCGTGACGGTGACGGCGGCGGAAGGTCAGAACGTCGCCGTTCGCCTTCCGCAGGACCCGGCTACGGGCCTCACGTGGTTCGTCGAGTCCGTCGATCGCACGCTCGGCCAGCCGGCGAAGACGACCGAGCCTCTGCCGCCGCGCGCCGCGATCTCGGGCGGCGAGGTCGCGGTCTTCTCCTGGAAGACGAACGGCCCCCTCAGCAAGCTCGGCTCGCACCCCGTCACGCTGAAGTACGGCAGCGGCGCGACCGCCGTGCCCGTGCAACGCTTCTCGTTCACGCTGAACATCGTCGCGGCGTCGCCCTCGGGCGACTTCGCATGTCCGCCCGCAGGTCTCGCCCCGATCCACTGCGCAGCGCCGGCGTCCTCCCCCTACTGCGGGCCCGACTACCGCGGGTTCGCGATCGCGAACTGCGCCGTGCGTTACGTGGACTGATCGATCGGCGATAGCATCGGGCTCGCCGATGACGCAGAAGCCGCCACACCTCCGAGAAGAAGGCACCGAGAGCCTCGGCCTCCGAGCTCCCAGCGGTGCCGCTCAGCCGTCGTTCCGCATCGAGGTCACGCATGGCCCCGACGCGGCGACGGCGGCCGTCATCGACGGCGGAGCCGCGTCCCGCGTGCTCGTCGGCACCGGCTCGACGTGCCATGTGGTGTTGACCGACCGCAGCGTCTCGCGTCGTCACCTCGCGCTCTCGCTCCGTGACGGCCTCCTCTTCGCCGAGGATCTCGGCTCGACGAACGGGACGTTCATCGGCTCGATCCGCATCGAGAGCGTGGGGCTCGCCGGCGGCGAGGAGATCGTCGTCGGAGGTACGCGCATCCGCACCGAGCGACTCGCCACGCCTGCCGTCGCCACCGTCGCGCGCGCCGCGAGCTTCGGACGCGTCATCGGCGCGAGCGTCGCCATGCGAAGCCTCTACCCGCTGGCCGAGTCGCTCTCGAAGAGCCATGTCCCCGTCCTCGTCGAGGGCGAGGCCGGAACGGGAAAGGAGCTCCTCGCGGAGGTCCTCCACGAGCGAGGCCCCCGGAGCGCGGCGAGCTTCCTCGTGCTCGACCCGACCGGCCTCGAGCCCGACGCGATCGACGCCTCTCTCTTCGGCGCCGGCGGAAATCAGGGACTGCTCGAGCAAGCGCACGGCGGGACGCTCGTCCTCGACGAGCCTTCCGAGCTCCCGCCCGTCGTGCAAGCCAAGCTCGCTCGCTTCCTCCAGCGGCATCCCGTCACGCGCGCCGACGGCTCGCTGCTCGCGGCCGTCGACGCTCGCATCATCGCGCTCTCGCGCACGGACGTGGAACGCGAGGTGCAGGCCGGCCGCCTACGGGAAGACCTCGCCACCATCCTCGGCGCGGCGCGCCTCGAGCTCCCGCCGCTGCGGCGCCGCGAAGGGGACGTCGCGGTCCTCGCGAGCGCCTTCTTCAAGGCGCTTCGCATCGAGGATCGCGTCCTGCCGCCCATCACCTTGCGGCGGTTCGAGGCCTACTCCTGGCCCGGCAACGTGCGCGAGCTGGAGCGCGCCGTCGTCCGCTTCGCGACCAGCGGCGACGACGAGACGAACCCGCGCCACGCCTTCCGCGACGAGGCCCGGGAGCCGTCGATGGACGAGCTGTGTCGCCGGGTCCTCGACGCCGACCTCGCGCTCGGCGCGTCCCGCGACGTGATCGTCGCCGACTTCGAGCGCCGCTTCGTGCGTACGGCCCTCGAGCGTCACGGCGGGAACGTGACACGCGCGGCCGCCGCATCCGGCATCGCGCGGCGCTACTTCCACATGCTCCGGGTGCGACACCGGGTGTAGCCGCGAAGGGGGTGGGAACGCGTGGATCAGAGCACCCCGGCCCACCGCCGGGCCCGCGGAGATCCCAGAGTTCGTCGCTGCCGTCGTGCCCTTCCACGGACTTCCAGGCGGTTCCACCGCGGAGGTGAGTGGAGCGGGGCTTGCTCCCGACAGGTCAGGACCTCTTCAAGGAAGAAATCATGACCACGCAGTACACGTTCGCGTCTCACGTCTCCTCGACGATTCTCCGTCTCGGCATCGCCGCGCTCGCGTCGACCGTCCTCGCCGGGTGCAGCAGCAACGACGGACCATCGACGCCGAGCGACACGGGCAGCGAGACGAGCTCCGGAGGCGGAGAGACACGAACCGGCACGGGAGAGACGCGCCCTGGCACCGGGGAGACGAGCTCGGGCGGCGGCGGCACGCCTGCCTCCACATGCAAGACGCTCACGGACTGTCCGGTCCTCACCTGCGTCTGCTACGGCGTCGCCGGAGAGCAGGTCCGCAAGTGCGTGAACGGCGCGTGCGGAGCGACGTGCGCAGACTTCGACGGCTGCTCCTGACGAACGGCGTTTCTCGAGCTGGGGGCTAGGGCGCGCGGAAGACGTCGACGAACACGTTGTCGTAGCGGAGCGAGACCTCGCCCCGGGCGCTCATGACAGGACCGACCGCGATCGTCGGCGCGATCGGCAACGCCGCCGGCGGGAACGCGGCCGGCGCCGCGACACATGTCCGCGCGAGCCCCCAGCTCGCGGCGAAGACGTAGGGGACGTCGGGGCACGCCCCGTACTCGAGCGCACGCGCGCGCGACGCCGAGCCCGCGAAGAGCGAGAGGCGCGCCCAGACGTTCACGAACGTCGTCAACCCGTGGCCCGCGGTCACCTTCTTCGCCTCGAGCTCGGTGTTGCCGCCGCGCAGGATGTCGGTCGACGCGAAGAGGAGGATGTCGCGCTCGCCGAGGGCGAGCCCGGGCCCGGACACCTTGTCCTCGCCGCTGCCGAGGAACGCGAGCAGGGCGGCGCCTGCGTCCGGGTCGGGGCCGCCTGCCTCGGCGAGCTCCGCGCGCTCGACGCGCGCGTCGAAGGAGATCCGGATCCCGTCGACATCGCCCGCGTCGCCGACGACGCCTTCAGGGAGGCGATGGAGGAGCAAGGCTGCGCTCGCCCTGACGTCGCCATGGACGACGATCGAGAGCCCGTTGGACGATGACAGCCCCGGCTCGCTCACGCCGACGGATGCGTCGCCGAGCACGAACGGGGAGATGAAGCCCGTCGGCGCAACCCACCGCGCGAAGAGCGCGCCCGCGTCCTCGAAGTCTTCGCAGAACGCATGCGCGCATCCTGCGCGGCACGGGAGCGCCTCGGTGAAGGGGCAGCTCCCGGCCTCGACCGCGGCGGTGCCACCATCGAGCCCGCGTTCGCCTCCGTCGTCGCCGCTCTCCAGGACCGGCCGGATCTCGATGCCGAGGATCGCGCTGCACGCCATCGACGTCATCGCCACGAGCGCGGCGCCGATGAACGCTCGTCTCACGGAGAACATCTAGAACGTGCCCCCGACGAGGACCGCGCCAGGGCCCACCGACATCCGCGTCCCTCCCGCGGGGCGGGTCGGCGCGAGCAGCCACAGCGCGGCGCCGACCGCCGCGAGCGAGAGTCCGCTCACGGTCACCACCGTCGAGACCGTCGCGAGGTCGTCGGCACGACGGATCCGCGCGACGCCCTCGGCGGTGCACCCGGCCGGGACGCAGGTCTCACGCGTCGCATCGTCGTTCGTCATCTTCGCGAGGCCGCCGAAGACCAGGCCCGTCACGGTGGCGGCGCCGCCGACCAGCGTGAGGCCGATGCCGAAGGGCCGAAGGGGGCTCGACGAGCCCGGCCTGCTCGTCGCGGCGGACGCGGGTGGATCGGAAGGCGACGGCGCGAGCAGCGGGACGTCGACCGGCGTCGAACGAGACGCGACGGCATCGACCGACGCGGTCCAGGCCTTCCTCCCCGGGGCCCGCGCGACGATCTGGTGGCCGCCCGGATCCACGGGGACGCGCGTGCCGAGCGCGGCGCTGCCGAGCACGATGCCGTCGCACTCCACGACGAGACCGTCGATCCGATGCGGCGCGGGGATGCGGATCTCGAGCGTCGGGATCTGGGGCTCGAGCTCCGCGGCCTTCTGGCTGGCGTGCTCGGCGCGCGCCGTCTGCCCGCGCTTCGTGGCTCGCGCCGCGAGCTCGCGATACACGGCCCACGCGCTCGCCGTGCGCCCCAGGGCTTCGAGGCACGAGCCGAGGTTCACGAGCGTGCCGGGCGTGGGGTCGAGCTGCTTGCTCTCGCGGAAGCTCTCGCAGGCCTCGCGCACCTTGCCCTCCGCGAGGAGCGCGCGGCCGGTGCGGAACAGCTTCTCGGCGAGCGCGGCCTGCGAGCCGTCGTCGGCGCGCGCCGACCCGGCGGCGAGCACGCATGCGACGATCGCGCCGAGCGTTCGGACGTTCACTGCCGTTCGTCCATGTCGAGCGGATCGCCCTGCGCACGGAGGGGCGTGGCCGACTCCGCGGGCGACGGCGGCGTCTGGACAGCCGGGCCCGAGACCGGCCGCACGCCGGACGCCTTCGGCGTCCTCGTCGGTTTCGTCGTGGAGGGCCCACGTGCAGACGCGACGGGCTTCTCCGACGCAGGGAGTGCAGGCGGCGGCGCGACGTGCTCGGCCGACGCCGACGCGACCGCGCCGGTCCTGACGTCCGCCCCTGCAGGGGCTCTCGCCGGGGGCGACCGCGTCCGGACGAAGGCGCCGCCGAGCCCGGCCGTCGCAAGGGCAACCGCGATCATGGCGGGCACGAGGAGGCGCCGTCCACGGGCGCGCGGACCGGGCGCACCCCTCGCCTCCGCGGCGACGGGGTTCGCCGTGTCGGTGGATGCGGGCGGCTCGGACCGAAGCTCGGCCTCCATCTCGTCCACCATGCGGCTCGTCTCGTCGAGGCGCGCGCGCGCGAGCCGACGCACCCAGCGCGCAACGGTGCGGTGGTCGGCGATGCTCCCGCTCTTCTCGAGCGCCAGGGCCATCTCGCGCGCGGAGGCGAAGCGCATGTCGGGATCGCGCTCGAGCGCGCGCAGGACGATGGCGTCGAGCGCCTTCGGGCAAGGCCGCACGCTGCTCGGAGGCGGGAGCGCTTCGGCGGTGATCCGCCGGACGATTTCGCCGGGCTCCGCGTCGCGGAAGTGGCGCTGGCCGGCGAGGAGCTCCCAGAGGACCATGCCCGCGCCCCAGATGTCGGCGCGGCGGTCGACCGCGCGGCCGCCGATCTGCTCCGGCGCGGAGTACGCGAGCTTGCCCCGGATCGCGCCGGTGCTCCCGGTCGTGAACGATCGCTCGAACGCCTTCGCGATCCCGAAGTCGACGATGCGAGTCCGACCCTCGGCCTCGACCATGATGTTCTGCGGGGACACGTCCCGATGCACGACCATCAGCGGCGCGCCGTGCTCGTTCGTCGCCTCGTGCGCCGCATGGATCCCCTCCAGGGCATCGACCATGATCCGCACGGCCACGTCGACCGGAGGCATGTCCCCGGCAGGCGCGGCCAGAGTCAAGAGCTCGCTGAGCGACGCACCATGGATGAACTCCATGACGAGGAGGCGGTCGTCGCCCTCGACCACGACATCGAGGACCGGCACGACATTGGGATGTCGGATGCGCGAAGCGATGCGGCCCTCGGAGAGGAACCTCTCGATGGCCTCGGCCTCGCGCGCGACGTGTGGGTGCAGCTCCTTGATCGCGACGGGCCGCGAGACGCCCGCGGCGGATCGAAGGCACCCGAGATGGACCGTCGCCATGCCGCCGGACGCAAGAGGGCGAACAAGCCAGTAACGGCCGACGTTTCGCATCTCGCGTACCACGGTGTCCTACAGGGTAGCGCACGCGCCAGGCTGGATGCGCCAGGAACGAGTGGTTCGAAGGGCCGGTGCGCGATTGTCTCTCCATGCCGACGGCGCCCAGCGCGCCTCGCTCTCGCTCACCCCGACCAAGATGCCGGCGTCGAGGTCCTCCGAAGGACACGGGTGATCTCGTTTCGGCGCGGCGCCACGAGCTTCTTCCTCGGCTGCCTCTACCAGGAGCCGGGCCCCGCGCGCGACGTCTGGTACGACGACGTCGTCGTCCGCGCGTTTCCCTGAGCTCACGTCACGTCGCCCGCTGACGCGCGAGGGCGCGCAGTGAGAACGCCTGGATCCGAGCGCGCTGCCCCATCGCGGCGGGTGACAGGCCACCCGAGAGCGAAGGTGAGCGCTCCATGGTCACGGACACTTGGCTCGTTCCCCCGTCCCGGCACCGAACGTGCTGAGGACTGCCCCCGCACCGGCCGCGCTCGGCGTCGTCGGCGCCGCGCGTGACTGCGCGCCCGGGCTGACCTGCGGTCTGCCACGTCGCGCGGGTCGACGAACAGCGCCGCAGCGGGCGTTCACGCTCGCCGCGAGCCCCTCGTCCTCCGGGCACGGCACCGACCGCGCGCGAGGACACCACTCAAATGTTCCACCCATCCTCCAGAGGAGCTCATCCATGATCTGCGCAGCCAAGCTACACACCCTCTCGCGACACCTTCCCTTCGTCGCGCTCACCGCGCTCGGCGCACTCGCGGCCGCGTGCGGCGGCGAGACGGACGATGCCTCGACGTCGTCCGGCTCCAACATCGGAGTCCGCGACGACGCCGACGGAGGCGACCCGAACAACCAGGATGGCGGCAGCGAGGCCTCGACGTCGGACGGAGGCCTGCCTGGTGAAGAAGAGATCCCCTGCAGCGTGACGCCCACGGGACTGGAGTGCCCGATCGGCTTCCACTGCGCCCTCTACGACACGCCCGGTGAAGGCGGCGTCTGCTTCCGGCCCTGAGCCGCGCGGCCGCCCACTCGGCACCGCGATCCGGAACTGGGGCGGCCCGGCGCGGGTGGACAGCGCAGGTCCCTTCGCCGTCACGCGGGTCGCGACGACCTCCGTCGTCCCCTGACTCACGCGTGCAGCGTCGGACGCGCGAGGACGCGTTCGAGCTTGGCGAGCGCCGGATCGAGCGCGCTCGGAGCGACATCCTTCCCGCGCGTCACCGCCGTGAGGAGGAACTGGTCAGCGCCGACTCGAAAGATCCGGTGAAGCAGCATCTGATTCGACTCGTCGTGCACGACGACGCCGATCGGGCGCGGCTCCCCGCTCCGCTCCGAGCGCTCGACGAGCGTGAGGACGAGCGACGCCATGCCGGCGAGCCAGTCCACCGACTGCGCGCCAGAGCTGGCCGCGAGCGGGAGTCCGACGTCGTCGCTGAGCACGACGGACGAAAACCCGCCCTTCTGCGCGATGCCGTCGAGCAGGCGAGGGAGCTCGCCCAACGTCGAGCCGCCTTCGAGCTGCGCGAGCTCACGCCCGAGGCGCTCGCGCTCGAGCATCGGAGACAGCGTCTTCTGGACGAGCTCGCGCAGGCCGTGGCTGTCGTTCTGACGCTCGATCATCGGCGCCACGATGCGCCTCAGCTCGCGCTCGAAGCGCACCGGATCGCTGCCGGTCTTCGCGAGCGACGCGAGCTCGCTGCGGAGCTCCGTGCGCAGCGTCGCGTCGTCGGCCTCCCGCTTCCGCATCAAGCGGGAGAGCGCGTCGAGCTCGACGCGGAGCGCATCGACCGCGGCCCCCTCTTGCGTCCGCGCCGCGACCCGCGCGGCGTCCTCCACCTGGACGCGCGCGGCGCTCGCCTCGGCGGCAGCGCAGGCGAGCGCCTCGAGACGTCCTTCGAGCGTCGCCACGGCGCTCTTGTCGTGCTCGCGCGCCGCGAGCAACGCGCGGCGTGCAGCGAAGCCGCGTCGTGCCCCCACGAGGTACCCCGAGCCGAACAGGAACGCCGCGGCCGACGCCGCGACGGCAGAGACGGTGATGATCATCGCGTGCCTCCAAGACACTCACCCTCGGACCTCACGTAGACGGCGACGCGCCGATTGTCGGCGGCCTCCTCTGCGGCACCTTCGACGGGTTGATACGCGCCGAAGCCGCGGACGGTGATGCGCGCGCGCGAGACGCCTTGCGCCGCGAGACGGTCGGCGACGGCGCTCGCCCGCGCCTTGCTGAGCGCGAGGTTCGCGGCGTCGGAGCCCAAGGCGTCGGCATGGCCATGAACCAGGACCGTCGCCTCGGGACGTGCCGTGACCCAGACCGCGATCGCGTCGGCCGCGTCGCGCGCGTTCGCATCGAGGGCGCTCGCAGCGAGGCCGAAGGCGAGGACGGTAGGCGGGCACGGACGAGCCTGCGCGGGGGCGTCGACGACGGGCGCGCTCGGCGGGACTACCTCGACCACCGGTGTGCTCACGGGCAGCACGACGACGGGCGCCCCCTCCGCCGAACGCTCGAACAGGACGACGGAAGCGCTCGCCATCGCGACCCCGAGCGCCGCAAGCAGAGCAGCCAGCCAGCCGGGCGCATCCTCCCCGCGCACGTGGATCGCGGCGGTCACGACGCGTGCCCCATCTGCCGGAGGCGCTCGAGGTTCGCCTGCACACGCGGATCGCCGGGCTTCATCCGATCGGCTGCATCGAACGCGCGGAACGCCTCGGCGAAGCGCTTGCCGAGGAGCGCGTCGACACCGTCCTCGAAGAGCTCGTCGAAGCCGTGGCTCGGCGTCACCGGCGCGGGCGCCCCCCCCGCTTCCCACTCGTCGTCCATGACAGCGCCGCCGCCCTCGGCTTCGTCCAGGCAGCGCGCCGCGTCGAGCAACACGCTCTCGCACGAGCCATGGATGGTCCGCGCCGTATCGTCCTTGACCGGCTCGTGGGCTCGGCACGTCACGACGGCGTCGCGCACGAAGGCGAGGCGCCGGAACGCGTCGAGGCCCTCTCCGCGCTCGTCGCGCGCCGACCACACCTCACCCCCGCGGATGACGATCTCGCCACGCCCGGCGACTCGCCCCCGGACGTCGATGACGACCGACCGCCGGCCCATGCCTGCGAGCTGCACGTAGTCGGGGACCCCGAACGGCGAGCTCGAAGTCTCCGCACCGCCGTCGAGGCGCTCGGCGACGAGCCGGCGCAGGCGCTCGAGCGCGACGGGCTTCTCGAGCACCTCGTTGCCCACGCGCTGCGGGAGGCGCCCGCGGTAGCGACCGACGTACGCCGAGACGAAGACGATCGGCACGCGTAGTCCGACGCGATCGAGCTCGCCGGCGACCTCGATGCCGGAGCCGTCGGGGAGGTCGAGGTCCGCGATGACGAGGTCGGGCGGCGAGACGCCGATGCTGCGACGCGCATCGCGGACCGTCCCGGCGCCGACGACGTCGATCCCGGGGAGCCTCGCGAGCCCTCGGACGAGCGACGCGCGGAGGACGGGCTCGTCCTCGACGACGAGCACGGCGTGGCGCTCAGGCCGGGACGCGGTAGACATCTTCCATGTGATCGATGCCGCACGAGAGCTCCTCGCACCACGCGATGAACCTCTCGACCATCGGCTTGCCGCGAAAGAGCGCGCCGTGCTGCGGCGCGATGATCTCGACGTCGAGCGTCCGGACCATGCGGGCCCAGGCGCGCATCGCGCGGCTCGAGGCCATGTAGCGCCGGTGGAAGCCGAGCATGCTCTCCACGTGCGCATCGAAGTCGGCGACCTCGACGTACTCGGGGCCGATGCTGGCGCCCAGGTCGCCGGAGTAGAGGATCTTCGAGATTGGATCGTAGACCTGGATGTTGCCCGCCGAGTGGAGGAAGTGCGCGGGCAGAAAGACGAGCTCGGCTCCGCCCAGCTGATGGCGCATCCCGCCGTCGGGGATCGGCAGGAGGCGGCTCTCGACGAGACGATCGAGGCCGAAATGCGGGACGAAGCGGGCCCAGAGCTGAGACACGTACGCCTTCGCGTCGGTCGTCATCAACCAGCCGTTGATGGCCGCCACGATGTCGGGGTCCTGGTGTGAGAGGAAGATCGTCTCGAGCTTGGCTCGCCCGAGCTGGCTCATCGTGGCGCCGAGGACCTTGGCGTAGATCTTGTGACCGCCCGGGTCGAGGATCACGCGCCGTCGATCACGACGTGCTGGTTCGACTGGACGGCGAAGCCGCCGGCGTCGAAGTCCTCGAGGAGGACGTTGCGGTGCTTGCCGTCATCGAAAAGGACAGTGTGTGCCATCGCGTTCAGCCCTTCTTCGGGATCCGGATGATGTTCTCGATGAGGTTTCGCTTCATGCCCGTGAACGCCGTGAGGCGTTCGAGGCGGTCCTCGCCGTACGAGAGATTGATCACGAGGAGGTCGAGGTCGCACGCCTTGAGGAGGCTCGCGGCCTTGGCCGAGAGCTCGTTCGGGTCGGCGATGTCGGCCGCCATCGCCGTCACGAGCGACGTGCGGATGAAGCTCATCACCCCCTCCACCCAGTGCGGATCGAGCCCGATGCGCACGTGCGCGAGCCCGATGCGCCAGCGCGACGAGAAGTACTCTTCGCCGTAGCTCCCTCCGACGAGCGACATGAGCCAGTCGCGGTGCGTCTTCTTGAGGGCGTCGACCCGCCCCGCGATGAGCTTCGCCGTCTCCGGCGTATCGCCGAGGCGCACGTAGAAGTCGTCGGTGATCGCCGGCCCGTGCTTCTCGGCGATGGGTCGGAGCGAGACGAGGTTCGCGACGTCGCTCTCGGTGAAGCCGATGAACTGCTTCAGCCTGTCGTACAGCTCGATCGGTGGTGACATCACAGCACCTTCCGGATGTCGTCGACGGCGCGCCGCATGTCGAGGAAGACGAGCCCCAGCTTCGCCTGCTTGGTCGCGAGCGCGAGGAGCAGCGTTCCCGAGCCGGCGGAGAGCATGACTGCGTAGCCCTCCTTGCCGCGCACGAGCACCTCGTCGAGGTCGCCGCGCTCGAGCTCGCCCGCGGCGCGCGTTCCGAGGCTCGAGAGCGTGGCGCTCATGCCGGCGACGCGAGTCTCGTCGACGTGGGCGGGGAGCGCGCTCGCGATCATGAGGCCGTCCTCGGAGATGAGGGCGCTCGCCTCGACGTCCTGGGATGCGCTCTGGAGGCCACGGAGGATGCGGTTGAGACTCTCGACTCTGGACATGACGAGACCTTTCTCGGGCTCTGGACGAGCCCGGCCTTGAGGGAAGACGTGCGTGAAGGGGAAGCCGCTATGTCGCGCGCGCGCGCGGACGGGAGCGGGGGAGCGGCGCGAGCGGGACGGTCACGACGACGCGCGTGCCTTCGCCGACACGGCTGTCGATCGTGAGGCGCCCGCCCGAGGCCTCGACGACCTGGTTGGTGAGCGCGAGGCCGATGCCGGAGCCGGCGTCCTTCGTCGTGAAGAAGAGGTCGCGGCAGCGCGCGAGCACGTCCGGGGACATGCCGGTGCCCGCGTCGGCGATCGTGAGGACGAGCTCGACGGCATCTGCGCGCGCGTCGACCGTGACGTGACCGCCGCTCGGGCACGCGTCGATCGCGTTCTTCACGAGGTTGAAGACGATCCCGCAGATCGCGCCGCGATCGAGGCGGAGGAGCGGGAGGTCCGGGCCGATCGCCTCGACGCGGACGCCCCGGCAATGCGCCGTGCGCTCGAGGAGGCGGCAGGTCTCGCGGACCGCGAGGTCGACCGCGCAGTTCTGACCGCCGTGCATCGTGCGCGCGAGCCCGTCGAGGCCCTGAAGGCCGAGCGCGATGCGCCGCACCTCCGACAGCACGGCGTGGAGGTCCGACTGGACGTCGGGCGTCGCGTCCTCGGCGAGCACCTCCAGCGTCGCCGAGACTGCGGCGAGCGGGTTCCGGATCTCGTGGAGGAGGGTGGGCATCACCTCGCCGAGGACGGCGATCTGCAGAAGGCGGTCGCGCTGCCTGCGCAGCTCGAGGACGGCGGTGATCTCCTGGAAGAGGATCACGTGGTGGACACCGCCCGCGTCTTCCACGGCGGACAGGGTATAGCCGAGCTCGATCGTCGTGCCGTCCGCGTGACGGACGCTCACTTCGCCACGTCCGCCCACGGCCGCGGCCGACGTGCCGAGCTCGTCGAGCGACGCGACGACCTCGTCGATGCGCGCGCCCTCGAGCGCCCCCGCGGACCCGCGGAGGATCCGCGCGGCCTGCGCATTCGCGCTCGAGATGGTCCCGTCGGCGTCGACGACGAGCACGCCGGCGCCGAGGACCTGCAGGATGGCGTTCGCCTCCACGCCCGCGCTCTTGCGCGCCTCGGACATGCTCGCGCTCGGCGGAAGCGTCTTCGTCGTCGCGACCGCTCGCTGCATGTCGGGAGGGTTTGCGAGCGGCATGCCGCTCGAGCGTGCGCGAGCACGCCTCGTCGCTCGAAACACGCGGGGCAAGTGATTTCCGAGGCGTGACCGCACCAGGTCCGCACGTCCTGCGTGAGCCCTGCGCCGATTGCGCGGCGGCCGCGCATCGTTCGCGCGGGGTGTCTCCGGCTACCCGGGTAAATCGCGCCTGCGTGGGTCCGCACGAACACCGCGCCGAGCGGTCAGCGTCACCGGCCCTTCCACGCGTCTCCTCGGTCGACGATGGCCCGCACGAGCTCTGCTGCGGCGGCCTTCGGGCGGCCGCGGACGAACGCGACGTAGCGCTGCGATGGCAGCTCGCGGAGGGGGCGGGCGACGAGCGCTCGCGGGAGCGCGACGCACGCGTTGACGATCGCGATGCCCGCGCCGACGGAGACGAGGTGCACGACGAGCTCCCAGCCAGTCGCGACGGCGGCCACCCGCGGGCGGATCGTGCGCGCGGCGAAGGCGACGTCGAGCGCGAGGCGCTGAGGGCGACCGGGCGGAGGCATCACGAGTCGCTCACCGGCGAGGTGTGCGAGGTGTATACCCCGCCGACGGGCGAGCGGGTGCGCACGGGGCACGACGAGCACCTGCGGAACGGTCGTGACGGCGTGCACGTCGAGGCCGGCCGCGGCCTCGTCGTTCTCCAGGACGGTGACCCCCACATGGGCGGTCCCCTCCCTGACCGCGGCGAGCGCGCTCGGTCCGTCGCACGTGCGGACCTCGAGACTGCCCGCATGGGTACGGGTGAAGTGGCGGATGGCATCCCCGAGGACATGGAGCAGCGCGCCCGCGCCGGCGGCGAGGACGACCCGCCCGTCGTCCGGCTCGCCCCGGAGGCGAAGGACGAGCTCTCGCGTCCGCTCGGCGCTCTCACGGGCGAACGCCGCCACCTCGACGCCTTCCGGGGTAAGGGTGAGCGAACGCCCGGAGCGACGATAGAGGGGGACGCCTAGCGATGCCTCGAGCCGCTTCACGTGCGCGTGGACGGCAGGCTGCGAGAGGTGGAGGCGCTTCGCCGCGCGCGAGAGGTTCGCGTCCTCGGCGAAGCAAGCGAACGTGCGGAGGGCGTCCGAATCGATCATCACGTTCGATGATAGACGCTCCGAACACACGAATGGCGCGTGAAGTCCGGGGAGCCATGCTGTCCCCACATGAAGAACATCCTTTCCAACACCCCGCGGCTGGGCATCGACATCGGCCGCGTCCTCATCCACGGTGACGGCCCCGACAGCTCCTTCCTCGGATCGAGCGACGAGGCCGCCATGCGCGCGCCCGCCATGGCAGGCGCGTTCGAAGCCATCGCCGAGCTCGTCACGACCTTCGAGCGCCAGGTGTGGCTCGTCTCGAAGTGCGGCCCTCGCATCGAGGCGCGCACGCGCCGCTGGCTCGCCCATCAGCGCTTCCACGACCGAACGGGCCTCCGCGTCGAGAACGTCCGCTTCTGCCGCGAGCGGAGGGACAAGGCGCCCATCTGCGCGGAGCTCGACATCGACACCTTCGTCGACGATCGGCACGACGTGCTCGCGGCGATGGCCGGCGTCGTCGTCCACCGCTTCCTGTTCGGTGCGGTGTCGTCACGCGATCCCGGCGTCGTGCCCGTGCCCACGTGGGCCGAGGCGCTCGTCGCGATCAGGTCGAGTCTGACCCGGAGCTCCGGAGGGCGAGGAAGCGAGGCGGCACGTGCTCCGTGAGCCAGACGCGGTCCCGACGCGCACGCGCCGCGGGTCACGGCACGATGCCGCCGTCCTTCGTGAGGAGCACGGGCTCGTCGTGCTCGACCGCTCGATGCGCGCGTGACGGCAGCCGAGGCGGCGGTCGTCGCCGACCACGAAATCTTCGTGTGGATGCCGGCCTGAGTACTCACCGCTGGAACCCGCGGGCCGCTCGTCCGAGCAACGCGAACGCGTCGTGGACGCCGTCGCGCGTCTCCTGGAGGGTGCCGGCGCGTGCGCGGAGGGTGCGTACGATCGCGTCGCGTTCGGCCGTCGTGCCGGGTCCGTTCCAGTCGGTCGCGCGGGCGACCCATCCGAGCACGGCTCGGCGGGAGTCGTCGTCGAGGGCTTGCGCCCACGCGCGCACGAGATCCGTCCGCGCCCAGGCGACGGTCGCGAAGACGGCGTCCGAGCGGAGGCCGTCGCGGACCGCCGGCGTCTCCGCCGCCGTCGCGGTCCACAGGCTCTCGAGGTCGTGATCGAAGAACAGCTTCGCGACGAGGCGCTCGCGCTTCGTGTTGTACGACCAATTCGTGCCCTCGAGCTCACGCGCGAGCACGCTCGCCCGTTCCACGTCCTTCCTCCACCACAGCGCCTGGACGACGCCGAAACGGCCCTCCGGCCCGGCCTCTCGCCGTCGCTTGAAGAGCCGTTCGCTCTCGGGTGCCGATCGCGACCGCGTCGGTGCGTTCGAAGTGGCCGACGGGACGCCATCATCGGGACGATGTCCTCCTTCTTCGGAGGCGCCGCCGCGGACGCGGACGATCGAGTCGCCGACATCCTACGCGCCCTCGGTGACGACCTTCGACGGCGCGTCGTTCCTGTGGCCTGCTCGTACGCCGTCAGCTTGCCGTGACAGCTCGCGTCCCCGGCGCCGGAGCCGACGATCGCGTCGGCGGCGACGCCCTCGTCGCTGGACGTGGTCGCGCATCCCGCGAGGACCGCGAGACCAAGGAAGGAGTTGGCGACGGAAGCGCGGCGGACCATCGTTGAACGCTGGGACATCGGCACCTCGTGGTGATGGCGGCCCCGGATGGGCGGCGTGGATTCGCCACTTCAGCCGCTTGCCCCTCCTCGCAGCCCTACGCGCTACCGTTTCTTACGCACCGCGAGAGCGCGGGGGCCTGGGGTCGAACACCTTCGTCGTCGCATTGGCCGGGGAAGCCGGGCGTGATAGCTCCGGCGGGCATGAGTCCCAAGACCACCGCGCTCGCTGTAGTCGCGGCCCCGTGCATCTTTGTTGCCGCCTGCGGCAGCGACACATCGACCAGTGGCCCACTGTCGGCCTCGTCGAACCAGCCCACGGAGTCGAGCTACGTCGACGCGTGCGGTGCGCGCGCGGCTCGGTGCGGGGATGCGGGCCCGGTTCGTCCCGACGACTGTACTCAGGACTACAAGTGCTACACGCAGGCGTTCGTCGAGAGCTATGCGTCGGAGGTCCTCAACTGCCTCTCGTCGCGGACCTGCGACAAGCCGCCCGTGACCACCTGTCTTCAACCCATCGCCGATCGCGTGGGGGACAGGGCCTTTCAG
The DNA here is from genome assembly GCA_022842465.1 of Polyangiaceae bacterium. Classification (GTDB taxonomy): domain Bacteria; phylum Myxococcota_A; class Polyangia; order Polyangiales; family Polyangiaceae; genus Labilithrix. The sequence continues at coordinate 6,285 of JALHPN010000140.1, read as the reverse complement.
AGCAGGTGCGATGACCGTCTGGGCGAGTGCAACCTATCGGACGACTACTGCCAGGAAGAGTCCGTGCTCTTCAAGCCCGAGGTTCGCGCGGCGTTCGATGCGTGTCTGCAGAAGGACTGCTCGGCCATCGTCGCCTGCCTCGACGCTGCCCTTCCTGCGTGCCGCTTCTGATTCCCGCGCGAGCCTCGCGGAGGTGGTCCGGGCCTACAGCGAGGAGCCCGGCGCCGTGTCGCGCCGCGGATCGATCGGTAGCGTCGCGCGCACCGGCGGCGGTAGGAGGTCCTCGCAAGGTTGGGGGATGGTCGGGCGGCGGTCGCCGAGCTGTGCCGGACAAGCGGGCCGTTGGCGCTTTGGGGCTCGACGTGATGTCGGACCGCTGGTCGAAGGGCGCCGATCGGATCGACCGACGGCGGCGCGAGCCGATGAAGGACTGGGGGTTCTGAGCTACTCTGCGGCATGGCCTTCGCCCGCCGCGTCCACCGGTACGTCTACGCGGACTACGTCGCGCTCGAGCAGACCAGCTCGACGAAACACGAGTTCCTCGACGGCGAGATCTACGCGATGGCCGGCGGCACGGAGGAGCACTCGGCGCTCGCGGCGCAGGTGCTCCGCATCCTCGGCAACGCCATCGGCGAGCGGCCGTGTCGCGTCCACACGTCGGACCTCCGCGTCTACGTCGAGAGCTTCGGGCTCGCGACGTTCCCGGACGGCGCCGTCGTCTGCGGACCTCTCGAGCAGCATCCGCCCAGCCCGGTCGCGACGGCTCTCAACCCCACGGTCCTCGTCGAGATCACCAGCGACTCGTCCGAGGAGTACGACACCGGCACGAAGCTCGAGGCGTACCAGACGATCCCGTCCCTCCTCGATGTCGTCGTCGTCTCGCATCGAGAGCGCCGGATCACCGTCCACAGCCGTATCGAGGACGGCCGGTGGGCCTCACGTGTCGCGAGCCCTGGCGCCTCGGTGACCGTGAAGAGCCTGGACGCGCGGCTCTCCGTGGACGACGTCTATCGTGGAAGCGCGATCGCGTAGCTAGTTCGGCCTCGGTCGGCGTGGGCCGCCGTTCCGACACACGCGCCGGGCCGACCGCGTCGCGAAGTCCTACGCGCATCCCTCATCTGGATACGCATGTTCCATCGGATCGCGCGCGACCTAGACGACGTCGCGGCGGAGCCCCACGCCTCGGAGGCCAACGCGGCGCTCGTCGCGATCAGGTCGGGTCTGGCCCGAAGCTCCGGAGGGCGAGGAAGCGAGGCGGCACGTGCTCCGTGAGCCAGACGCCGTTGTCTGCGCGGAGGAACACGAAGCCCTCGTCGTGCATGGCGCGCGCGCGGACCTCGACGAAGGTCTTCGCCCCCGACCGCCGCGAGGCGACGATGCGGGCCGTCGCCTCGTCCTCCGACAGGTGCACGTGGGTGCGTGCGCCTCGAAGGAGGCCGTCGCGCTCGATGGCGCGAGCGAAGCGCGCGACGGTTCCGTGGAGCAGCGTCTCCGGAGGCATGGCGGGCGGAAGCCCCAGGTCGATCGCGATCGAGTGCCCCTGGTTCGCGCGGATCTGCGCGCCGTCGGCGGAGATCGCGAAGCGCTGTTTGTCGCTCGTCGCGACGAGCTCCTCGAGCTCGTCGCGACCTACGTCGATCCCCGTGCGGAGGAGCCCCGCGATCACGTCGTCGACCGACGCCCACCCCTGCGTGCCGAGCGTGAGGCCGAGCGCGGTCGGATCGTGGCGCAGCGCGAGCGACAGGAGCTTGCTGATGCGGACGAGCCGCGCCTCGCCGGGGTCCCAATCGGGCATCCGTGGATCCTACGCTACCTGCGGGGCGTCACCGCGAGACCGCCTCCTCGACCGCGATCCACATCGGCCCGCCGTCACGCCGCAGCACGGCGGCGTGGAGCGCGCGCGCGACCGGCGCCCACTTCTCCTCGAGCGCCGTGTCGCCGAGCACGCGCGCGGCCTCACGCCGATCGCCGATGTTCGTCGCGAGCGCGAGGATGCCGTTCCGCAGGTCCGCGGGGGGAAAGTCGTCGTAGAGCCACGCGACGAGCGCCTCACGCTCGGTCGTGATCTTCGGCACGATCCGCGGGAGGGCCCCGCGCCCGGTCGAGCGCGCCTCACGGAGCGCCTTCACGACGTCTCCGCCCTTCCCGCTCGTCGCCGCGGCGAGCGCCTGGTTCCAGTGGTCGAGCGGCAGCGTGCGGTCCGCCGGCTTCGTCTGCGCCACCCAGCGCCAGAGCGCGTCCTCTCCCGCGCCGTGATCGCTCGCCGCGAGGTAGGCCTTCATTCGCGTCTCGTCGCCGGCGTGGAGGGCGATGCCGGCGGCGTAGCTCATGAGGAGGCGCGCGAGCTCCAGGCGAGGCCACTCGTACTGAATCCCGACGTTCCTGTCGTAGAACGTCGCGATGCGCCGCTCGTAGGCGGCATCGGACGCCGTGGGCGCCAGCCAGTCGAGCGCAGCGAAGGACGCCTCCGCGGCGTCGCGCTCGCCCATGACGACGTCGAAGAGGGCCACGTCGGCCGCCATGCGCGCCGCGAAGAGCGGCTGGTAGTCTCCCTTGTAGTCGTCTTGCTTCGGCGCGAGGGTGCGGAGCGCGGCGGCCGCGAGCGGCACGTTCCGCGTCACACGGCTCGTCGGCTCGTTCACCACGACGGAGGCCACGCCGAAGAGGCCGACGTGGCGGTTCAGGACTTCGTTCTCCTTGAGGAGCCAGTGCAGGTGCTGCGGCGTCCGCTCCGCGACGAAGTACGCGCGCCGCTCGCTCTTCGTGACGAACGGGACGAGCGCGAAGTCGTCGGAGAGCAGATCGCACCCCTCGCCCGCCCGCGGGGTCGCGGCCGTCCGCGCGAGGAGCTCTGCGCCGTCGGGCTGGCCGGCGCGCCGGCCGAACGCGCCTTCGACGCAGAAGAGGGACGCCGGGGGGTAGCTCGGGTAGTGCGCTTCGCGGAGCTTCTTCGTGACCTCTCGCGCGAGGGCGTCGTTGCCGGCGAAGAGGTGCGTCTCGATCTCCGTCACCGTGGGGTCGACCGGCTCGCCTCGCTCTCGCGCGTCGGCGAACGCGCGGCTCGCGCGCGGGAAGTCGGCGAGATGCACGGCGACCCTCGCAGCCGACATCCTCCAGTCGCACGACGCGAGCCGCTTCTCGGCCCGCCATGGGTTCCCTCTCGCGAGGAGCGCGTCGATCTCCGCGGCGCACGACGGCGGCGCGGTCGGCGCGCGGGACGCCGCGGCGCCCGCCGGAGGCATCGGACGGGGAGACGGCGTGGTTAGCGGCACGGAGGCGGCCACGAGCGCGCCGAGAGCGATGGGGAGGACGTAGGCGCGCTTCCCCGCCGGCCTTGGCGTCGTCGCCGAGGCGACCGCGAGGACGTTCGCGGCGTCGCCGACGAGCCGATGGCGGACGCTCGACGTCCGGTAGTCGTCGCCCACCTCGCTCGCGACGCGCTCGAGCTTCCCGCGAACGATGACCTCGTCGCCGCTCGCGACGCCGCGCAGCATCCCGTCTTCGGCCATCCGTGAGACGCCGAAGGCCCGCGCCTCGCTCTCCGACGCCCGGAGCGACGTCTCACGGGAGCCGAGCACGACCTGCGCGTCGCCCGCGAGCTCGACGTCGTCCACGGACAGCTCGAGGCCGGACGCCCAGTCGAGCGTGATCGCCTCGCTCGACGGCTTCTCCGAGAGCGACACGCCGAACGGGAAGAAGGTCGTGAGCCGCGTCGTTTTGCCCGGCGAGCGCACGCGGAGCTTGCCCGAGAGGGCGACGAGCGCGCCCGGAGAACGCTCCGCGAGGGCGCTCGCCTTCGTCACGTCACCGAGGCGCGCGCGGACCCGTACTGCACGCGCACGCGCGCGAAGGCGCTGGAAGAGCCAGACCACGAGCCCCACGACGAGCCCGAACGACGTGCCGGCGAGCAGCGGGAGCATCCTTTTCGAGGATACGCCCGCGACGGCGCGCCGTATTCCGTCGTTCGGCATGGCCCTTGGAGGATGGTCGTTACGTCGGGGGGAGTGATAGGCCTGGCTCATGCGGGAGATTCTCTGCGGCGCGCTCTTTCTCCTGATGAGCGCATGTGGTGGCGGTGAGGGCCCGAAGGCGCCGACGGACGGGACGCGGATCGCGGGCGTACCCGACTCCGCGACGCCCGCCGGGGCGAAGGCGGCGCCCGAAGCCGCGTGCGCCCCCGGCGAGCCGTGCGCCGAGCCGTTCGCGATCGCCGAGGTCGGCTTCGAGATCGATGTCTTCGAGAGGCGACCGGCGGCGACGCTCCCCGTCGACGCGAAGCTCGACATCGGGATGACGTACGGCAGCGTCGGGACGGGGCCCGAGGCGAAGTCGCGCGCGCTCCACTTCGCGACCGTCACCTACGCGGGAGACATCGACGTCTTCGACCGCGACGTCGCCGCCCCGATCCGCAAGGCCGTGACGATGCCTGCGGGGACATGGCTCGCGTTCGGCAGGAAGCCGAACCTGCGGACGCGGGAGGCCGCGTACCAGTCGTTCGTCCTCCGCGTTCCGTTCCTCGTCACGTCGAAGGACGTCGTCGGGGCGCGTGCCGTGGAGCGGGAGAGCACGGTGGTCGACATGAACGCTTCGGCCCCCAAGCCGCCGCGGACCTGGACGGTCGAGGTCACGCTCGCGGACGCGGCCGCGGCGCGCGTCGCGGCCTGGGCCGAGACGCACCCGATGCATCCGCTCGCGACCGTGGTCCACGGGCGCGTCGTCGACGAGGGGCACATGGCAGGCCGATCGAAGGAGCTCCGGATCGACGTCGGATGGGTCGCCCCCGACCACGCACCGCGCGAGGCGGAGAAGCTCGCCAAGGAGCTCACCGAGCGCAGCGCCGTCAGGTGAACCGCGGGCGGATCCCGGCGGTGCGCACACCGGCGACACGCCCCCCCCGATCTGCAGCGGGGACGAGGAAACCCTGTCGCGCGTATCGGCGCTCGTGCATCATCGCGAGTCTTGGCCCTCACGCATCCGCGCGCCGATTGCCTCGGACGACGACGTGACGACGTGACGACGTGAGGGGGAGAGAGGGAACTCGCACATGTTGAAAGCACGCGTCTTCACCGCCGTCGCGCTCTCGTCGCTCGGTCTCGGCCTCGTCATCGCCTGCGGAGGGTCCGACGGCGACACGCCCGCGCCGTCGAACGACACCACCGGCGCCGATGCCAGCGCGTCGAGCTCGTCGTCCAGCTCCGGCTCCACCAGCAGCTCGTCCTCGTCCTCTGGAGGCGGGAACCCGTGCGCCACCAACAACGGCGGTTGCGACACGAACGCCGCCTGCGAGGGCACGTCGGGCAAGGCAGTCTGCACCTGCAAGCCGGGGTGGGCCGGCGACGGAAAGACGTGCGCCGACGTCGACGAGTGCGCGAGCAACAACGGCGGTTGCGGCGCGAACGCGACGTGCACCAACACGCAGGGCTCGCGCACGTGCGCGTGCAGCACCGGGTTCGCCGACGGCGGGACCCCGGACAGCGGTGCCGGCTGTACCGACATCAACGAGTGCGCGGCCGCGAACGGCGGCTGTGACATGAACGCGACCTGCGCGAACACGAGCGGCGCTCGTACCTGCACATGCCAGGCCGGCTACTCCGGCAACGGCCAGGCCTGCGCGCTCGTCACGACGACGATCGACGCCGACAAGAACTTCAGCACCGACAACCTCGGCGCACGCGCCTGCGCCGACGGCGGCGAGATGGTCTCGTACAGCGTGACCGCCCTCACCGCGACGACCGCGACGCTGTCCGCCACGCCGTCCGCTGGCTGCCTCGCCGTCGGTGACGAGGTCCTCGTCCTCAATCTCCAGGGCACCTCCGCCGCGAACGGGAACGTCGGCAACTTCGAGCGGCTCACGGTGAAGAGCATCGCCGCGGGCGTCGTGACCTTCGAGAGCGCGAAGGCGAAGTTCTTCGGCGACGGCGCGGCCGACGACACGAACCTCGGCACGGCCGACACGAACCAGCGCGTCGTCCTCCAGCGCGTGCCCCGCTTCGGCAACCTCGTCGTGAACGCGAACGTCACCGTCACCGCCAACGGCTGGGACGGCACGAAGGGCGGCGTCTTCGCCCTCTCCGCGGCCGGCGCCGTCACCGTCGACGGCACGGTGACGATGAGCGGCAAGGGATATCGCGGCGGAGCGTTCAACGCCGTCGTGAACACCACCGGCCAGCAGGGTGAGTCCATCGACGGCCTCGGTGCGGTCGCGACGCAGGCGTCGTCTGCCGGCCGCGGCGGCGGCGGACGCGGGGACAACACCGGGTGCCGCCCCCACGGGTCGGGCGCGGG
>JALHPN010000139.1 GCA_022842465.1 Polyangiaceae bacterium | reverse complement strand
CCGCGGGCGACGCGGGCGCGACCCCGATGGCCGTGGGCGTCGACGCCGGCGCCGCTCCGCACGCCGCAGGCGACGCGGGCGCCGCGACTGGTCACCCGCACCACTGACCCTACCGAGAGGACCGACCGTGGACCTGCACCCGACGACGACGACCGAGCTCGAGCGCTTCCCGGCGCTGCGCGCGGTCGTGCGCCGTGTGGTGTGGCTCGCCCTCGTGATCGCGTGCGTCGCCGTTCGCCTCCCGGGGCAGGGCGTGGCGCACGCGCAGATCGCCGGCATGCCGCCGGAGATGGCGCGCGCGGGCGTCACCGAGCACCTCGACGGCCCGCTCCCGCTCGACACGATGTTCCGCGATCACGCGGGGCGCCCCGTGAAGCTCAGGGATCTCTTCGACGGCAAGCGTCCGGTCGTGCTCACGTTCGCGTATCACTCGTGCCCCGTCGTCTGCTCGATGATCCTGAACCAGGAGGCGCAAGGCCTCCGCGGGGTCGACTGGACGCTCGGCAAGGACTACCGCGCGATCACGATCAGCATCGATCCGAACGAGTCGCTCGAGAAGACCGCGGCGAAGCGCACCGCGATCCTCCACGAGTACGCGCGAGCGGGCGTGGGCGAGGAGGCGGGCTGGTCGTTCCTCGTCGGCGATCAGCAGGCGATCGACGCCGTCACGCAGGCGGCGGGGTTCGAGTCGCAGTACGACCCCGATCAGAAGCAGTGGGCTCACCCGTCGCTCGTCATGGTCGTGAAGCCGGACGGGCGCATGGCCCGCTACCTCTACGGCCTCGAGTTCCCGGCGAACGATCTGCGACTCGGCCTCCTCGAGGCCGCGGAGTACCGCACGATCTCGACGGTCGAGCAGCTCATCCTCTACTGCTACCACTACGACCCGAAGGGCGGGAAATACGTCCTCGTCGCGCGTCGTGTGATGCAGGTGGGCGGCGGCCTCGTCGCTCTCGTGGTTCTCGGATTCCTCGGCGTCTTCTGGGCGGCCGAGCTCCGCAAGGCGAGGCAGGCGAAGGCCGACGCCTCGAAGACCGACTTGGTGGATTCTCTCGCGTGATGACGCGTTCCGTGAATGTGACGCGTGAATGTGACGAAGGAGACCTGACGTGACCATTCCGTCCGACAACTTCCAGCTCCCGCCTGCCATGGCGGACACGGCGGCGCCGATCGACGACGCCTACATGTTCGTCTACTGGTTCTCGGTGGTGTTCACGGTCGGTGTCACCGCGGCGATGCTGTACTTCGTGTGGAAGTACAAGCGCCAGAAGGGCGTGAAGAGCGAGCCCACGGGGCACTTCAACAAGCTCGAGGTGTTCTGGACCGTCACGCCGACGATCTTCATCATCTTCCTCTTCCACGCGTCCTTCACCGCGTACATCAAGAACGCGACGGCCGCCGAGGGCGCGACCGAGATCCGCGTTCGCGGGAAGAAGTGGAGCTGGGAGTTCGAGTACCCGAGCGGCGACCGCGTGCCCGCGGAGCTCACCCTCGAGGTGAACCGCCCGTACAAGATGATCATGTCCTCCGAGGACGTGCTCCACTCCTTCTACATCCCCGAGTTCCGCATGAAGCGGGACGCGGTGCCGGGGCAGTACTCCTTCATCCAGTTCACGCCCACCGTGGTCGGTGATGCGCACGTCTTCTGCGCGGAGTACTGCGGCACGAGCCACTCGGGCATGCTCGCGACGGTGAAGATCCTCAGCCACGAGGACTACCAGAAGTTCGAGAAGGGCCTCGGCAAGTGCCAGGGCACCGAAGAGGAGTGCAAGCCGGAGAACTACGGCAAGACCCTCTTCGTGAAGAACGCGTGCACCGCGTGCCACGGCGAGAACGGGAGCGGCATGCTCGGCGGCTCGCCGTCGCCGGGACCGAAGCTCGCGGGCATCTTCGGGAAGCCCCAGCCCCTCATGAGCGGCGAGTCGGTCACGGCCGACGAGAATTACCTTCGCGAGTCGATCCTCCGCCCCAACGCGAAGATCGTGAAGGGCTACAACAACGTCGCGATGCCGGCCTTCGTCCTCAAGGACGATCAGCTCGACGCCATCATCGCCTACCTCAAGAGCATGAAGTAAGGACCGCCATGGCTGCCATCACCACGACGCCCGGCCATCACGCTGAGACGGATCCGAACGCGAGCTACCTCGACAAGAAGGGGCTCATGAGCTGGCTCGTCACGCTCGATCACAAGCGGATCGGCGTGATGTACCTCATCAGCGTCATCATCTCGTTCGCCCTGGGAGGTGTCTTCGCGCTCCTCGTCCGCGCCGAGCTCTTCACGAAGGGCAAGACGCTGATGGACGCGGACACCTACAACAAGATGTTCTCGCTCCACGGCGTGGTGATGGTGTTCCTCTTCATCATCCCGTCGATCCCGGCGGCGCTGGGGAACATCTTCCTGCCGATCCAGCTCGGGACGAAGGACGTCGCGTTCCCGAAGCTGAACCTCCTCAGCTTCTACATCTACGTGTTCGGGGCCTGCTTCGGCCTCTACTCGATGATCAACGGCGGCGTCGACACGGGCTGGACGTTCTACACGCCCTACTCGTCGAGCGACCCGGCGCACGGCGGCGTCGGCACGAGCACCTCGGTCATCCCGATGACGCTCGCGGCGTTCATCATGGGATTCAGCTCGATCCTCACGGGCGTGAACTTCATCGCGACGGTCCACAAGATGCGTGCGCCCGGTCTCACGTGGCGCCGCCTCACGCTCTTCACGTGGGCCCTCTACGCGACGTCGATCATCCAGGTCCTCGCCACGCCGGTCCTCGCGATCACGCTCCTCCTCCTCACGATGGAGCGCTTCCTGGGCTTGGGCATCTTCGACCCGCGCCTCGGCGGCGACCCGGTGCTCTACCAGCACTTCTTCTGGTTCTACTCGCACCCGGCCGTCTACATCATGATCGTCCCGGGGATGGGCATCGTCTCCGACATCCTGGCGACGTTCTCCCGCCGCGAGCCGGTCGGCTACATGGCGATCGCGATGAGCTCGCTCGGCCTCGCGCTCCTCGGCTTCCTCGTCTGGGGCCACCACCTCTTCGTCGCCGGCATGAGCGAGTACGCGACGATGGTGTTCAGCGCGCTGACCTTCCTCGTCGCCATCCCGTCGGGCGTGAAGGTCTTCAACTGGGTCGCCACGCTCTACAAGGGGTCGATCTCGCTGCAGTCGCCGATGCTCTGGGCGCTCAGCTTCATCTTCCTCTTCACGATCGGCGGCCTCACCGGCCTCTTCCTCGGCATGCTCGCGGTCGACGTGCACCTCCACGACACGTACTTCGTCGTGGCTCACTTCCACTACGTCATGGTCGGCGGCACGGTGATGGGCTTCGTCGGCGGCCTCCACTACTGGTGGCCGAAGTTCACCGGCAAGATGTACGACGAGAGCTGGGCCAAGGTCGGCTGGTTCCTCGTCTTCATCGGCTTCAACGTGACGTTCATCGTCCAGTTCGTGATGGGCTCGCGCGGGATGCCGCGGCGCTACTACGACTACCTCCCGCAGTACGAGATCTTCCACCAGATCTCGACGGTCGGCTCCTGGATCCTCGGCCTCGGCTTCCTCGTCCTCGGGATCATGTTCGTGAAGTCGCTCCTCGGAGGCGCGAAGGCTCCGCGCAACCCGTGGGGCTCGGCGGCGCTCGAGTGGATGACGCCGACGCCGCCTCCGACCTTCAACTTCGTGAAGGACCCCGTCCTCACGCGCGGCCAGTACGACTACCACCTCGCGACGGACGAGGAGCTCTACGAGGGCCACGACGACCCGATGTTCCCGAGCGCGGCGAAGGGCAGCGCCAAGAAAGAGGCACACGCATGAGCAGCGAAGCTGCCGCGAGCGCGCACGACGCGCCCGAAGGCGCGCACGACGCGCACGGTCACCACGGGCCCAAGTGGCTCGCCCACCACTTCGACACGCCGGCGCAGCAGTTCGACGCCGCGAAGCTCGGGATGTGGGCGTTCCTCGCGCAGGAGCTCCTCTTCTTCAGCGGTCTCTTCGTCGCCTACGGCGTCTACCGGAGCTGGTATCCGGAGATGTTCAGGCTGGCGAGCCATCAGCTGAACAAGGAGATGGGCGCGTTCAACACCGTCGTCCTCCTCTTCTCGTCCTTCACGGCCGCCATGGCGGTCCGCTCGGCGCAGCTCGGCAAGCAGAAGGCGACGGGGAACTACATCCTCGTCACGATCGCCTGCGCGCTCGGCTTCTTGGTGGTGAAGTACTTCGAGTACGCCCACAAGTTCCACTCCGGGCTCCTGCCGGGGCGGTTCTTCCACCCGCATCACCTCGAGCACGGCGTCACGACGCTGCCGGACACGGCGTCCTCGTTCTTCTCGATCTACTTCATGACGACGGGCGTGCACGGCATCCACGTGCTCGTCGGCATCGGCGTCATGATCTGGATCTGGATCAGAAACCAGCGCGGGGAGTTCTCGAAGGAGTACTTCACGCCGGTCGACATCGTGGCGCTGTACTGGCACCTCGTCGACCTCGTCTGGATCTACCTCTTCCCCCTCCTCTACCTGGTCTGAGGGCACGTCGATGGCAAGCGCAGATCACGCAGCTCACGGACATGACGACGGCGCGGTCCACTCGCACGTCTCGTCGTCGCTCTTCTACGGCGCGGTGTTCGCCGGCCTCCTGATGCTCACGCTGCTGACCGTCGGTCAGTCGTACGTCGACCTCGGGAAGCTGAACATCGTCCTCGTCGTCCTCATCGCCAGCTTGAAGGCGTCGCTCGTCGTGACGTTCTTCATGCACCTCCGGTGGGACAACAAGTTCAACGCGCTCATCTTCATCTCTTGCATCTTCTTCATCGGCGTCTTCTTCGCGTACACGATGAACGACACCGACAGGCGCGGTGAGCACGACGCCGATCAGAACGTGCGGGTCCTCCCGCGGACCGGGGAAGTGGCTCCCGGCGGCAAGATCGCGCCCGAGGAAGGCGCGACCGAGTCGCACGAAGCGCACTGAGACTCGCCCCGCGCCTACAGGCAGAAGAGCGGCTTGGGGTTGACGGTACCGACCGGGGTGCAGGTCGTCGTCCCCGGGCACTGGTCCGACGACGTGCACTCGATGGTGCACGTCGCGCCGAGCGCGCACTTGAGCGAGCCGCAGTTCTTCGTGTCCTTGCACCAGACCGTCACGGCCCCCCCGATGGCGGCGCACTCGCAGTCGTCGCCGAAGTTCGCGGGCGGCGACGGACGCTTCGTCGGCTTCGGAGCGGAGGGGGCATTCGGCGTCGAATTGCTCCCCGAGCTGCCGCTCCCGGTCGCGATGCAGTCCGTCTGCCCCCCCGCGAGCGTCCCGCACGACTCCTCGACGAGGCACGACATCTCTTTCTCGGAGAGCCCGTTACCGCAGTAGCCGTCGCAGATCTCCGCCGCCTGCGCCTCGGTCGCGCCGCACGAGACGGCCTTCGTCGCGCAGCGCTCGTCACAGGATGCAGCCGAGACCTCCGGAGGCGCGGGCTCCGTGGCCCCCGCGGGAGCGGCTGCCGTCGACCCTCCCCCCGAGCTGCACGCCGCCGCCACGAAGGCACAGACGAAGAGGCTCGCCACGGATACGGCACTTCGGATCGGCTTGACGATGTTCATGCGACGGAGGTTCTGCAAACCAGCGGCCGCACTCCCCGAGCATCGTCACGCCGAGCGTCGCTCGCGATTCCGAGAGGTTTCCGTCCTGCCGCTTCGAGATGACGCCCCCGCCCTGTCAACGCCGAGGCGACAGTGACAGCCCACGTTTACCCGCCCTCGACGATCCTCGTCGGCCGAGGCGCAGGGCCCCGAGGCAGGTCTCAGTCGAAGACGACGTAGACGCCGCCGAGCCCGACACGCGCGCTCGAGGTGGGGCGATCGCCGATCAGCCGCCACAGCACCGCGCCGCCGAGCGCGAGCACTCCCGCTCCCGCCAGGACGCCCGCGATCTGCCACTTCGTCTCCACGGCGCCGACGCGATCCGCTGCGCAGCCCGGTCCGCCGGCCCCAGGCGCGCACGTCGAGCGCATGGCGTCGAAGTCCGACCAGCCGATCGCCGACAGCACGCCCGCCGCGACGACCGCTCCCGCACCGAAACCACCGAGAACGTAGGGTCCCACAGAGGCACGCGAAGCCCCCGGACTCCTCGGCGGCGCCGCGGGCGGGCGAGGCGCGTCGGCTGCCGGCTCCAGCTGGAACGACTCCGTGCCCCGATGGCCCGTCGCCACGACGATGCGCCGTTCGGCGGAAGACATCCCGGGCGCAGATACGCGAACGACGTGCTCTCCCGGGTCGACGTCGATCTCCCCGGGAGCCACGACCACGCCATCGACCTCGACGCTCAGCCCGACCACCGGGCCGCCTCCCGCCGCCGTCGCCTGGATCGCGATCCTCGGAAGTGTCACCTCCAGCTCGCGTTGCCACTTCGCGCAGTCGGCCCGCAGCACCGGCGGGCACGTCTCGGCGCACGCCGCGAGCTCCGACCGCGCGCGGAGCAGACGACCCGCGCGCGTGGACGTCTGCGCGCCCTCGTAGGCCGAGAAGCACGCCTCGCTCGGTCCCTTGCGCGCGGCGTCCGGCTGAGCGAACGCCGACGCCGCGACGAGCATCGTGACGAGCCAGCTCGCGGCGCTCAGGGGCCGAAGCACTCGCGCTTCACCCTTCGGATGCCGTGCTCGTCGAAGGTATAGGGCGGGACGCATGTGTCGGCCTTCGGCTTGGAGCGGGGGGCTGTCTTGGTCGTGACGGAGATCGCAGCCGTCGGAGCCTTCGATGTCGGCGCATGCGCATGATCGGGGGGTGAGGCGCTCTTCTCCGGAGCTTCGGACGGAGCGGGCGCCTCGACCGGGGCGCTCGCGGGGGGAGCGGCAACCGAGGCGAGCGCCGGGCCGGCGGTGGTGGGTCGGGCGGCCGCTTCCTCGGCGCGAGACCCTCGGAGCGTCGACCAGCCGCCCACCAGCACGACGGCGGCCAGCGCGACCACCACGCCGACGACCCTCGTGAGCCGCGTGCGGAGCCGTCTGTCGCGCAGACGGGGTGCCGATGGAGACGGCGTCGTCGACGGTGTTTCGGCGAGCGTCGAGGATGGCAAAGGTCCGGGGCCGAGGGAGACCGCCGCCGTGGCGTCCGCGTCCCCGACGGGCGAAGACGTCACCGGGCTCGCCTCGATGGCGGTCAACGTCGGCCGCGGGCCGGTCCAGGGCCGTACCTCGCTCTCCGGAAGGCGCGCGTGGCTGCCGTTCACCGGCGCGACCGCCGCGGCGGGATCGCTTGCCGGCGAAGGTGTCCGAGACGGACGCATCGGTGCCACGCCGACCGAGGCTTCCACGTCGCGCAGGAGGGCACGGCGTCTGGCGAGGGACGCTGCGGCGACGCGCTCGACGAGGGCGCCGATGACCGCGGGCGACGCCGGCGGCACGGCCGCCTCGATGGCCGCGGCGAGCTCCTGCGCCGACGCCTGGCGGTGCGCGGGTTCGCGCTGGATGGCGCGAACCACCGTCGCCACGAACTCTTCCGGCAGCCAGGGGGCGACCTCGTGAAGGGGAGGGACATCGGCGGCGAGCGCGCGCGCGAGCAGGCCCACCTCGGTGTCGGCTTGAAGCGCCTTCCGCCCCGCCGCGAGCTCCCAGAGGACGAGCCCTGCGGAATAGAGGTCCGAGGCAACGGAGGGACTCTTCAGCGCGAGGAGCTCCGGAGCCGCGTACGAGAGCTTCCCCTTGAAGCGTCCCTCCCCGGTGCTCTGGAGCCGCACGGCCGCATGTGCGATCCCGAAATCGACGAGCCGCGCGACGCCGTCCGCACCCACGAGGACGTTGTGGGGCGAGACATCGCGATGGACGATGGCGAGCCGGTTTCCGCTCGCGTCCGTCGCGTCGTGCGCGGCGTGGAGCCCGCGAAGAACAGCGCCCATGATGCCGGAGACGACCGGGAGCGGCATCCGCTCGCCGTTCGCCCGAAGCTCCTTCACCAACCCGGCGAGGGACTCACCGTCGACGTACTCCATGACGAGGAAGAGCTCGTCGCTCGTGTGGACGACGTCGATCGTCCCTACGACGTTGGGGTGTCGGATGCGCGCGGCCAGGTGAGCCTCGTCGAGGAACATCGCGACGAGCTCGGGGTCCTGCGCGAGATGCCGGTGGAGGCGCTTGATGGCGACGACCCGTGAGAATCCCACCGACCCGAGCAGGACGCCGAGGCACACGCTCCCCATGCCGCCGGTCGCGATCTCCTCGTGGAGGTCGTACCTCCCGAGGCGGAGCGGGGACCTCGCGCCAGGCGGCGTCCGCGCGACGGCGGTCGACATCACGGGCTCAGGGTAGCAGATGGTGTCCCTCGATCCAGACGACGGTCTCCTTGGGGCATGGTAGTTCTGACCCATGGGCGCGGGGTCGATCGGGGGAACGCAGACGGATTTTCTCCGTAGCGTCCTCGAGCTTCCGCAACTGACGCTCGCCATCGCCGCGCCCGATGGCACCCACCAGCGATGCCCGCTCGGCCTCGGGCCGGTCGTCGTGGGGTCGGACCCGGGGGAGTGCGACGTGGTCCTCGAGGACCCCAAGGTGTCGCGCAAGCACGTCGAGTTCTGGCGCGAGCAGCCTTCCGGGCGCGTCGCGGTCCGCGACCTCGGCAGCAAGAACGGGACGTTCATAGACCGCGTCCGCGTCGAGCGCGCGTACATCGACCCGAACAATCGCGTCGCGTTCGGTGGGAGCACCGCGTGGCTCGAGCCGAGCCAGGGGGCCGACCGCATCGAGCTCGCGAGCGGGATCACCTTCGGCGGGGCGATCGGCGCGAGCCTTTCGATGCGCGCGCTCTTCGCGAGCCTCGAGCGCGCGGCGCAGACCGACGAGACGATCGTGTTGAGCGGCGAATCAGGGACCGGCAAGGAGGTGCTCGCGCGCGCCATCCACGATGCCTCCACGCGGCGAAGCCGACCCTTCGTCGTCTTCGACTGCAGCACCGTCACCGCCACACTCGCCGAATCGGAGCTGTTCGGCCACGTGCGTGGTGCGTTCACCGGCGCGCTCCAGGCGCACGCTGGGGTGTTCGAGCAGGCCAACGGAGGCACGCTCTTCATCGACGAGCTCGGTGAGCTCCCGGCCGACCTCCAGCCGAAGCTCTTGCGCGCGCTGGAGGCCCGACAGATACGTCGCGTCGGGAGCACCGAGTGGGTCAACGTCGACGTCCGCATCGTCACCGCGACGCACCGTGACCTCCGAGCGCGGGTCGCCGAGGGGGCGTTCCGTCAAGATCTGTACTATCGCCTCGCGGTCCTCGACGTGCGCATCCCGCCGCTCCGGGAGCGTCGCGAAGACATCCCGCTCCTCGTCGAGCACTTCCTCGGCCTGCAGCGGCCGCCACGGACGGTCGCCGATCTGCCGCCCAACGCCCTCGAGCTGCTCCAGGCCTACGCCTGGCCCGGCAACATTCGCGAGCTCCGCAACACGCTTGCCCGGATGCTCCTCTTCCCGACGACCCCGGCCCTGGCGATCGGTGAGCCCGTGCACGGAGTCGCCCCCGGCGGGCTGACCCAGGGGACGGGCCGGCCGAGTGCGTTCGCGCCGGCATCGCAGGCCACGACGCTCCTCGGACTGCCGCTCCGCGAAGCGCGTGACGTGGTCGTCGAGCAGTTCGAGCGCGCCTACATCGAGGCGAAGCTCGGCGAGCACGCCGGCAACGTGTCGCGCACCGCCGAGGCCATCGGCGTGTCGCGACAGTTCTTGCATCGTCTCCTCGAGCGCTATCGCATCTCGCGAACGTGAAGGTCGGTGACGTGCGTTTTTCGCGACGACTGAGACCGCTCGTCCTCGTTTCGCTCGCGTCCCTCGCGACCTCCGCCCTGCTCGCGGGCTGTCCCGATCTGAGCTCGCTCCTGCCGCTGCCGCCAGGGGACGCCGACGCTCCCGAGGTCGCGATGGGCGACGAGCGCGTGGTCGAGCCCGAGCCACCCGACGCCGAGGCCGGCGTCGCGCCCGACACGGGCTGCCCGTTCACGTTCTGCGACGACTTCGATCGCGACGGCTCCGCGCAGACCGGCTGGTCTGGCTCGATCGTCAACGGGGGGCGGCTCGACCTCGTCTCCGACGCGAGCGTGAGTCCCCCGCAGTCGCTCCTCGCGTCCCTGACGCAAAACCAGCCGCTCTACCTGAGAAAGGCGCTTCCGACGGCCGCCACGTCGGTCACCATCGAGTTCGACATCGACATCACGCGCTTGAGCGATGCCGGCGAAGTGGATCTCGCCCAGCTCCGCTGGACGACGCTGCCCGCCCCGTGCACGGGGCTCGGGCTCTATCTCGTGCGAGGGAGCGACCGCAACGTGGTGCTCCAGGAGACGTACACGGACTGCGGCGGGCTGCGCGACAACCTCCTGGAGGTGCCAGCGGGGTGGCATCGCTTCCGCCTGGAGCTGGACGTCGGAGCCCCTCAGGCGGCGCGGGTCTTCCTCGACGGCGTGCGCGTGACGGACATCGCGCTCCGGGTGGCGTTTCCGACCTCGGAGAGCGAGCTGCGGGTCGGGGTGCCCGCCGTCTCCGGCGCCGGCGTCCCCCTCCAGGTCCGGTTCGACAACGTCATCGCGAACGTCCGCTGAGCCTCCCGCGCCGAGCCGCGCGACGGGACACCGTCAATCGTAGCGCGGGCAGGGCGCTGGTCGCACACTTGCCTTCACGCTCGTGCATGAAGCTCGATTACATCCTCGTCGGCTGGCTGGCTGCGCTGCCGTGGTCTACGACGGCGTGCATTTCGTTGAAGGTGTCGCCAGACGTCACGGAGGTGGAGGCGTCGGATCAGGACTCGTCGCCGATGCCGTCGGGCGGAGCGGAGGAGGACGTCGTCGACGACGCGACCGCCGGGGGGGACGCTGGCTACGTGTTCGCGTCGCAGACGCCAGGGGTTCGGCGGGCTGTCGTTGGCGTGAGGTGACATGCCGTCCACCCGACGTTGACAGAGCACCCGTCGCGCGACACCGAGCCGTTCGATTCCGCGTGTCTCGGACGTCGCGCATCCTGGAACGGGCATTGCTGATGTCGTGCGCATGACCAAGCGCCTCGGTCTTGCTGCCGGCTGCCTCCTCCTCTCTTCCGCCTGCTCCGAGGAGATCGACGACGAGGGCGTCGACTCCGCGGAAACGGCGCTCAACGCGACGACGAAAGGGACCGTGCGATCCATGGGCGGCTGCCTCGACGCGGAGCGCGCCGCGAACGGCACCCGCGTCCAGCTTTGGCGGTGCGACGGGAGCACCGAGCAGCGATGGGTCCTCTCCGGCGATCGCCTCGTGGGCAAGAACGGTCGTTGTCTCGCCGTGGAGGGAGCGAGCCGCAGCGACGGTGCCCGCATCGTCGTCGAGGACTGCCGCGGGGGGGCCCACCAGACGTGGACGCGCCGCGGCGCCGCGATCGTCGGGCTCGGTGGGAAGTGCCTCGACGTCGCCAACGCCGGAACGGCCAACGGGACACCCGTCGTGCTCTGGTCCTGCCACGGACGCGCGAATCAGCAGTGGGCTCTCGACGGCGCCACGACCGGCACCCCGGCTCCGGCCCCGCCCGGAGAGCGGGAGACTCGCGACGTACGCGCGTGGCCGTTCGCCGCCGACAGCATCTGGAACACGCCCATCGGCTCCGGAGCACGCTTCGGCCCGACGAACTTCTCCGACGTTCCGGGCGGAGACGTCTGGGCGCCGATGCCTCACATCGACGAGGAGTACATCGCGCTGACGCCCCAGGCCCCGCTCACGCCCATCTACTACAGCGACGCGAGCTGGGACGCGGACAAGAACCGCTGCGTGGCCTTCTCCCCGCGGCGGCTCCTCACGACGGTACCGATGCCGGCCGACTTCCTCGTGGCGCACTCCAACGAGAACGCCGGCGCGGCGTTCCTGATGCCGGACGGGAAGACCATCCATCAGATGCAGCCGCTCGCGCGCTGCAGCGCCGGGGGCTACGGCACGTCGCTGCTCACGTTCGCCCCCGTCGACATCTACGGAGACGGGCGGCTCGGGGCTCACGGCGGCTCAGGGCTCTCCTCCATCGGCGGGTCGCTGCGTGTCGGCGAGCTTCGGCCCGGGGGCCAGCCGCCTCGCCACGCGCTCAAGGTCAACGTCTACTCGCGAGAGGAGCTCTCGCCCTGCGCGACGATGAAGGACTGCTACGTCTGGCCGGCGCGTACGGGGGACGGGCACGCCTTCGGTCGCTACGGCAAGGCCGGCAAGCCGAGCCCCGCGATGAGGATGGGCGCCCTGCTCGCCATTCCGAGCTCGACCGCGGTCGCGAGCCTGGGGCTCGAGACGTCGCCAGCCAAGATGCTCGCGTGGACGCTCCAGAACTACGGAGCCTACGTCGTCGACGACACCTGGGCCCCGGCGTTCCACTTCAGCGCGTCGCGCGAGCCCACGGGCTCGTTCACGGCGCAGTTCGAGAAGGACTGGGGTTTCAAGGTCACCCAGCGCGTCCGCGACGGGAGCCCCTGGGTGCGGGACGTCCAGCGCCTCCGCCGCGCGCTTCGCGTCGTCACGAACAACACGCCCTCGACGGTGGGGGGCGGTGGAACGCGTCTCCAGCCGCCCGCACCTCCGTTCCGGTGAGCATGAGCTGTCCTCCCGCCGAGCACGCGGGACAGGATCGCGTGGGTCGCTCTCGGAGCGTGGCGCGGGCGGTGCTGGCGTCGCTCGTCGTGCTCGCGTCCTTCGGAGGGGGCGCACGTCCAGATCGAGGGCTTGGTCCCGGAGATCGTGCCCAGCATCGACGGATCGCTCGTCGCGCTCCGGTGGCCCGAGCGCATGCGCGTGTGGCAGAGCAGGACAAGCGCCGAGATCCTCGCGAGTCGCTCCCTCGCGCACGGGTGCCGAGCAGACGCTTCCGGGACGCGAAGCCGTCCGAAGCGCTCGCGCAGCGGCTGTCGGCCGTGGCGCGCGCCGCGTCGATCGCCGACGAAGAGGAGCGTGCGCGCGTGGAGACGTCGCTCCGCGAGAGGCTCTGCAGCGTGGCAGAGCCGCTCTTCCCGCGAGAGCGGTGCGAGGCCGAGCTCGACGAGGACGTTCTCGGAGACCGACGCTGACGCGCTCGGCGGTCAGCTCGTGCCGTCACCTCGAGGTGAGAGGGCGGGACTGGCGACGGGGATCACCAAGGTCGCGCCTTCGGCGACGTCGAGCTCGAGGGTATGCGTGACCATGCGGCCGGAGACTTCGCTCGTCATGACGAGGACGTGGTGCCCGGGGTCGACCGACCAGCGCTCCCGCGTGAGCCCGCCGCCCGGGACGACGCGCCCGTCGAAGCGCAGCTCGCCGCGATGCCCGAGCGACGGATCCTCGATGAACTGCGCGTGCGGAAGGCGCGCGAGAAGCCGCTCGACCTCGACGCGCGCCGAAGACATGCGCGCCTCGTCCTGCGCCACGACGGCCGCCTGAAGCACGCGTTGCGCGGCACCGAGCGCGCCGACCAGCTTGCCCTGGTCGGCGAGCGCTCGCGCCTGCTGGAGCTCGTCGTCGACGAGCGCTCCTTCGCGCGCGGCGGGCTGCGGCGCGACGCTCGCGGCGGGCGGAGGCGGACCGGCGACGACGAGCGTCAACGTGTCGAGGGAGACGACGCAGAGACCGAGGAGCAGCGGGAGGAGGAGCATGGCGGGACCTCCTCGGAACACAGCATGCGACATGCCGAAGCGGGATGGCGGAGCGTCACGGACTCCGAATCCACGGCGTCCACCGCGGATGTCAACCACGGGGTGACGGGGGCGCGCCCCTGGTTGACGCGCGCCGGGGACATCGTGCCGTCGCGGCTCGCGGGCTCGGCTCACTGCGCGGACCCGCGGACAAGCCGAGCGTATGGCCGTGAACTTGCGAGGCGGAGGGGCATGCGTAACACCTGCCTCCGCGCCACGAGCGCTCTCCTCTGCGTCGCAGGCCTCGGGGGCTTCGTCTCGGCGGCGTGCAGCTCGACGTCCGCGAGCGAGACCCCGGAAGTCCTCGCGAACGGCTCCGAGACCGACGCGTCCGAGTCGAGCTCTGGACCGGCGGGGCCCGGCGAGCCTGGTCAGGCGGGGAGCTCCGACATCGCGCCGGCCGAGGGGCCGCTGGTCGACCTCTCGTTGCGGCATCAGCCCGGCACGCGGCTCACGCCTCGCTTCGTGAAGACCGCGGACGGTGCGCGGCACTTCCTCGGCTTCCGCGACCAGGCGCGCGGAGAGGACTGTGAGGTGAAGATGGCGACGGACGGTGTCTCGCGCTGCCTGCCCGCAGTGGCGCCCACCCTCGGCAAGACGTTCCGCGACGGCGCATGCTCATCCGCCTCCGAAGTCTTCGTGAGCTCGGCTGGACCGGCATGCTCGCCCAAGTACGCGCTACAGCCCGCCGGGTGCAGCGCGGGCGAGACACGGCTCGGCGTCACCCTGGTCGGACCTAAGCTGCCGAACGGCACCACGCTCTACCGGGATGCACCCTGTCGGGCGTTCGGCACGGCCGGCTCGTTGGAGGCGTTCGCGAGAGGGAGCGTCGTCGACCCGTCGGGCTTCGTCGGATTCTCCCGCGTGGTGAGCGCGCCGCTCGGAGCCGTGGCGATCGTCGACCTCGTGGGCGAGGACGGCTCGAGGACGTTCGCGGGGCTCGTCCACGCGGCGAGCGGTCGCGCCTGCGACGTTCGCCTCGCGTCCGACGGTCAGCGCCGCTGTCTGCCGGTCGCCGATGCCGCGCGGCTGCGGGAAGCCTTTCGCGCCGACGCGGCGTGCACGGTGCCGATCTACCAGGGGGACACGGGAGGCTGCGCTCCTCCGCCGGCCTTCACGTTCACGAGCCCGAGTCGCCCAGCAGGTGTCTGCGAGTCGACCTACACGATGGGGACGGCGGGCCCTCCCATCGTGGGCACGATCCATATGGCGTTCTCCGACGGGTGCAGCAGGGTTCCCGCGACGAACCTGCCCGGCGCCGTCACGTCGACGGGCGACCTTGCGCCGACGACGTTCGCACTGGCGACCGAGGTGGATCTCGCCACCTCGCGGATTCGCCCGAGGACCTACGTCGTCTCGCCAGGCATCGGCGCCCGGCAGGGGCTCGTCGACAGCGTCCGCAAGGAAGACTGCGAGCCCACCGTGGCTGCGGACGGCGCTCTCCGCTGTCTCCCCCGGTCCGCGACGGCGAGGCTCTTCGCCGACGCGGCCTGCACCCGACCGGTGGTCGAGTCGCAATCTCTGCCGGTCAGCGCTTGCTCGAGCAACTACATCTCGTACGTCGAAGAAGGATGCCCCGCGCGCACGCGGGTCTTCTCGGTCGGCGCGTCCAAGACGATCCGCGTCTACGCGCGGAGCATCACCGGCTGTGTCGCGCAGGGGTCGACGCGCGACATCCGAGAAGCCGGCGGCGAGATCGCGGCGAGCAGCTTCGAGGCGTTCACCGCGGAGTGAGCTCCTTGCGCCGTGCGCCGTCACTCGACGGCGCGCTTGCAGACGTCGAGCGTCTCGTTCCAGACGGAGTGGCGGAGCTCGTCGGTGGCGCGCGACACCATCACCGCGACCGAGACGCCCGCGGCGGCTCCGACGGGAGCGCCCGCCAAGGACACGAGCGTCGCGACGATCGCCCCGACGACCCCCGTCGCGCCGGCCGCCTTTGCGGCGGTCGCGACCCCGAACGTCATCGCGCCGACCCCGGCGAAGGCCGCCGCGATCCCGCCGAGGCCGATCAGCGAGAGTCGAACCGCGCACTCGGCCCGAGCGCTCCCGGTGCTCTGGGCCTCGACGTGCCGCAGCTTGCGATCGAGCGTCGTGAGGTCGCCTGCGAGCCTCTTCGTGATCTCCGTGACGGCCGACGGGTCGAGCGTCTTCTTCGCGCCGTCCTCGGCGAGCTCCATGAAGGCGACGCTCTCGGAGGCGCCGTCGAAGGTGCTCATGGTCGCGACGGCGTACTTCACGTCCCCTGCACCGTCGACGGCGTACGCGATGGTTCCGGCGAGATCCCTGCTCCGGCTCGCGACGGCGTAGACGGTCCAGCTCGCGATCCCGAGCGTCTGGCGCGTCTCGCCGCCCGCGGGCTCGTTCGCGAGCATGGACCGCTGGACTTCGAAGCGCTCGTTCCCGATGGCCTCCTCGGGAGAAACGGCACTTGCTTGCGTGTCGGCGTCGTCCGAGGCGGACGCGCAGCCACCGAGGGCGAGGAGGATGGTCGAGACGATGGGAAGGAGTGGGCGCATGTGCGCCCAGCGTGCAGCCCTCGGGCCAACGTCGAATCCACCACGGTTCGCGAGAGCCACGACGCCTTGGGCGCCTTCGTGGTCGTGGTCGGGCTCGAGCGGCGAGCGCGTGTCGCGCTGCGCCGGCGCCGGTTACAGTCGGTCAACTCACGGTTGACGGACGCTCGCTGCGCGTTGGTCCTGTTCGACCTCCGAGCCCCCTGCTCGATGCGGACGGCGCGCGCCGGCGAGCGATGGCGTAGGTCGTGCTCCGCCGTCGGAGCATGACCCGTTCGAAGAAGGTCGCCGCCGCGTCCGACGACACCTCAGGCGCCGCGCGTGACCGGCGGCGCCTCGTCGCGTCGCTCCGAAGCGTCGCTGGGTTCTCGTCTCTCGCCCTCGCTTCGCTCGCCGTCGGTTACTTGTGCGGGCTCGGCCCGCTGTTCCGCTGAGGCGCTGACGCGCGTCTCCTCGCCGAACGAGGCGGGGGCCGCTCGAGCCCGCAGGTGACTGTCACGTCGAGGCTCGCCTCCGAGCCGCCGACGTCGGCGGTCGGTCGGCCGTCAGCCCGCCGTGACACGCTGACCACCCGGCCGCTCGCGAGCGCTCCCCTCGTCGACGTAGGTGACGGCGTCTCGGTCGGTGCCGCCGACGGAGCGACGTCAGGTCGTGTCAGCGGCGAAGGCGCCGGGCGCGGGTTACGAGGAAGGGGCAGGGGAATCCACGACGTCCGGCTCGCCGGGCGCGCGCGTCGCCTTGCCTCGTTGACGGGCGCATCTGGCTGTGTCATCAAATGGTTCAACCACTAGCCATGAGCTATCCTCTCTCTCCTCGTGCCATGGCCACGCTCGCGGTGGCCGCCCTCCTGCTCCCGCGGGGGGCGCACGCCGCCGATGCCCGCGCCGACGGTGCCGACGCCTCTCCGCTCGCACCCCCACCCGACCTCCCGGCCTCCGCCCCCCTCGTCGAGGTCCTCTTCCCGAACGCGGTTTCCCCGGCTCCCGCCGCGGACGCGCCGTCCACCCTCCCGCTCCCCGCGCCGAAGAAGGAGCGCATGCCGCTCCGGCTCGCGGTCGGCGCGGGGGCCCTCGGCTCCGGGCTCGGAACCACGCCGACCGCGGTGCTCCTCGTCGACATCCCGACCTCGAACTCGCGGCTCGCCGCACGCCTCTGGGCCGATGTCCCGCTCGGCAGCGCCGACGTCACCTCGGACGGCGGCGTCTCGTCGTACTCGGTGTGGACCGCCGGGGGCGGCATCGTGGGCGCACTCACGGAGCCGACGAGGCCCCTCGTCCTCCGCATCCACGGTGGATGGGGCGGCACCATCGTCCACGTCGCAGGCGTCTCCGCCGAGCCCGACTCCGGCCTCCGTCTCGGACGTCGCCCGTCCGATCTCTTCACCCTCCTCGGCCAGACGGGCCTCGAGCTCTCGATGCGCGTGCACCCGATGCTCGCCGTCGTCGGCTCGGCCCGCGCGGGCGTCACGGTCTCCAAGCTGATCGTCGATCACCAGGGCGCGAGCGGCGGCGCCGCCGGCGCCTGGGGCGTCCCCTTCGGCGGCCTCGATCTGCGTCTGGAGGTGCACCTGTGAAGCGTCATGTCGCGGTCCTCGCGGTCCTCGTGCCCGCGGCGGCGATCGGCTGCAACGAGGTCGAGGCGTATCCGTTCGACTCCTCCGGGGTCGCGCGCCCGAGCACCGCCGGCTTTCCGGGGTCGCGCTCGGGCTCGGGCGTCCTGGCGCTGCCGCTCGTCGTGTGCCCTCGCGAAGCGCCGACGGAGGGGAGCGCCTGCGAGAACAGCGCGCTCCGCTGCGAGTACGGGAGCCACGTCGACGCGCGCTGCAACCCGTTCCTCGAGTGCGACGGCGAGCGCTGGCGAACGGTGGCGGGCGAGCCGTGCGCCGAGGCCTGCCCGGCGAACCGGGCCGACATCGTCGACGGCGAGCCCTGCGTCGTGCCGACGGAGCTCCGCGCCCCGCATGCGACCGGTGTGGACGACGAGACGCTCTGCGCCGCCGCGAGCGAGCTCTGCGTCTGCAGGCGCGGTGAGCGCGACGCGTCGCGATGGGCGTGCGCGCCTCGTGACGTCGGCTGCCCGGCCTTCCGGCCTCGCATCGGCTCCTCGTGCTCCTCGCCTCGTGTCTGCGACTACGGCGCGTGCGTCTTCGAGAGTGGGCTGTCCTTGGAGTGCGTGACGCCCCCGGGCGCCGCGGCGTCTTCCTCGTCGTTGCCTGCTGGCGTGTGGCTCGTCCGCGAGCCCTCTTGCTCGACGTCTGGCCTGGAGAACAACCCATGAACCGATCGAAACGGCCTCTCTCCCTCTCACGCGTCCTCGTCGTCGCCTCCCCCGCGATCGCCGTGTCGCTCGCCGCGGCCTACGCAGTGAGCGCCTGCAACCTGAGCGAGGATCGGAGCTACTACTACGGCCCCTCGTCCAGCGGCGCGGGGCCGACCGGTCCGGCGCCCGACTACGGCCCCACGGTGACCCAGGACGTCCCGCCACCGCCGATCGCGGGAGGCACCCTCCTCGCCGGCAGGCGAGGCCTCCCCGCGCTCGTCGCCGACCCCGACCGCCATCGCCTGTACCTGGTCGACGCCGCGCGAGGCACCTCGCGCGAGGTGGTCCTCCCCGAAGGCGACGAGCCGGGCCGCGCCGTGCACGACGCGGCGGGACGCGCCCACGTCGCGATGCGCGTCAGCGGTGACCTCGTCACGGTCGACCTCGCGACCGCCACGATCGCCCTGCGCCGGAGCGCGTGCGTCGCCGCGCGAGGCGTCGCGTTCGACCCGACGACGAACGACGTCGTCGTCGCGTGCGCGGAGGGCTCGCTCGCCCGCTTCTCCGCCGACGGCGGCGCGCTGAAGGCGAGGATCGCGACCGAGCGCGACGTGCGCGACGTCTGGATCGCGAAGGACGTGATGTACGTCTCGCGCTTCCGGAGCGCGGAGATCCTCACGTACGATCGCGCCGGAAGGCTCGTGCGGACGAGGCCGATGCCGGGCGCGAACGTGGCGTGGCGCATGACGTCGTTCTCCGTCCCCGACACGACCGCGCCGTCCGAAGACGCTGGCGCTCCCGCCGTCGCGCCGGAGGCAGGGTGCGAGCACGAGCGGACGCCGAGCGCGCCCGACGGCGGCGTCTTCGCGGACGTCGACGGCGGCGTCGTGGAGGGGACGTCCGATCCCATGGCCATGGACGACGCGTGCGACGACGTCGTCACGGCTCCGCCCGAGCTCCCGCCGGACGTCCCGATCGTCGTCGATCAAGTGCCCCAGGACCCCGCGAACACCGGCTCCGTCGTCGGCTACTACGCCGGCGGCAGCTCGCCGTGCACCGCGAGCTCCGTCGTCGCCACGCGCGTCGAGCTCCTCGCGGGTGGCTCCGTCCTCCTCCGCGACGCCGTCCTCCCCGTCGACGTCGCCACCAACGGTCGCCATGTCGCGGTGGCGGCCGCGGGCCACGGGCACACGCGGGAGCTCGCCCAGCTCTTCGTCCTCGACGGGCGCGGGCTCCTCCCCGCGAGCACGACGTTGCCGGAGGCCTCGAGCTCGTCGAGCTCGTCGAGCTCGGGCAGCTTCGGGAGCAGCGGAGGCAGCTTCAGCGGCACGCCGTGCAACGACATCCTGCGGGTCGCGCTCCCCGGTCAAGTCGTCGCCGTGGCGTTCGATGATCGCGGACGCCTCCTCGTCCAGTCGCGCGAGCCGGCCGCCGTCTACGTGATGTCGCCCGACTACCGCACGATCCGCCGCACGATCCGCCTCTCCGACGAGAGCCGCGAGGACACGGGCCACGCGATCTTCCACTCGAACTCGGGCGGCTTCATCTCGTGCGCGTCCTGCCACCCCGAGGGCGGTGACGACGCGCGTACCTGGAGGTTCGACGTCGGCCTCCGCCGCACGCCGTCGCTCCGCGGCACCATCGCCGACACCGCGCCGTACCACTGGAGCGGCGATCTGAAGGACGTGAAGGAGCTCGTCCAGCACACCTTCGTCACGCGCATGAGCGGCCCGCAGATCCTGGAGCCCCAGGAGCACGCGCTCGAGGGCTGGCTCACGAAGATCCCTGCGCCGAAGTCACCCACGCCGCCGAGCGAGGCCTCGCGCCGCGGCGAGAGCGTCTTCCAGGCACGCGGCTGCGCGACCTGCCACGGCGGCCCGATGCTGACGAACAACGAGACCGTCGACGTCGGCACCGGCGAGGAGCTCCAGGTCCCCTCCCTCCGTGGCCTCGGCTGGCGCGCTCCCTACCTCCACCACGGCTGCGCGAAGACGATGAACGATCGCTTCACCCCGTCCTGCGGCGGCACGAGCCACGGCGACATCACGAACCTCTCCGCCACCGAGCGGTCGGATCTCGCGGCGTACCTGGACACGCTCTGACGCCTCGGATCGCTCAGCGGCGCGCGAAGATGTGCTCGGTCGCGAGGGTCTTGCCGAGGAGGGCGAGGAACGCCGAGTTCGTCGTCAGGTAACGCTTCCAGAGCTTCTTCGGCTCCATCGCGAGGCGCCAGGCCCACTCCATCCCGGCGTCCTGCATCACGCGCGGCGCCCGCGGGACGAAGCCTGCCATCACGTCGAACGCGCCGCCGACGCCGAGCATCGCGGGGACCTCCAGCTCCTCGCGATGCTCCTCGCACCAGATCTCCTTGAAGGGCGCCGGCATCCCGACGAGGAGGAGGTCTGGCTTCGCCTCCCGGATCCCGCGCACGACGTCCGGGAAGTCAGGCTGCTTGAAGAACCCGTTCCGAGTCCCCGCGATGCGTACGTGCGGGTACTTCGCGCGGATGACGCGCTCGAGCACGTCGAGCCGCTCCTGCGTGGTCCCGAGGAGGTAGATCGAAAGCTTCCGCTCGTTGCCCGCTTCGAGGAGCCGCTTCATCAGGTCGACGCCGGACACCTTCTCCGGCACCGCGGCCCCGAGCCACTTCGCCGACCAGACGAGGGGCTTGCCGTCGACGACGACGAGGTCAGCCTTCTCGATCGCGTGAGCGAGCTTCGGGTCTTCCCGCGCCATCATCAGGATCGCCACGTTGACGGTGATGATGTGGTGGCTCCTCCGCGGCTCCGCGTCTCGCCAGCGGAAGACGAGATCGACCGTCTCCTCCTCCGTGATCGCGTCGAACGGGCAGCCGAGGATCTCGACGCGCTTCGCCCCGTCGCTCTCCCGCGTCTCTCTCCGCGTGCGGACGACCTCCGCGCTCTCGGGGCCCACGTCGTCGGCGCGCCGCGCCGTGTCGCCGTCCGATCTCGTCTGCTGGCTCATCGCCTCTCCCTTCACGAGCCCTTCGCCGTGCGCAAGAGCTCCACGATGCGGTCGTTCGCCTTCCCGTCGCCGTAGGGGTTGTGCGCGCGGCTCATCGATCGGTAGTGCGCCTCGTCGTCGAGGAGGCGGAGCGACTCGGTGACGATCCGCTCGCGGTTCGTGCCGATGAGCTTCGCCGTACCCGCCTCGACCGCCTCGGGGCGCTCGGTGTCGTTCCGCGTGACGAGACACGGCTTGCCGAGCGACGGTGCCTCCTCCTGCACGCCGCCCGAGTCGGTGACGATGAACGTCGCCCGCTTCTGGAGGTAGACGAAGGGGAGGTACTCGACCGGATCGACGAGGTGGATCCGCGAGCGGAGCTCCTCCGGCGCGGCGGCGAGGATCGCCTTCACGGGCGCCTGCACGTTCGGGTTCAGGTGGACGGGGTAGAGGATCTCGACGTCGGCCCGCGCACGCACGATGTCGACGAACGCGTTGCACATGTCCTCGAAGGGCTTGCCGAAGCTCTCGCGCCGATGCCCCGTGACGAGGATCATCCGCCGCTTCGGATCGAGCATCGAGAAGCGCGCGTCGAGCGCCGCGCGCGCCGCGTGATCGTCGTCGAGCTTCTTCGACACCCAGAGGAGCGCGTCGACGACCGTGTTGCCGGTCACGTGCACGCGCTCCTCGGGCACCGCCTCGCGGAGGAGCGCCTGTCGCGCGCGCTCGGTCGGCGCCAGGTGGAGATCCGTGAGCGCGCCGGCGAGCTTCCGGTTCATCTCCTCCGGGAAGGGCGAGTACTTGTGGCCCGTGCGGAGGCCCGCCTCGACGTGCCCGACGCTCACCTTCTCGTAGAACGCGGCGAGCGCCGCCACGAACGCCGTCGTCGTGTCACCTTGGACGAGCACCCAGTCCGGGCGGAACTCGCGCACGACGCCCGTCATCCCGTTCAGGATGCGTCCGGTCATGTCGGCGAGCCCCTGGTTCTGCTGCATCAGGTCGAGGTCGAAGCGAGGCTTCACGTCGAAGATCGCGAGGACCTGGTCGAGCATCGAGCGATGCTGCGCGGTGACGCAGACCTCGGCGTCGAAGTCGGGATGTGCGCGGAGAGCCTTCGCCAGGAGGGCCATCTTGATGGCCTCCGGACGCGTTCCGAACACGACGAGGACCTTGCGCTTGGCCGTGGTCATGAAGGTTCGATGGTACACACGCCCTTCGCGATCGGCTACCGTGCCACGCCCGCATGCGCGTCATCCATTTGACGACGGAGTTCCCTTGGCCGGCGACGAGCGGCGGTCCCGTCCGCACGCTGTCGCAGCTGCGGATCGTCGCGTCGCTGCCCGAGGTCTCCTCCCTCACCATCGTCAGCGTCGCCGAGCGCAAGGTCCCGATCGCCGAGGTCCAGGCTCTGGAGGACGCGGTGCGGAGATCGTCCGGCCGCGGCGAAGGGCTCGAGGTCCGCGTGGTTCCGCCCGTCTTCCACCCGATCCATCTCTTCGACTTCAAGCGGTACGTGCCGCGTGTGGTCGCGCTCCGCGGCTTCGGCGTGCCCTACCTGGCGGGCAAGTGGGACTCGCCCGCACTGCGCAAGCTCCTCCGGAGCGAGCTCGAGCGTGAGCCGGTCGATGTGGTCTACATCGATCACCTCGGGATGGCCCGCTACCTCCCGGAGGTGGAGCGCTCCCGTCCGTTCTCCCGGAAGGTCCTCGATCAGCACAACGTCGAGAGCGACTTCTTCAAGCAGTTCGCCGAGAGCAAGAGGGGCGCGAAGAAGCTCGTCGCGATCGCCGAGCACCGTGCGGCGGTCCGCTTCGAGAGGAAGGCGCTCCGCGACGTCGACGCCGTCGTCGCCATCTCGAAGGAGGACGCGCGGCACTTCGACGCGCTCGCGGGCGTCTCCGGCCACGTCGTCCCGGTCGTGATGGACTTCGAGCGGCGCGCGCGCCCGCACCCCGGGAGAAATCACTTCTGCTACGTCGGGAGCCTCCGCTGGCATCCGAACGTCGCGGGTCTCGACTGGTTCTGCCAGGAGGTCTGGCCGAAGGTCCGGCGACGCGTGCCGGATGCGACGTTCGAGATCGCCGGCGTCGGGCTGAAGGAGGAGAACGGCCGGCCGGTCGTCCCGGCGACGTGGCAGGTGCCGGGCGTCGCGACGGTCGGCTTCCTCGAGGACCTCGAGCCCCTCTACGCGCGGTCGCTCGCGATGCTCGCCCCGGTGTTCGGCGGCTCCGGGGTCCGCTTGAAGCTGCTCGAGGGGTTCCGCGCCGGCATGCCCGTCGCGACGACGCCGGACGGCGCGTTCGGCCTCTCGCTCCACGACGGCGAGCACGCGATGATCGCGGCCGATCCGGAGGGGGTCGCCGAGCGCGTCGAGCGGCTCTGCAAGGACGAGGCGCTCCGGAATCGCGTGCGCGAGGGAGGCTACGCGTTCCTCCAAGCGCATCACTCCCTCGGGGTCGCGCAGGCCGTGATGCGCGACGTGCTCGGGATCGCGCGCTGACCCGAGATGCGGTATGAGGGCGCCCGCCGTGCGATCGCCCCGCTCGTCCTCGCCGCTCCTGCTCTTCGTCGCCGCCTTCCTCGCGTTCTTCGCGCGCGAAGGCGTCGCCCGCGCGGAGCCGGTGGTCGACCTCTACACCGTCGGCCAGGGCAGCTACCTGTACTCGACGTACGGCCACTCGATCCTCTGCGTCCGCGAGGCGAGCACGAAGGCCGCCGACGGGAAGGGCGCCTGCTACGACTACGGCGTCGCCGACGAGGAGGACACGCTCCACGTCCTCTGGGCGTCGCTCCGAGGTGTCGCGATCTTCACGCCCGTGAAGATCGACGATCGCACGCTCGTCAGCTTCTTCGAGGGCCAGGGGCGGGCGATCGAGCGGCAGACGCTCCCCCTCGCCGAGGACGAAGCGCGCGCGCTCGCGGCACGCCTCGAGCAGGACGTCACGACGCGCTG
The DNA here is from genome assembly GCA_022842465.1 of Polyangiaceae bacterium. Taxonomy (GTDB): domain Bacteria; phylum Myxococcota_A; class Polyangia; order Polyangiales; family Polyangiaceae; genus Labilithrix. The sequence goes on along the minus strand of JALHPN010000139.1, from coordinate 1,083 downwards.
GTCGTACGCGTACCATGCCATCTCCGCGAACTGCGCGACGCAGCTCCGCGATCGCATCGACGAGGCCACGAAGGGAAGGCTCCGCGCGGGTCTCGCCGATCCCGGGAAGGCGACCTTCCGCCAGCGCTTCGACGCGGGCCTCACCGGTCGCATGTTCGAGCTCGCCGCCCTCGCGCTGATCCTCGGACCGACCGCGGATCGCGCGCCGAACGGCTGGGAGGCCATGTTCATGCCCGATGGGCTCCGCGATGGCGTGAAGGAGCGGCTCGGCGTCTCCCCCGAAGCGCTCGCCGAGCGCCAGGCCGTGATCCTCCCGACGAGCGCCGCCGGCGGACGCCTCGCCCTCGTCGTGCTCGCCTTCGCGCTGTTCTTGGTCGTGCGGCTCGGCGCGCGCCGGAACCGGCTCGCGCGCGCGACGACGATCGTGGGGCTCGTGCTCGGCGTGCTCGCGATCGCGATCGACCTCACCGCGCTCGTATCGACGTGGCCGGAGTTCTCGCGGAACTGGGCCCTCCTCGTCCTTCTCCCCACGGACCTGGCGCTCGGGCTCCTGCCAGCGCCGAAGCTCGTGACCTACGTCCGCGCGCGCCTCGGGACGGTGCTCGTCCTCGCGCTGCTCGAGCTCGTCGGCGTGATCGCGCAGCCGCTCCTCGTGTCCGTTGCGCTCGTCGCGCTCCCGATGGCGGGGCTCCTCGGGGCCCTCCGCTCGGCGGACGGCCGGGCCACGACGCCGGTGAGGCCCGAAGGGGTTGCGGACAGGAAGCCGACCGCCCGCGCCGCGTGAGCCGAGGGTTCCCGCCCGTCGCAAACCGGGGTTTACACGCCCGAGCAACGTCACGTTCACACACAACCCCACAGTGGCCTTCGATCCCGCACCGATCGCCGGGCGGCGAGGTGGAACGCCGCTCGCAGGATGGCGGACATGTCGTTCCGTTGCCCGCGCCTCCTCGCCTCGACGTCGTTCTTCTTCGCTCTCTCCTTCGGCTCGCTCGTCGCGCGAGCCGACGATGCGCCGGCTGGCGAGCCCGAGCCTCCGGCCGTCGAGGCGCCGCCGCCCGCCGCCGCCGCCGCGCAGCCCGCGCC
>JALHPN010000138.1 GCA_022842465.1 Polyangiaceae bacterium | reverse complement strand
CGACGCGGGCGCGGGGCTGCGATCGCGCTCCTCGCCCGGGTCGGGCTGCCGGGCGTCGCCGCGCTCGCGGCGCAGACCCTCGCGAACCGCGCGCTCACGGGCGAGTGGAGCGCGAACGGCGCGATCGTGAAGCTCGCCCTGAACAACCCCTACATGCCTCCGAGCGAGAAGCTCGAAGACTGGGTCTTCAACGTCCGCTACGCCGTGCTCCGCTGCCTCGACTGGCACTTCGCCCACATCGAAGGCGAACATCTCGCCGAGTGGGTGCCAGCGAGCTGGGGGCCGTCGAACCCGCTCGCCTTCCTCGCGCGCACGGCGTGGTTCGCCGGGGTCGTACCGCTCGCGCTCGGGGCCCTGCCGCTCCTCTTCGGACGGACGCGTCGCATCGCGGTCATCGTCTGGGCGCAGATCGTCCTCTGGATCCTCGTCGTCGCGTTCAACGGCCAGGTGCGCTGGCAGAACGAGCGCTACGTGATGCCGGCGGTCGCGTGGCTCCTCGTCATGGTCGCGCTCGGCCTGGTGGTCGTGATGCGCCGCTCGCTCGCGCGGCCGTCGCTCGTGCTCTCCGTGATCGCCGGCGCCCTCCTCGTCCAGACCGTCGGGGTCCTCACGCGTCCGCTCGGCACGCCCCCGTCGTTCCGTCTCCCGTGGCTCCTCGCGATCGCCGGCGGCCTCCTCTTCTGGGGGCTCCTCTACGTGCGCCGGGTGCGTGCCGTCGTCGTCGTCCTCGCCGTCCTCTTCGCCTACGACCACCAGATCCCGAAGATGCGGGACCAGAAGTGGTTCTTCGGACGCGCCTCACGGAACATCCGCGACCAGCACCTCACGCTCGGGAGATACCTCGCCGAGCTGCGTCCGAACCGCGTCCTCGTGGGGGACGCCGGCGCGATCCTCTACGAGTCGGATCGGCCCGGCCTCGACATCATCGGGCTCGGCGGGTACCACGCGCTGCCCTTCGCGCGCGCCGGCGTGCATGGCCTTCCCGCGACGATCGAGCTCCTCGAGCGAATGCCTCCGCGTGACCGGCCCGACGTGCTCGCGATCTTCCCGACGTGGTGGGGTGTCCTCCCGCTGTGGTTCGGCGGCGACGTGCTGCGGCGCTTCCCGGTCGAAGGCAACGTCATCTGCGGCGGCTACGAGCACGTCGTCTACCAAGCGGACTGGCACCTCCTCAACTCCGGCGACGGCCTGCGCTCCCGGCCGGAGGGAGAGACGGTACGGATGGACGTGGACGTCGCCGACCTCGTCAGCGAGAAGCGTGCGGAATACAAGTTCTCTCGCCCCCAGAACGGGTGGACCGACATGCGCGTGCTCCCCGATCCGGCGAACGCGAAGCTCGATCTCTTCGACGGCGGGCGGCGGATCGCCGCGACGCGGAGCGAGCAGTTCGTCCTCCGTGCGGTCGAGCAGGACAAGGCGGGACACGTCGTCGTGCGCACCGCGCCCGAGACCGCGACGCGGGTGCGTGTGCGGATCGCCGGCGCCGACGTCGGCGTGCTCGAGCTCACGCGCACCGGAGCGTGGGTCGAACCCTCCGTCGCGATCCCGGCAGGCCGACTCCGCAGCGGCGACGTCCTCGAGCTCGTGAACGAGGGACCGGGCGACTTCGTCGACTACCACGCGTGGATCACCCAGTGACGAAGGAGAAGCTCCTCGCGCTCGTCGGGACGTGGGGCGGGCCGCCGGACGTCCCTGCGAAGATCGCGCTCGCCCTCGGCATCGTGATGCTCGCCCTCGCCGCGTTCGGGCGCGGGCGCACGGTGCTCGGGCTCGGCGAGCTCCCGCTCCGGACGCGGCGCTTCCTCGGCCTCGCCGCGCTCACCGCCGCCCTCCTCTCCGTCGGGTACACCGCCGTCTACCTGCGAGGCGGGCCGCGCATCATCGACGCGACGACGTACTGGCTCGAGGGCCGCGCGCTCCTCCAAGAGGGGTTCCGCTTCCCCGTCCCCTTCCCGTCCGCGAGCTTCCGCGGTCGCTTCCTCCTCGCGCACGGTGACGGGACGCTCGCGGGCATCTTCCCGCCGGGGCAGCCGCTCCTGCTCGCGATCGGCTTCGCCCTCGGGTCGCCGATGCTCATCGGGCCGCTCCTCGCCGGCGCGCTCGTCGTCGCGACGTATCGCCTCGTGCATGCCTTCGGTCGGGGGCTCGTCGACGGCCCGAGCCTCGAGATCGCCGCGCGCAGCGCCGTGCTCCTCTCCCTCGCGTGCGCCGCGCTCCGCTACCACACCGCCGACACGATGGCGCACGGCGCGACCGCGCTCGGGATCGCGGTCGCCCTCGAGCGCGCGCTCGTCGCCTCACGCCGCGAGGACGACGCGAAAGGGGCGTCTCTCGTGCTCGGCCTCACGCTCGGCCTCGTCGCGGCGACGCGGCCCGTGTCGGCGCTCGGCATCGGCGTCGTAGCCCTCGCCCTCGTCGGGCGCGCGCGCCCGCACCTCCTCCGCGTGGCCCTCGGCGCGCTGCCCGGCCTCCTCCTCCTCGCCTGGGCGCAGCACGCAGCGACAGGCGCGTGGCTCACGTCGTCGCAGCGCGCGTACTACGCCGTCGCCGACGGGCCGTCGGGCTGCTTCCGCTACGGCTTCGGCGCCGGGGTGGGATGCGTGCACGAGCACGGCGAGTTCGTGCGCGCACGCCTCGCCGACGGCTACGGCCTGCTCGCGGCGTCAGGCACGACGCTCCGTCGCCTCCACCTCCACCTCGTCGACGTCGCGAACCTCGAGATCCTGGCCCTCGTCGCCTTCGCGCTGCCCCTCGCGCGGCCGCTCCGGACGACCGCGTCGCGGGCGGCGCTGGGGCTCGTGCTCCTCCACGTGCTCGCCCATGCCCCCTTCTACTTCGACGGGAACTATCCGGGCGGCGGAGCACGGCACCTCGCCGACGTCCTGCCCGTCGAGCACGCGCTGCTCGTCACCAGCGTCGCGGCGCTCGCGACACGTCGCGCCCGGAGCGTTCCCGGCGCGGACGTGGGCCGGCACGTCGTCCGAGCGACCGCGCTCGTCGTCGGCCTCTCGCTCGTGGGGTTCTCCGTCCACGCCGCGCACGCCCACGGCGAGCTCGCGTGGCGGGACGGGGGGCGGCCGATGTTCGAGCCCGACGTCGTGTCGCGCGCGCACGTCACGAACGGCCTCCTGTTCGTCGACACCGACCACGGCTTCGATCTCGCGCACGTCCCCGGCGCGACGACGGCGACCGGCCTCGTCGTCGCGCGGCTTCGCGAGGACGATCACGACGGGCTCCTCTTCGAGCGTCTCGGCAAGCCCCCGACGTGGATCTACAAGCGTGGGTTCGAGGAGCGTGGAGCGGCTCCCGTCCCCGCGACGGTGACCCCCTTCATTCCCCCGGCGGTCGGGGCGTCGCTCCGCTTCGAGACGGAGGCCGACTGGCCGCCGCTCGCGCAGGACGGCGGGTTCGCGGTGCCGACGTGGACGGACGCTTGCGCGGGCGGTTCACGCGCGCTCGTCCTCACACCGGACGTCCTCCTCCCCGAGCAGGCCCTCGCGCACGCGACCGTGGCGTTGCCGGTGCCGAAGCCGGGCCGCTACCGGGTCACGCCGCGGATCGTGCACGGCGCGCGGACGCCCTTCACGGCGGCTCCCAGCGTGAAGCCCCGGATCACCGGGACCCTTCGCGTCTCCGGCCACGCCTTCACGTGGACGGAGCAGACTCCCTCCGCGCCGGGGGGCGTCGCGTGCGAGGACCTGGCGGCTGCCGAGCTCGCGCTCGCGGCGCCCGCGGGCCGCCCGGAGATCGACGTCGTGCTCGAGGCATCCGGCGGGCCCGTGGCGGTCGACCGCATCCTCCTCGAAGCACTTCCATAAGGAGGGGCGCACATTCCCCGCGGCTTTTTTTGCGGTCGCGCTCCTAAGTCGCGGGAATGCGTTGACCATTTGCCGAAGAAGGGCTTTGATCGTCGAAGTGCGGCTTATGGCGCTGTACAGCCTCAGGGAGTAAAGCCATGACGAAGAGCGAACTCATCGATGCGATGGCCGCGCGCAGTCAGCTGACGAAAGCGCGTGCAGAGCTCGTGGTCAACTGCGTCTTCGACGCGATGACCGAGGCGCTCCAGCGCGGCGAGGGCATCGAGATCCGTGGCTTCGGGAGCTTCACGGTCCGTCCATACAAGGCTTACTCCGGGCGTAATCCCCGCACCGGCGCGCCGGTCCCCGTGCCGCCGAAGCGGCTCCCGTTCTTCAAGGTCGGCAAGGAGCTCAAGGAGCTCGTGAACAACAGCCGCCTGACGAGCCAGATCACGGGTGGCGACGACAAGGACGATTGAACCGTCCACCGGGCGCGCATCGCCACGCGTTGCCTGGTAGAAGGGAGGCCGTCATGGCCACGTTCCTCCCCGTTTCCGAGCAGATGGCGCTCCTCACCCGGGGCATCGTCGAGCTGCACGTGCGCGCCGAGCTCGAGGAGCGCCTCGAGGCCTCGCGCGCCAGCGGCCGTCCTCTGCGCGTGAAGGCCGGCTTCGACCCGACCCGACCCGACCTCCACATCGGCCACGCGGTCCTCATCGCGAAGATGCGCCAGTTCCAGGAGCTGGGACACCACGTCGTCCTCCTCGTCGGAGAGTTCACGGCGATGGTCGGGGATCCGACGGGCGCGAACGACCAGCGCCCTCGCCTCTCGCGCGAGCAGGTGCGGGACGCCGCCAAGACGTACACCGAGCAGGCCTTCAAGATCCTCGACCGCGACCGGACGGAGATCCGCACGAACTCCGAGTGGCTCGACGAGATGCGACCCGCCGACCTCGTCGAGCTGATGGCGAAGATGACGGTGTCGCGCATGCTCGAGCGCAAGGACTTCGGGCAGCGCTTCGCGGACAACCGGCCGATCTACCAGCACGAGTTCCTCTACCCGCTCCTCCAGGGCTACGACTCCGTGGCGCTCGAGAGCGACATCGAGCTCGGCGGATCGGACCAGCTCTTCAACCTCCTCGTCGGCCGCGACCTGATGGGGAAGTACGGGCAGAAGCCGCAGATGGTCATGACGATGCCCCTCCTCGAGGGCACCGACGCGAAGATCGAAAACGGCGTCGTCGTCGGCAAGAAGATGTCGAAGAGCGCGGACAACTACATCGGTCTCACCGAGGCGCCCGTCGCGATGTGGCGGAAGGTGATGCAGATCGACGACGAGGTCATCTTCCGTTACTTCGAGCTCCTCTCCTCGAAGTCGAACGAGGAGATCGCGACGCTGAAGCGTGAGAAGGCGGCGGGGCGCGATCCGCGCGAGATTAAATCGCTCTTCGCGCGCGAGCTCGTGACGCGCTTCCACGACGCGGCGGCGGCGACGAGCGCGGAGCAGGAGTTCGCGTCGGTCTACGGCGCCGATGCCGTGCCGGACGACGTGAAGGAAGTCACCCTGACCACCGACGGCGAGACTTTGTGGATCGCGAAGGCCCTCTCGGCGGCAGGGCTCGTGAAGTCGACGGGCGAGGGCAAGCGCCTCGTCGAGCAGGGCGGCGTGGAGGTCGATCGGGCGCGCATCACCGACGGAAACCACCAGCTCGAACGCGGGAAGAAGTACCTCCTCCGCGTCGGCTCGAAGAACCGGCGCTTCGCGTACGTCGTGGTCGCGCCGTGACCTCGGCGGCCGCGCGCGGAGCGTTCGGGCTCCTCGCGCGGAGGCTCGTCGCGGCAGCCGCGCTGGCCGGCTGTGGGTCGCCTCCGCCGCCGTCGCCGGCCGTGCGCCCGCCCGTCCCGCTTCACCTCGCGCCGGCGTGCGATCTCGTGCCGGGCGCCGGCCTCGCGTGGCTCGTCGAGGTGAAGCCGAGGGCGCTCGCGCAGGACCCCGACCTCATCCACGTCGTCGGAGCGGTCGTCGCGGAGGAGCGGTTCCGCGCCTACGCGGAGAGCCACGGCGGGGTGGACCTTCGCCAGGTCCAGGATCTGTGCTTCGCGCGCTACGGCGGGTCGACGACGCTCGCGAGCGTGCACGTGCCGATCGACCCCGCGCGGATCGAGTCGGCCTTCGCGGCGAGAGCGGCCGTCCCCCCGACGCGGACCTTGGTGGTGGCGAACCCGCCCGTGGTCCGGCTCGACGGAGGGCCCGTCGGCGACGCGGAGCACCTGCTCGTCCTGGGTCGGGAGCACCTCGTCCTCGCGACGGAAGGCCCCGGCAAGGCCGGAGGTCGGACCGGACCGCTCCGCGCGGCGGAGGCCTTCGCGCTCGGGAGACTCAAGCGGTCGAGCCCCGCCGTGCGGAGCGCCGCGCTCGCGCCCGTGGCAGCCCTCCTCGGCGACGCGCCGGTCCGCGTCTTCGTCCCGGGGCCGTTCGAGGGGGAGGTCGCCGCCGGCCTCGGCGGCCTGCTCCGGGCGTCGACGGGACTCGGTGTCGCCGCTCGACCCGCGGGCGCAGGTGGTCGGATCTCGGTGCGCGTCGTCGTCGCGGGCGCGTTCAAGGAGGACGCCGACGCCGCGGCCGAACGGCTCGCGGCGTCGGTCCACGTGCTCACCGAGACGGCGTTCGGCCGGATGCTCGGGCTGAATCGTCCTCTCGAGGGTCCGACGACCCGTCTGGCCGTCGACGCGCTCGTCCTCGACGCGACGTTCGACGGGATGAAGGTCGCGACTGGCGCGCACGACGTGCTCGAGGGTGACATCGCGCAGGTGCTCCGACGATGACGGGTGCCCTCCCCCTTGGAGAGCGTTGGAGAGCGACTGAGGCATGACGCCGCGCGACGGCTTCGACGTCGAATGCGGCAACCGCGCTTCTCCCGTGCGATACTCCGCCTCGTGCCCCGGATCGATGCTCTCGAGTCGTGCTCGGACCTGAGCGCCGACGAGGCCGACAGCGCGCTCGCGTCGGCAGACTCTCTCAAGGCCCTGCTCGCGCGCTGCGCCGAGGTGGCCCGCAACGGGGAGGGCGTCGTGAACGTCCTCGCCGTGGTCGCGCGCCTCTCTCGCGGCGAGGCGCCGTGGCTCGAGGGAGACGTCCGCGCCGAGCTCACGCCCGAGGGCGACGACCGGACCGTCCTTGCACTCTACACGGACCTCGGCTTCGGTCTCCGCGAGCGCCTCGTGCCGCCGACGACCTTTCCGGTCGCGTTCGCGGAGCTCGCCCAGGCGGTCTCGCTCGCACCCGCGCTGATCGAGCCGCTCCAGGCCCGCCGCGAGGACCGTCGGCTCGTCCTCGGGCGCCAGGTCTCCGAGCTGAGCGAGGCGCCGCCGCCCGCGTTCGACATCGGCCCCTCGTCGGCGCCGGGGCGGCCGAGCGGACAGCCGACGGTGCCGCCGATCGCTCCGCCGACGAGCGGAGTCCGAGGCGACGTCGGGACGGCTCCGCCGGAGGAGGCCCCTCATTCGAGGCCGACGACCCGCGTGTCGCTCGTGGAAATCGAGGCGCTCCTGGAGCAGGCGAAGTCGCGGTCCGGACGCCCCTGACGGGGCTCTCCCTTGACGCCGCGTCGTTGGCAATGCTACGCGCGCGAGCGCATGGCCCAAACCGCGCGTTCCACCCGGTCCTCCTCCACCCCCGTTCGCGCTCCTGCCAAGGCGAAGAAGGCGGCGCCTGCGCCGTCGACTTCGTTCGCGCAGAAGGAAGCCGCTGAGAAAGGCGCGAAAGGTAAGGCGAAGGCGAAGCCGGCCCTTCGACCCGTGAAGGGAGAGGCGACCGCGCGCCCCGCGGCCCCCAAGGCGGCGGTGAGAGCGGTGCCGGCGCCGGTCGCCGTCGCTGCGCCCGTCGCGGCCCCTGCGGCAGCGGCTCCTGCGGAGCCGAAGCGCATCTCTGGCATCGTCCCGAAGGGCTACGTGCCGCTGGTCGACATCCCGAAGCCGCCGCCGCCGCCGCGCGACTTCGCACTCGAAGTCGGGGACAAGGCGGTGCACCCGTCGCATGGTCTCGGTGAGGTCGTCGCGATCGAGCACCGTGAGATCGCCGGGATGAAGGGAGACTTCTACATCCTTCGCATCCTCGACAACGGCATGCGCGTGATGGTGCCGCGTGCGACGTCGGCCCAGGCCGGCCTCCGCCCCGTGATGAGCGGCAAGGAGGCGGACAAGGTGCTCGAGACGATGCGCGCGCGCGAGGTCGCCGTCGACCTCCAGCCATGGAGCCGGCGCTTCCGTGCGTACACGGAGATGATCAAGAGCGGCTCGCCGCACGAGGTCGCGAAGGTCCTCCGTGACATGTACCGCCTCAAGTTCGACAAGGACCTCTCCTTCGGCGAGCGCCGCCTCCTCGATCAGGCGAAGAGCCTGCTCATGAAGGAGCTCGCCGCGGCCAAGGGCGTCGCGGAGCCGGTGCTCCAGGCCCAGGTCGACGACATGTTCCGGGCGTGAGCGTGAGGTAGAGAGTCGACGCGCGCGGCGGGGGAGGCCTCGTCGCGCGCTCGACATTTCGCGGGGCGACGGCCCGAAGGGGATCGGCGATAGGATCCTGCCGTGCGCCGCCACGCTCCCCTCGCCTCCCTCCGTACGCCCCCGGTCGTCCGCGCCGCTCTCCCCCTCCTCGCGACGCTCCTCGCCTGCAGCAGCCCGTCGAAGGGCGAGGCGCTCGAGAGCGTCAAGGCCGGCGTGACGGAGGACGCGAGCTGCGTGCTCCCTCGCGAGATCATGGCCGCGGTGAAGGTGCAGTTCGCCTCGAAGGGCATCTGCGTGCCGCGCGAGGGCGCTCCACGCGCCGTCGCCTGCCTCGAGGCCCTCGCCGCCGGGGGCCTCACCTCGAAGAAGGATGCAGGCTACATGGGCGACTGGCCCGACGAGGTCGCGGGCGCGAGCCTCGCCGCCGTCCCCGCCTATGAGCGCCGCGCACGGAGCCAGCTGTACGCCGCGTGCTACGCCCTCGACGGCGGCCTCCGCGAGGGCCGGTTCGCGTGCGCCGACGCCCGAGCCGACAAGGTGCTACGCATCGCGAAGAAGGACGACGACCACGCCGACGTCACCTACGCCCGCGCGATCACGCTCGCGCCGGGCCTCGAGGCGATCGAGGCGGCGTGCGGGGCCGTGACGCGCCCGGTCGTCGACAACACCGTCTCCCTCGTCAAGACGACGAGCGGCTGGACCGTCGGGACGGGCGGCGCCGACGTCGTCGCCGCCGACGCCGGAGCGCGATAGCCTCGGGCGATGGCGGCGCTCCTGCTCGCGATCGACATCGGGACGACCGGCGTACGCGCCGCCCTCTTCGATCCGCGCGGTGCCCTCGTCGCCGACGCGAACGCGTCCGCAACGCCGGACGCTCCCGAGCCCGGGTGGGCAGAGGCCGATCCCGAGCGTTGGTGGCGGATCACGTGCCGTCTCGTCGGTGAGCTCGCGACGCGGGCCCCGATCTCCGACGTCGCGGCCGTCGCCGTGGCCGGCCAGGCGCCCACCGCCGTCCTCGTGGACGATCGCGGCGACGTCGTCATGCCGGCCATCCTCTGGCTCGACACGCGCGCCCACGCCGAAGCGCGCGCGCTCGGCTCCCAGGCCTACTACCTCGGGCCGAAGCTCGCGTGGATCGCGAAGCATCGCCCGGAGGCGCTCGCGCGCACGCGCTTCGTCCTGCAGTCCCACGCCTTCGTCGCGCAGCGGCTCACGGGCGAGGTCGCGACGGACCCTTCCACCGCGGCTCTCTGCGCGCCGCTCTTCGATCTCGCCGCCCGCACGTGGCGCGCCGACGCGTGCGCCGAAGTCGGCATCTCCCGCGCCCTGCTCCCGCCTGTCCGCGCCGCGCACGAGGTGCTCGGGGAGGTCACCGCCGTGGCGGCCAAGGCGACGGGGCTCCGCGCCGGCACCCCGGTCGTCGTCGGCGGCGGCGACTTCGCCGCCGCGACGCTGGGCGCGGGCGTCGTCGAGGAAGGCGAGGCGTGCCTCATGCTCGGCACGGCGGGAAATCTCCTCGTCCCGCGGAGCACGCCCGGCGCCGATCCCAGGCTCATCAACGCGCATCACGTCGGCACCGACGTCTGGCTCTCGCTCGGCGGCACGCTCTCCGGGGGCGCGCAGGAGTGGCTCCGCCATGCCCTCGCGCGCGGCGCGGGCGGCGACGACACCGCGGTGCGAGGCGCCCTCCCCGGGTTCGAGGTCCTCGACGCCGAGGCCGCGAGCGTCCCTGCCGGGAGCGCGGGCCTCGTCTTCCTCCCGTACCTCCAGGGCGAACGCACGCCGATCTGGGACGTCGACGCGCGCGGCGCCTTCGTCGGCCTCTCCCTCTCGCACGGCCGCGGCCATCTCTGGCGGGCGCTCCTCGAGGGCGTCGCGCTGTCGTTCGTAGACTGTCAGGCCGTGCTCGAGGACGGCGGCGTCCGCCTCCGCGAGGTCGTCGCCGCGAACGGCGGCGGCAAGAGCCCCCTCTTCCGCCAAGTCCTCTGCGACGCCCTCGGCGTCCCCCTCGTCTACATGCCGGGCGCGAGCGGCACCGTCGCGGGGGCCGCCGTCCTCGCCGGTCTGGGGGTCGGCATGTTCCGCGACGCGACCGTCGCCCGCGCCTGGCGCGGTCCGACCGTTCGCCACGAGCCCGATCCGGAAAGGACCGGCCGCTACCGCGAGCATCTCGCGATCCGGCGGGAAATCTACGCCGGACTGCGCGGTCCCTTCGCGAAGCTGGCCGGCTGGGGACACGCGTAGCGCGTCGGACGGTTCTCGCGGACGTCCGACTTTTTCCGCAACCCGCCCCGTCCGCGGCCGACCAAGTCAGCGCCTCGAGCAGGTGCTCGGGCGACCCGGAGGGCTAGCAAATGATCGCGACGACGACCGAGCTCGAGGAGCTACGGGGGCGGCTGATGACGCAAGACGGCGAGCTCGCCCGACTCCGTGAGCACGCGACCGAGCTCGCGGGCGACGAGGCTCGGATCGACAACGCGCAGCTACTCGAGCTCGACGAGATCTGCACGCCGGCGATGGTCGCCGCCGCGCCGATCCTGCTCGGGCTCCGAGGATGACGAGAAGGAGAAGGACGACGCCATGACGACCAGCATCCAGGCCACCGGCACGACGAGCGTTCTGCCGGCCTACGCCGACCCGAACATCGACACGAGCACGTTCACGCCCGAGACCCTGCTCCTCTACTGCTCGTCGCGTCTCGAGACGCTCGACAGCACCATCAAGGAGTTCTTCGCGAAGCAGGAGAAGACGAACAAGAGCATGCAGGACGCCAACCGCGTCATGCAGATCCTGTCCGCGATCGGAGAGATCAACGTCGGCGCTCTCATGGATCCCGCGAGCAACGATGTGCACAAGAAAGCTCACGCGAACATCGCGAACGACCTGCTCCAGGTCTACACGACCACCGACAGCCCCGACCTCAAGGCCGAGATCGCTGCGCGATTCAAGGACGTCACGGGGAACGAGGTCGGCGCGTACGTCGGAGCGACGGGGGAGCCGCTGCCGGTGGTGTTCACGGACATCAACAAGACCGGGACGATGCCAACGGTGACCCCTGCGATGTGGCAGGCCAAGGTCGACGCCACGAAGAGCGTGACGACCAATCTCTCCAAGGGCTCCGAGCTCAACATGATCCAGCTCCAGTCTCTCGTCTCCCAGCGTCAGCTCGCGATCCAGCTGACCACCCAGATGATGCAGGCGGCGCACGAGGCGAAGAAGCAGGTCGTCTCCAACATCCGCGCGTGATGCCATGGACCAGACCCCCGCCACCCTCGAGTCCCTCTACGGCGTCGGTCACTGGCTCGTCGCGAACGAGCGCCACGCCGACGCCCTCGACGTCTTCCGGACCATGCTCCTCGTCGACGGCACCGATGCCCGCGCATGGCTCGGGCTCGGCGCCTGCCACGAGGCGCTCGGCGAGACCGAGAAGGCGGTCGCGCTGTACGGGCTCGCGTCTTCCGCGTGCGGCGAGCGCGCCGCGCGGTGCACGGCCGCGAAGGCGCGGCTCCTCCGCGCACGAGGCGACCTCACCGACGCGCGCGACGCGTACGAGCTCGCCGTCGAGCAAGCCGACCGGTGCCACGACGACGAGCTCACCTCCCTCCTCTCCGCCGAGGTGCCGTCGTGACGATGGGGATCCCGGGCAACATCCACGTGAACGGTGCGACAGCGCTCCCGCCCGAGCCAGCGGCGCCGGCGGGACAGCCGGACGCCGGCGCCACGCTCCTCCCCTCGCCTTCGTCGCCGCCCGACATCGGCGATGGCATCGCTCGGCTGATGGCCATCTCCTCCCAGATCGGTGACGCGCAGATGAAGCAGGGCATGGCCTCTGTGAACGCGAACGCCAACCGGCAGAAGGCGGCCTCCGCCGCACGCAAGGAGGCCCTCGAGCGCGCGGCCGACGCCGCGCGCAAGGCCCAGGAGGACGCATCGAAGGGCGGTCTCTTCGACTTCGTCACCGACAACATCGGTCTGGTCGGCCTCGTCGGCCTCGTCACCTTCCGGCCCGACATCGTCCTCATGGATGTCGCGGCTCACAAGGCCGAGCTCACTGACGGTGACACGGACCTCCTCGGCCTCGGCGCCCTCGCGGCAGGCGGCCCTCTCGCCTACGCCGCGGAACAAGCCTTCGCCACGTACGCACCGGCGTGGTGTCGGCCCGAGGACGTGGCCGCCTTCATGCTCGCAGGCCCCCTCGGTACCGCCATCCAGCGTGGTGCGTCGAAGCTCACCCCGGAGGACCTGAAGGAGGACATCCGCGCGATCACCTCGATCGAGGACGACGACGTCCGCGTCGCGAACAAGATCGCCCTCAGCGTGGCCCTCACGGCTGCCGCCGCCACGGCGACGGTCCTCACGGGTGGCGCGACCTCGACCACGGTGGTGGCTCTCGTCGGCATCGGCATCTCCACGGCGACGCAGGTCGCGTCCGCCACCGGCCTGCTCGAAGAGATCTGCAGCGAGAAGGCTGCGATGTGGATCTCGCTCGGCGGCTCCGCAGCCGGCGTGCTCCTCACGCTCGGCGGCTCGCTCGGCAACGCGGGGGCGTCCGCCGCCACGGCGATGAAGCGGGCCGGCGCGATGATGAATGCCGGTCTCTCCGTGGTGCAAGGCTCCGACGAGGTGATGCAGGGCGTACACCAACTCCGCGCGGCCGAGCACACGTATCGAGCGGACCTTGCCAACGCGGACGCGGAGGAGCAGCGCCACGTCTTGAAGCGCCTGGAGCGCGTGGTCGACGGCATCCTCGACGACCTTCGTGAAGCCAAGGAGGCCCCCGAGCGGGCCTCGCAGACTCTCCAGGCCACTCTCCAGACGTACAATCAAGGCCTCCTCCAGGCCGCTTCCATGAAGGTGTGAGATGAGCGTCAGCGGCATCGGCTCTTGTTCGCAGGCCCAGGTCCCCCAGTCCTCGTCGGCGCCCGCAGGATGCGCGCCGCTCGAGGGCGGCACCGCGCTCCTCCCCGCTTCCCAGAACGTCGACATCGGAGAAGCGGTCGCGCGAATGGTGATCGAGAATGCCTTCGCGCGCAGGCAGCTCGCCCGCGAGGTGCGCGCGTCGGCGGCCGTCGCACAGGAAGCCGCGCAGAAGGCTCAGGTCGAGCACATGAGGGAGCAGGCGGAGGCGAGCTACGACGCGGGCATGCGCGAGGCTCAGGGAAAGGTCGTCTCAGGTCTGGGTGGCATCGCCGGAGCGGCGCTCGGCTTCGCGGGAGCGATGTGGAGCAACCGCGGTCTCGTGGCGGCCGGCGACGCCGCGAAGCCTCTCGGCGACGGCGCCTCGGGAGTCTTCGACATGGAGGCGCACGGCTTCCGCCGCACCGCCGATCGCCTCGGCGCCCAGGTGAAGGCTGACGAGATGCGAGCGGAGGCCGAGAAGAAGCGGCTCGACGGCGCGGACGACGACATCGCCGAGACCCGCGACGCGGTCCGTAGCGCGCTCGACTTCCTCCGCGAGTTCCAGTCGACGCGGGCGAAGTCGCAGACGGCCGCCGCCAGCATCCGCGGGTGAGCGCCCGCGAGAAACCGCGCCCTCGCCCTCCCCCTTCTGCGCGCGGCGTGCCAGACTCCCCGGTCGTGAAGATCTACACGAAGACCGGGGACGACGGGACGACGGGGCTGTTCGGCGGCGGGCGCACGAAGAAGGCCTCGTCGCGCGTGGACGCCTACGGGACGGTCGACGAGCTCAACGCGACGCTCGGGTGGGCGCGCACGACGAAGCTCGATCCCTGGACCGACGGCGTGCTCGCGAGCATCCAGGTCGACCTCTTCACGCTCGGGGCCGAGCTCGCGTGCGTGCCGGGCAAGGAGGACAACCTCGGCATGACGCTCGTCGCCGACGAGGACGCGACGCGCCTCGAGCTCGCGATCGACGAGGCCGAGAAGGGCCTCGAGCCGCTCAAGAACTTCGTCCTCCCCGGGGGATCGCCCCAGGCTGCCGCGCTTCACCTGTCGCGCACGGTCTGCCGGCGCGCGGAGCGAGGAATCCTCGCGATCGACGACACGCCCGCGCGCCGCGAGGTCGTCACGTACCTGAACCGCCTGTCCGACCTCCTCTTCGTCCTCGCTCGCCTCGCCAACGTGAAGGCCGGCGTCGCAGACGTGCCCTGGGCGCCGCGCGGCAAGGCCTGATCAGGCCGCGAAGGCCGTCGCGTCACAGGCCACGACGGCGGCGACGAAGGACACCTCGGACTCCGGCGCGTTCGGGACGACGCCCATCTGCGCGGCGAGCATCTTCCGACCGCGGTGGAGCCGGCTCATCACCGTGCCGACCGGGACGCCGAGCTTCGTCGCGGCCTCGCGGTAGGTGAGCTCCTGGAGGTCGACGAGCTCGAGCACCGCGCGGAACGACGCCGGGAGCGCGTCGAGCTCTGCTTGCGTCCGCCTCGAGAGCGACGCGCCAGACTCGGGCGACGCGGGGAACGCCTCGGGGATCGTCCAGGCGCACGGGTCGGTGGAGAGTACACGCATCGCGTTCTTCTCCCGGCGCACGCGGCGGTAGCGGGTGACGAAGACGCTGAACAGGATCTGGTACACCCACGCGCGGAGGTTCGTGCCGCGGTCGTACTGCGCCGCGAAGCGGAGCGCCCGCTCGATCGTGTCCTGCACGATGTCCTCGGCCGTCGTCGGATCTCCTGCCAGGCGGCACGCGCGACCGCGGAGCTCCGGCACGAGCTGGACGAGGCCACGCTCGAGGCTCGCCTGGTCGTGGGCGACGAGGACGGTGCGGGGCGCGGACGACGACACGGATGCGGGGACGGCCATGACCTCCCGACTCTGCACCCCGAGTGCCAGGACCGTGGCGGCGGGGGGGCCGCGGAAACCACTACGTTCTCGGGGCGGAGCCCATTCCGCGTGTGTCCGGCCACCCGCTCGTGCGTGGCCGGAGCCACGCGCCCGGGCCGGCGTGACCCCCTCGCGTTGCACATCGAGTGCAAGGGTGCACGTCGAGCGCTCAGAGGTCGAGGAGCCGAGCCACGACCGACGGGAGCTCGTCGGCGATCTCCGACGCGAGGATCCCGCGGTCTCCGTGCTTCGCCTTCCACGCGTCCCCCGCGGCGCCGTGGAGATACACCGCCGCGTACGCCGCTTCGAACGGCGGGAGCGAGCACGCGAGCGCGCCGCAGAGCCCCGCGAGCACGTCCCCCGAGCCCGCCGTCGCGAGCACGGGATTCCCGGTCGACCCGACCACCACCCGACCGTCCGGGGCCGCGACGATCGAGTGCGCGCCCTTGAGCACCACCACGGACCGCGCGCGCTGCGCCGCGCTGCGCACCGCCGCGAAGCGATCGGCCTCGATCTCCTCGGCCGTCATCCCGAGGAGCCGGGCGAGCTCGCCGGCATGGGGCGTCAGGATCGCCCGCCCCGACGCGGCTCCGAACGTCTCGATCGCGCGCGTGAACATCGAGAGCGCATCCGCGTCCGCGACGATGGGACCCGTGAAGCTCGCCAGCACGTGACGCACCGCGTTCATCGCGGGCTCGCCCGTGCCGAAGCCCGGTCCGACGACGACGGCGCGCTTGCCGGCGAGGGCGGCGTCGAGCTGCTCGCTCAGCGCACGCCCGTGCGCGATTCGCGCCGTCATGATCTCCATCGTGCGCGACTCGAGCACGTCGGCCGCCTCCGCCCAGGTCACGATCGTCGCCGCTCCCGCGCCGCCGCGGAGAGCGCCTCGCGCCGCGAGGAGCGCGGCCCCCGTCTTGCCGGGCGAGCCGGCGAGGACGGCGACGTGCCCGGCGCGGTACTTGTGGACATCCACCGCGCGTGCGGGGAGGAGCGACACCACGTCCGAGGACGCGAGGAGCGACGCCGCCCGCTCGGTGCGGAGCGTCGCAGGCACCCCGATGTCGACGACGTGCACGTCGCCCGAGAGACGAGCCCCGTGCCCCGTCACGTGCCCGAGCTTCGGATGCGCGAAGGCGACCGTGATGTCCGCCTCGACCGCGACGCCGAGCGTGCGCCCCGTGTCGGCGTCCATCCCGGAGGGAACGTCGAGCGCGACGACCTTCGAAGCCGCCGCGTTGATCGCCCCGACGACATCGGCGATCGGCCCTTCGATCGCGCGGTCGAGCCCCGTCCCGAAGATCGCGTCGACCACGACCTCCGCCCCCGCGAGCGCGACTCTCGCCCCCCCCTCGTCGCTCAGGTCGAGCGACCGCTCGACCACGCCGCCGACCCCGACGAAGGCGTCGTGGTTCGCGCGGCAGTCCTCCGTCATCTTCTCCTCGGCGCCGACGAGGAATGAGGTGACGAGCGCTCCGCGAACGAGGAGGTGGCGCGCGACGACGAACCCGTCGCCGCCGTTGTTCCCCGCCCCGCAGACGACGACGACGCGCTTCTCTCGCGCGTCACCTCCGAGCGCGTGGCGCACGAGCACGTCGGTCGCGCCGCGGCCCGCGTTCTCCATCAGGACGACGCTCGGGACCTTCGCGCTCTCGATCGCATGCGCGTCGAAGGCGCGCATCTGCTCACGGGACAGGATCGGAATCACGTCGCACCTCCGCGGGCCTCGAGGATGACGACCGCCACCGCGACGCCCGCGTCGTGGGTGATCGTGACGTGGCACGTGTCGGCGCCCCACTTCGCGACCGCCTCCCTCGCCTTGCCGTGGAGCTCGAGGACGGGACGCCCGCTAGGGAGGCGCTTCACCTCCACTTCGTGCCAGCCGACACCGCGAGCGCCGTCGAGCGCCTTCGCGAAGGCCTCCTTCACCGCGAAGCGTCCGGCGAGGCCCGTCGCCACGTCGCGGCCCTCGAGGTCGGCGCGCTCGGACTCGCTGCAGATGCGGGCGAAGAAGCGATCGCCGTGGCGCTCGAGCGCGCGACGCATGCGCTCGATCGAGCAGACGTCCACGCCGAGCCCGACGATCACACCGGCTCCGCGGCCCGGATGCGGACGGAGTGGCGCTCGCCTCGCTCGACGGCGGCGGTCATCGCCCGCACCGCACCGGCGAGGGAGAGGAACACGGCGTCCGAGACGACCGCATGCCCGATGTTGAGCTCGGCGATCTCCTTGATCGCGACGAGCGCCACGACGTTACGCGTCGTCAACCCGTGCCCGGCGGCCACCTCCAGACCGAGCGCCTTGGCGTGCTTCGCGGCGGCCTCGATCCTCTCGAGCTCGAACTGCGCGGATGGCGGCGTCGGCGGGACGGTCGTGCCGGTCGTGCGGCGCGTGAGGTCGCGGACGGACGCGGGCTCCCCTTCCGCGAACGCGTGCGCGTACTCGCCGGTGTGGAGCTCGATCTGCTCGACGCCGAGCGCGGCCGCCGCGTCGATCTGCCGGAGGTCAGGGGCGATGAAGAGGCTCACCTTGATGTCGACCGAGCGCAGCTTCTCCACGTTCGCACGGAGGTGCTGACCTGCTGCAGCGACCTCGAGCCCCCCCTCCGTCGTGCGCTCCTCGCGACGCTCGGGGACGAGCGTGACGACGTCGGGGAGGACCCTGCACGCGATCGCCACCATCTCGCCGGTGGATGCCATCTCCAGGTTGAACGTGTCGCGCAGCGTCGCGCGGAGGCGGTCGACGTCGACGTCCGTGATGTGCCGCCGATCCTCGCGGAGGTGCGCCGTGATGCCGTGCGCGCCGGCGTCGAGGCACACGCGCGCGGCGTCCACAGGATCGGGATACGGGGTGCCCCGTGCGTTCCGCAGCGTGGCGACGTGGTCGACGTTGATGTGAAGCCGCATGATGCCAGGGCGCACGTTACCATCGCGCGCCCTCGCGTACACGCGAGTCCCGCACGCCTCGGCTCCTCGGGGACCCTCGTCGATCTTCGGGGGACGCTCTCGGGCGACCGGTATATGGGAAACGGCGTGAACCCTCCCACCTTCGCCGTCGGAGACTTCGTCGTCTTGTTCCGCGGCGGCCTCGGTCGCATCAGGGAGCTCGTCGCGAACCCGTCCGAACATTGGGTCATCGAGGTCGGCGATGCGACCACGAAGGTGTCGGTCGCGGAGCAGGCCCTCCACATGCGAACGGCGATGCCGCTGAACGAGGCACGCAGCCTCTTCGAGCGGCTCTGTCATCGCGACGAACGCGGTGCGCGAGCGAGCCGAGACGGGACCCCGGAGCTCACGTCGCTCCGGCAGTTCGCACGCTGCTCGCCGGCCGAGAAGGCCGAGTACCTTCGTCTCCTCTACGGGAGCCCGAAGAGGCTCTCGGCGAACGAGAGGCACATCGCGGTGACGGAGGAGCACTCCCTCCTCGGGGAGCTCGCCTTCGTGCTCGGCGTACCCCTCGCCGACCTGCGCGACGCCGCCCGGCGCGGAGATCCGACGCTCGCCCCGCGGCCACCGGTCCCTTCGGTCGTGCCGTTCGAGCTTCCCGGCTGCAAGCGCCTCGGCGCGTTCACCGTGGGCGGTCGCCTCGTCGCCGCCGAGCCCGGCTACGCCAGGGACGCGAAGCGTCATCGTGCGCGGCGCGGGATGTGGCACGCCTTCGTGCGGCACGACGAGGAGGGCTCGGACAGGAATGCCGCCCTCCTCGTCGTCCACGACGGGCAGCGAGCCGACGTCGTCCGGCTCCTCGCGGCGGCGACGAAGATCGACACCGCCGGCGTCGACGGGGCGGTGATGAGCATCGTCGACGGAGACGCCCTCGCCGACGACCTCTTCGTCGCCGAGACGCTCGATCGCGTCGGGCACGAAGGCATGCTCGGGGACCGCGGGTGCACGTGCATGTCGGGGGACGGGGACGGCACCTACCCCGTCCGCGGCGTGCGCGACGGCGTCGAGCTCGTGCTCGTCGTCGTCGCGTTCGACTGACCCCGCCGCTCAGTCGTCGGCGTCGGCTCCGGAGCTGTCCTCTTCCGTCTTCGGCGTCGTGAGGAGCTCCCCGTTGGCGCCGTCCTTGCGGACGACGATCGTCTTCCGCGCGACGGTGTCGGGATTCTCGCGCGCGACGACGGTGATGACGTTCACGCCCGGCCGGAGCGGGATCGGCGCCTCGAAGGTCATCTTCTTCGGATCGGCGCCGTTCCGGTTGGAGCGGTAGAACACCTTCCGGCTGCCGACGAAGACGTATCCGTCGAGCAGGCGCTCGGAGTCGCTCGCGGTGCCCTTCACCGTGATCGTCGGGTCCTTGGTCGCGAGCGCCAGCTGCGCGAGCTCGAGGGACGGCGGGAAGCGACGCATCACCTCTTCGTAGGCGACAGGCCCTGGCGGCGCCGCGCCCCCCTGGTCGACTTCGGCCGCGCGGACGAAGCCGAAGCGATCGTCGCCGAGCGTCACCTTGATCATGTCGCCGGCCGTCGCCGCGATCGGCGCCGCCGTACCCGCGCCGAGTCGCCCGAACTGCCGCGCCGACACGTCGGGCGCCTCGTACAGGATCGCGCCGCCGGCCTTCGCCTTGACCGCTCCCTGCGCCGCGGCGAGCGACACGGGGAGGACGATCGGCATCTTCACCTTCTCGACGACGTTCTCCCGGAGATCCCGATCGGAGATCGAGAGCTCGACTTTCGCCTCGGGGTCGGCGAGCGCCGCCTCGACGTCGAAGGTGAAGGCGATCTTCTTCACCTCGCCCGGCTGCATGTTCGAGATGTCGAAGCGGCCCTCGCGGAGGAGGAGGCCGTCGCCCGAGAGGTTCCGCAGGTTCGCCTGCGTCTCGTAGCTCTTGCCCTTCCCGACGTTCTTCACGCTGACGTACATCGTGAAGTGCTCGCCCTTCTGCACCTTGCCGTCGCCGTTGCCCTTGCGGCCGTCGGCGATCTGGAAGCTGTAGGCGAAGACGGGGCGCTCGAGCGCCTTCACCGCGACGCGGAGCTGCTGCGGAGCCGGAGAGCGGCCACGAGACTCCTCGAACTTCACCGTGATGCCGTCTTGACGGGACAGGGTGTCCCGCGGGATGCGGCACGTCCGCGGCGCGTTCTTGTCGAACGGCATCGTCGACCCGGGCTTCCGGCCCTCGACCTCGCACCAGCCGAGCGGGATCGTGGCCGTCTTCGTCTTCCCGGCGTCGACCTTGCCGAGCACGAGCTCCTTGTTGTCGAAGAGCGGGTTGTCGCTCTTCGTCACCGCCGCGAGCCGGAAGAGGGGGGCGGAACCCTTGTTCGTGACCGTGACCTTGAGGGCCGCCATGTCGCCGGCGGTGAGCTCGTTCGACGGCTTGTCCGTCTCGAGCTTCACCTCGACCGGCGGCGGCGGCGCGCCCTGGGCAGACTGGTGAACGTCGGCGGGCGCGTCGGCCCAGTCGACCCCGAGCGCCTGGAGCTCGCCGCCCACCTTCGTGAGCTCGGTGGTCCGCGTCTGCTCGATGATCGCCTTCGCGGCCTTGAGCTGCTCGAGGCGCTTGCCCTGAGGGAGCTTCGCGACGACGTCGCGCGCGAACTTCACGGGGAAGTCCTTGCTCGGGAAGTCCGGGCCGAGCACCTCGTCCGGATCGCCGCCCCGCTCGCGCAGCTCGCGACGGAGAGACTCGGGGAGGTTGTAACGGACGACCTCCTGCGGCTTCTGCCCGTCGCGGGCCTTCGCGTTCGAGAGGCTGCGCGAGAGATCGCGCTCCTTCAGCATCATCCCCGTGTCGACGGTCAGATCCATCTCCTGCGGGTCGGCCGTCATCGGGTCGAGCTCGATGTCCGGAGTCACGCCCGTGCCCTGGATGCTGATGTCGCCCGGCATCGTGAGGTACTGGGCGATCGTGAGCTTCAGCGCCGCGCGATCGGGGAGCTCGTTGAACACGAGCTGGACCGAGCCCTTGCCGAACGTGGTCTCGCCGATCACGACCGCGCGATCGTGGTTCTTGAGCGCGCCGGCGACGATCTCGCTCGCGCTGGCGGACGAGCCGTTCACGAGGAGCGCGATCGGGTAGTTCGGCTCCGTGCCCTCCGGACGCGCCGACTTCTCCTCGCGATCCTCCCCGGCTCCGGGGTTCCCGACGGTCGCGACGATGGGGCCGCTCACGAGGAACTTGTCGGCGACGCGCGCCGCCTGCTCGAGGAGCCCGCCAGGGTTGCCGCGGAGGTCGAGGACGAGCCCCTTGAGCTCACCGCTCTTCTTGAGCTCGGAGAGCGCAGCGTCGAGGTCCTTCGCGGTCGTGGCCTGGAACTGCTTCAGGCGGACGTAGCCGATGTTCCCGTCGAGCAGCTTGTGCTCGACGCTCGCGACCTTGATGACCTCGCGCGTCAGCTCGAAGGGCTTCGGCGTCTGCCAGCCGTCGGGGCCGTCCCGGCGGATCGAGACCGTCACCTTCGTGCCGGGCGCCCCCCGCAGGTGATTCACGGCCTCGTTGAGGCCCATGTTGAGCGTCGACTCGCCGCCGATCTTCGTGATGCGATCGTACTTCTTCACGCCGGCGCGGAAGGCCGGCGTGCCTGGCATCGGGTTGATGACGGTGAGCTGCTGATCGCGGATGGAGATCACGATGCCGAGGCCGCCGAACTGGCCGCTCGTCGACACGTTCATGTCCTTGTACGCCTCGGGCGACAGGAGCACGGAGTGCGGGTCGAGCGTGTGGAGCATGCCGTTGCACGCGGCGTATTCGACCTCGCGGAGGTCGACCTCGGTGTTCTTGAGGTTCTCCTGCACGAACTGGAAGACGTCGCGGAGCCGCGCGGAGACGTCCCAGAGGCCGAGAACGTTGTCGACGCGGAACTCGCGCTCCTGCGTGTCGACGCGGACCTTCACCGTGGGCGCGTTCTCCTCGTGGAGGACGATGACCTGCGCCACGTCGCGCTGCACGTAGTTGAGCGCCGAGAGGAGCATGTCCTTCGGCTTCACCCGCTTCGGGTCCACGTACTTGTCGCGGACGTTCTTGAGGACCTCGTTGACGACCTTCAGCTGAGAGAGGTCGTAGTTGTCCGGGGTGTGCTTGCCGCTCGTCCCGTTCGCGGCGTTGGCGGGCGCCAGCCCGTCCCACAGGCCACCGCCGTGGAGGTTCAGGGCGAGCCAGCTGGAGATTCCGAACGAGAGGAGGAGCGCGAGGATCTTCAGCGCGCGGGGGAGGATGCGCATCGGTGTCAGTATAGGCCCTTACGGATGACGGCCACATAGAAGCCGCCGAACATGGACGCGGGAGTGTCGCAGAGCAACCTCTCGGCCTGCCGGAGCATTCCCGCGAGTCCCGGCACCTTCATGACGACGGCGGCGGGCGTCACGATGCGGATCCCGCGCCGGGCCTCGAGCTTCGTGCCGGGCGGAAGGATGCGCGGAAGGACCCAGGGGGCGTCGTAGCGGGTGTAAACGGCGCTCTCGCGGGTCCGATCGCTGATCTTCCCGGCGGGGCCGAGCCGCTTGGCGAGGCCGCGGAAGCTCACCGGATTGTAGAACTCTGCCAGGATCACGCCTCCGGGGCGGGTGACACGGGCCATCTCCCGGAGGGCGCGCCCGATGTCGGGAACGTGCGCCAGCACCTTGAACGAGCAGGTGACGTCGAAGCTCGCGTCCTCGAACGGGAGGTCGGTGACGCTGCCCTCGCGGACGTCGAGCCCCCGCGACTTCGCGAGCTCGAGCATGCCGGGCGAGAGGTCGATCCCGGCCGCGCGCTTCGCGAAGCGCGCGACGCGCTCGAGGATGAGCCCCGTCCCACACCCGCACTCGAGGACATCGCCGCCCCGCCCGTACCGCTCGGTGAGCTCGACCTCGAGATCGTCGACGAGCGCGTGGTAGCCGCTCGCGTCGTTCGGTCGGCGGTGCTTCTCGTAGCTCTTGCTGAACTCGTCGTAGTAGGCGCGCGTCTCGTCGAGGGTTCTCATCCAGCCGTGTCAAATAGCACGACGAGGGACGGCGCTCCGCCTCGCCCGCGCCGTGAGACGGCGGCCCCGAGACCGTTCATGAACGCGAGGACGTCCTCCCCAAGCGGTCCTGGACGATCGGCGCGACGGCTCTGCACCTCGATTTCAGCCTTGGGCATCGAAACGCGGGCAAGATCGGGCAGGAACGAAGGTTGCGTGAGCGCCCTCCCATGGCCCCCTTCTTCCGCCTCGCGCTCGCCGGCGCCCTTCCCTTTGTCGTCGTCGCCTCCGGCTCCGGGCTCGCGGCCTGCAGCGATGCGGGCTCCGTCGCGCCGGGCGTCGCGCAGGCCGTCGACGGCGGTGAGACCTCCGGTCTCGACGCGGGGCCGCCGCCCGACGGATCCGTCGCGCCGGAGGCCGGCGACGCAGGCCGTCCTGCGTTCGACGTGATCGACGCGACCATCCTCGCCGCGCGCGCGAAGATCGTGGCGGCGGACGCCGGCGCGGCGCCGGACATGGCGTTCTCTCTCTACGATGCCGAGGACCGTCTGGTCTTCCAGAGGTCGTACGGCAACTTCACGCCGAGCACCCGCGTCGCCGTCGCCTCGGCGTCGAAGATGGTCTCCGGTCTCGTCTTCTTCGCGCTGATCGGCAAGGGCGAGCTCTCGCTCGACTCGACCACGGGGGACGTGCTCGGCTGGACGGCCCCGAAGGACACGATCACCCTGCGGCACCTGCTGTCCTTCACGTCCGGGCTCCCCCCAGAAGCGGCGTGCACGTCGAACTTCGTCACGACGCTCGGCGCATGCGTCGACGACATCGCGACGAAGGATCCGCTCGCCGAGCCCGGGACGCGCTTCGACTACGGCTCGGTCCACCTCCACGTCGCGGCGCGGATGGCCGAGATCGCGACCGGCAAGAGCTGGGAGACGCTCTTCGACGAGACCGTCCGCGCGCCGCTCGGCTTGCCGAAGGACGTCGCGTACTTCGCGGGCCCGCGCCGGGGCGTCGGGCAGCAGAACCCGC
Organism: Polyangiaceae bacterium; assembly: GCA_022842465.1. Lineage (GTDB taxonomy): Bacteria > Myxococcota_A > Polyangia > Polyangiales > Polyangiaceae > Labilithrix. The sequence continues at coordinate 1,503 of JALHPN010000138.1, read as the reverse complement.
TCGTCGCAGGCGGCATGCGCGCCTCGATGGACGAGTACGCGAAGATCTTGGCGGAGGTGTACAAGCGCGGCACGGGGGTCGTGGCGGCGCCGCCGGCGCTCTTCGACGCGCAGAAGATCGAGCCGTACCGCGTCACGGTGGGCACGTCGCCCGTCGCGAAGTTCGGCTACGACTGGCGCTACGGCCTGACGGCATGGCTCCAGTGCAGCTCGCCCGCGGTCGGCTGCGAGAGCATCTCGTCGCCCGGCGCGTTCGGGTTCACCCCCTGGCTCGACCGCAGCAAGGGGTACTACGCCATCCTCGGCATGCAGCTCGATCGTTCGACCGACGACGTCGTCGAGTTCTCGGTCCGGCTCGAGCAGGACCTCGAGCCGCTCATCCCCGCCGCGCTCGTTCGCTGAGCGCCGGCGGGAGCTCAGGTGCAGATCAGGCGCTCGAGGTAGCTTCCCGCGCGGTCCCCGTAGACGACCCAGATCGCGCCGTGGCCGTCGGTCGTGAGGGCGACGTGCGTGACGGAGCGGCCCTCCGCGATCGTACCGACGGCCGTGAACGTCCCGGTGGTCGAGAGGCGCCCGAGCTCGAGGACGCGTGGGGAGGCTGGAGGCGCGTCCTTCGGCCTCACGCGCGCGACCCAGATCGGGCCGCCGTCGAGCGCGCGGGTGGCCGACGCGATCGGCGCAGGGTCGAGCCCGTTCGGGTACATCGACCAGACGGCCTCGACGTCGGTCTTCGGCGGATCGTCGATGGGGACGGCCGCCATGCCGAAGGTCGCCGTCTCCCTCGGCATCGGCAGGAGCGCGAACACCGCGCGGCCCGCAGGCGCGACGGCGAAGTCGATCCCACGCTCGGGCGGCCCGCCGATGAAGACGACCGTGTCGTTCGCCAGGGCGAGGTTCTCGCCCTGGAGAGACATCGCGCGCGCATGGAGGGGGAGCATCGCGGCGCGCGCGTCGATGTAGACGGCGAGGACGCCGATGCCGCGCCGCACGAGATGGACCGTCGTGGCGCCTGCTCCGTCCTCCGAGAGCCGCACCGGCTCGCGATCGTCGAGCGTCACGAACGCCTGCATCGTCTCGCCTTCGGTCGTGCGCCGGGAGTCGAGCGTGGCAACGACCGCGTGGGCTTCGCCGAGCGCCGCGGCGCTGAAGCGCGTGCCCGGCCTCCCCTTCGCGACCGGCAACGTGTCCGTGGCCCCGAGCGTCGTGCGCTGCACGAGGCCGCCTGGCCCCTGGCAGAACGCCCATTTCCCGGCGAGCTCGCACGCGGGGGAGCGCATCGCCTCGAAGGCCGTCGGTCGCGGGGGCGGCGTGATCACGGCCGTCGCCGGCGGCGGGGCCGCGATCGGCACGGCGTGGATCCTCGGCTTGCCGCTGTCGTTCGTGACGACGCGGAGCTCGGCCCCGGCGACGCTGAGGGCGGCGGGCCCCCAGAAGGGCATCTCCGCCGGCCCGTAGGCGACGCGGCAGGTCGAGGCGGCGCCGGCGTCGGCGGCCTGCGCCCGCG